>CAVVWZ010000064.1:0-8841 GCA_963752035.1 uncultured delta proteobacterium | reverse complement strand
GAATGGGGTCACCGGTTGTGGCAGTTGCTCTATCTACCTGGGCCATGGCCTCAACCGGAGGTAGGGCTTCTGCCACACCGCCCGGTTTTTGTGTCCCCCTGTTGCATGCCAGCAGGAGAAAACAACAGCCGAGGGCAATAACCCCGAAAGTATACAGTCGCTTCATGGGGAAGGTGATCCTTCTTCAGTGATTATGTGGGGGTAGAGCTTAACCTCCGAACTGGTCAGCATCTGTTCTAAAAGGTTCTGGTAAGCGATCTTCATTTTATTATTGAGATAATCATTCTTTACCCATTCCTGTACTTCCTGGTAATTCCGCAACCGTTCGGGTTTCTTTTCTTCAACTTTAAAGATGTAATAGTAATTGCCAACCTTTACAATCGGGGAGAGAGAGTCTGGTTGAGTTGAGAAAATTGCTTTGGATATCTCATCTGCTTTTCCTATGCCGAGATCATCCTTGCCATCGGTGATCCATCCAGTCCATTTCCCCCCTTCTCTAGCAGTGGTTTCATCTAAAGAACGTTCCTGGGCGAGGGAAGCAAAGTCTTTGCCTTGACCAACTGCTGTAACAATACTTTGGGCATCCTCTTCCGTTTTCACTTTGATCAGGCGGATACGCGCTTGAGCCTTTTCCTTATAGTGTTCTTTATTTGCCTCAAAATAGTTGGTAAGGTCGTCTTCCTGGATGGCTGTTTTATCCTTTAGTTCTTCTTCCAGAATCCTGTTAATCATTTGCTGTTTCATGAACAGTGCAGTCTTCTTCCGTAACCCAGTGTCTTTGTCGTATTCCAGTTTTTGGGCCTTCCGGTAAAAGAGTTCATCTGCCACAAACTTTTTTAGAAATTCAACCCGTTTTTCTTTTGTCTTAAACTGTTCCTGGATCCAGGGGGGCAGTTCCTGAAGGGCTTCATCCACCTGGGCAAGGGTGATTTTACTGCTGCCGATTTCTGCTACTACCTTTTCACCTTTTTGTTCCTCTTCCGGATTTTCTGCCAGTGTGCTTCGTGCGTCCAGTGCATATTCAGCTGCATGGAACTTACCCAGCTCTTCCAGGCAGTGAACAATTTTTGAACTAAGCTCGCTTTTGAGGGGGGTATCGGGATCAATGATATCTACACGATACAGCCAGCTAATGGCCTTTTCATAGTTTCCCTCTTCCATGTAGAGTTTCCCCACTGTGTAGGCACTGTTTGCTCTGGTTCGCTTATCCAGCTGAGCGGTGTTAAAAAAGTCTTCATAGGCCTTGATTGCCTCCCCGTTTAACCCCACACTTTTCAGTTTGGAGGCAAGTTCACGGTGGACTGGTACCGTCACCCTGCCAGGTGTTGGCAGGGTGAGAACCAAGTCCTCTTTTGCCAGTGAAAAGGAGGTATGCCACAGCAGTTACCAAAACCACGACTAGAACACTTAAGAGAATGGATTGAGTGTTGGCCGCACCCTTTTTGTTCATAACCTTTTTTCCCTCATCCGAAAAAATTTCATAATAGGGTCAATGGAAGACTGGTCGGTATGGATTCCTATGTGGTCTACGTTGTTACTGCGAAATCGTTCCAGGAGCTCTTTGCGGTTGCGGGCAGCCAGGGCACTAAATCCCTTTCTAATGTTACTGTCGCTGGTGTCGACCAGCATCGTCTCCCCGGTTTCGGCATCTTCCAGCTCAATTAATCCTACCTGGGGGAGCCGTTGTTCTATGGGGTCAGTTATGGAAAGGGCAATGACATCGTGTTTTTTGTTGGTTATGCGCAGTGATTTTTCATAGCCCTGGGCAATGAAATCTGAGATGAGAAAGGCTATGACCCTGCGGGTGGTAATCTTGTTGAGAAAATTGAGGACTGCACTTATGTCGGTCTTCGTGCTCTGGGGTTTGTGTTGGATAACCTCTCTGATAACTCTCCATACGTGGGCTCGTCCCTTTTTGGGAGGAATGTACTTTTCCACCCTGTCGCTGAAGATAATGAGCCCTACTTTGTCGTTGCTCTTTACTGCTGCAAATGCGAGGATCGCAGCGATTTCTGCAGCTACTTCATTTTTGAGATGTGTGATTGAACCACACTGCCCCGAGTTGCTGACATCAACCATGAGCATGATGGTGAGCTCCCGTTCCTCCCGGTATATCTTGACGTAGGGATGTCCCATCCGGGCAGTTACGTTCCAGTCAATATCCCGTACATCATCACCTGCCTGATATTCCCGTACCTCTTCGAACTCCATTCCCCTTCCTCTGAAGGCACTTTCGTATTCTCCCGCAAGAATATCGTTCACCAGATAATTGGTGTGAATATGGATTCTTTGAATTTTTTTAATAACCTCTTTAGAGAGCCTGCCTGTATCCCGTGTACTCTCACTTGTGTTGCTTCGTCGTCGAAACATGTTAACACTTCCTTGATATGATCTATGGGATCTGAGATTCCTTCCCCAATTGAACCTTTAAGGGACCTCTACGTTGTCAAATATCTTGGTGATGATATCATCCGAGGTGAGCTCCTCTGCTTCAGCCTCGTAGGTTAACAGTACCCGGTGCCGCAACACATCCATTCCCACTGATTTAACATCCTGCGGGGTGACGTATCCTCTCCCCTGCAGGAAGGCGTAGGCCTTTGCAGCCTGATTGAGGTAAATGGTTGCACGGGGGGAAGCTCCGTAAGCTATCATATCTTCAATGTCAATGCCGTATGACTTGGGCTCCCGTGTGGCAAAAACAATGTCTACGATGTAGTCTTTGAGCTTGTCATCGATATAAATTTGATCAACTACCTTTTGGGATTCCACTATCTCCTGGGGGGATGTCACCGGTTTGACCTCAATGAGACTTCTGTCGGCAATCCGTTGCATTATCTCCTTTTCTTCCTGCTTGGTGGGATAGGTTACACGCAGCTTAAGCATGAAGCGGTCAACCTGGGCCTCAGGTAAGGGGTAGGTTCCTTCCTGTTCGATAGGGTTTTGAGTGGCCATTACCAGAAACGGTTCTTCGAGCTTGAATGTTTCGTCCCCGATGGTAACCTGCCTTTCCTGCATGGCTTCCAGAAGTGCACTTTGAACCTTTGCCGGTGCCCGGTTAATCTCATCAGCCAGAATAATGTTGCTGAACAGGGGGCCTTTTTTTACCGTAAAGTCACCTGACTTGGGGAGGTAGATTTGGGTGCCCATGAGATCTGCAGGGAGTAGGTCGGGGGTGAACTGGATTCTTTTGAAGCTGGTTTCAATGGTTTGGGCAAGGGTTTTCACCGCGGTTGTCTTTGCCAGGCCTGGAACACCCTCGACGAGTATATGGCCATTGGCAAGTATGCCAATCAGCAACCGTTCTATTAAATAATGCTGACCCACTATAACTTTTTCCATCTCATCTGTGAGCTTCTTCACATAGCTGCTTTTTTCTTCTACGGCTTTTGTGATTTGTTGAATGTCTGTTTGCATTATTTCTTCCTCCCTTTGCTTACAAAAAGATGTTTACCGAAGAGCAATCCCGTCTAATTCCCTGTCCGGATCCTTTCTGGAGACACTTTTTACTGCCTGTTCCAGCTGTCTATGAATGAGGTTAATTTCTTCAGTGTTTGGACGAAAACCACCATAGTGTATTCTCTCAGCGAGCTTATCCAGTGCTTCCAGGCCTTTCACTTCCGTGGGCAGCTGGTTTCGAATGGCAATCGCTGTCTGGATGTAGTTTTTCCAATCCCCTTTAATTTTACAGTCATTACAGTGAGTGAGGTCACTGTCAAGTGTGTTCTTACGGGATGTGGTGACCTGTGTCTGGTCACGGTTACGTCTTCTTTTCTTTGAGATTAAAACGATTAGAGCACTAAAAAGACTTATCACAATGATTGCGAGGGCAACGGGTATGAGCCAGTTTCCGCTGTACTGAGTCAGGCTGAAGGAGGTAACCGTGATGGTGAGTTCTTCAGTGCTTACCTTTTCCTCTTCATTAGTTCCTTTTGCCCAGAAGCTTATTGCTATGGGTTCCAGCACATAGGTTCCTTCTTTCTCGGCTTGCAAATCATAGCGGTACTGTAAGAGGTACTTGTCTCCCCTGGTTATGGAGCTGGAAGAAGAGCCTACTTCCACAATACCCTCGGGGGGATTCAGGTTTGGGCGGTCAACCAGGTACTGGTCTGCATCACCTTCCCAGGAAATGGTAAGCTCACAGGTAAATGTTTTTTGTGCAGAGATATTCTTTTTGTCCAGAGAGAGAGAAACGCGAGGAGCCCCGATCAGTTGACCAGGGAGAAGACAGTGAACAACAAGCAGTGCTGAAGCAATAGAGGCAATTTTAAAAAAAGGGTTCATCGTTTTACTAACGGTCTTCCACTTCTAAAGAGGCCAATTCTTCAAACAGTTTTTCTTGCTGCCGGTTCAGTTTAGTGGGTGTCTTCACCATCACGTGAACAAACTCATCTCCCTTTCCTCGTCCGTGAAGATAGGGCACTCCTGCACCTTTGATAGTGAAGCGCTGCCCGGTTTGGGTCCCGGGCGGTATGGTAATCTTTTCAGACCCATTTAAGGTAGGTACTTCTATTTTGGCACCCAGTGCAGCCTGGGAGAATGAAATGGGAATTTGACACAGTATGTCGTTCCCCTCTCTTTCAAAAAAGGCATCGGGTTCAACGTGTAAAACCACATAGAGATCTCCCGGAGGACCTCCCCGTTCACCTGCTTCTCCTTCTCCCACCAGCTTAAGGCGGATCCCCGTTTCAACACCTGCGGGTATCTTTACCTTCAATTTTCTGGGTGTGAGCACTGCTCCATTACCCGAGCAGTCTTTGCAGGGGTGGGTGATGATTTCTCCCTGCCCCTGGCAACGTGAGCAGGTTGAGCTTATAGAGAAGAACCCCTGGGTGTGGCTAACCTGCCCTCTTCCTTCACAACCGGGACAGGTCTGTTTTGATTCTCCCGGTTTAACTCCGGTTCCCGTACAGGTTTCACAGGTTTCATGCTTTTCAATATCAATTTCTTTTTCTTTACCAAAGGCAGCATCCCTGAAACTGATGGGAAGGTCATATCGTAAGTCTGAACCACGGCGTGCGTAGCTCCTCCTGCCTCCTCTCCGGCCGCCGGAACCCATACTGAAAAAGTCATCGAAGATGTCACCAAAACTTGTAAAAATATCATCAAAGCCGGAGAATCCCTGAAATCCTGATCCCTTCAATCCTTCGTGTCCAAATTGGTCATAGAGGCTTCTCTTTTCGGAGTCTCTCAGTATTTCATAGGCCTCGGATGCTTCTTTGAATTTGTCTTCTGCCTCTTTATCTCCGGGTGTTCGGTCTGGATGGTACTTGAGGGCCATTTGGCGATATGCCTTTTTGATTTCCTCTCCAGTGGCAGTTTTGGTTACTTCTAGAATTTCATAGTAATCTCGTTTTACCATTGATGATCAATCCTTAGAATAGTCCTGGGGTAGATGTGTTTAAAAAGCCTGGTCTTTTCAGCCCCAGGCTTCCTAAATCGCATGTGGGAGTATGGCATTGGGCATTGATAATCCCCTGTACAGGTGTTGTTCAGAAAAGGGGAAGGTTTAAAATCCATTCAATATCAAACAGTTCGCCTATAACACCGAGGGCAAGTGTTAGAACGTACAGTATAAGTACTGTTAAGAAAAGCTCGCTTTTATAATCACTGAGGAAACCCACGCGGTTAAACCTCGTCTGGTCTTTGACTTTTTGCTAGACTATCAATTTTAAATGACTAATTCTAATCATTTTTTGTTACTTGTCAAGGTCTAATCCGTCTTTGTTAGCTGCCAAATTTTATTGGATAGTCTTCTATGCCGGGGATTTCTGTTTCCAGGAAGGCCTTTATTTTTCTCAGGAGCCTTTCTTCGATCTGTCTGGCCCTTTCCCGTGTGATGCCGTAGTTATCTCCTATCTCCTGGAGGGTTGCGGGTTTTTCTGTCAGGATACGGTTTTCAAAGAGGTAGAGCTCTTTATCCTTAATCGTCTTTTTGAATTCATTTAATTTTGTGGCAACCAGTGACTGTATTTCATTTTTTGCCAGATTTTTTTCTATGGAATCCTCCTTTGCGGGCAGGAAATCCATTAAACTCCTCTCCGTATCCCCTTTGATGGGGGTATCAAGGGATGCCTCCCAACTGCTCATTCTTTGATCCATCTGGATGACTTCTTTTTCTTTAACCCCCATTGCCTCTGCAATTTGTTTAGGTTCAGCAGCATATCCGAGTTCCTCAAGCTTCGCTTTTTCTTTTTGAAGGTTGAAAAATAGTTTTCGTTGGGCCTGGGTTGTGCCGATTTTCACCAATCTCCAATTGTCCAGGATAAACCGTAAAATATATGCTCTGATCCAAAAAGAGGCATATGATGAAAGCCTTACTCCCTGATAGGGATCAAATTTCTTTACAGCCTGCATTAATCCTATGTTACCTTCTTGAATTAAGTCTAGCAGGTTCATTACCCATGCACGATGAAATTCCAGGGCGATCTTTACTACTAACCGTAAATTGCCGGTCACCAGCCTGTATGCGGCATCCTTGTCCTTGCTTTCCCTGTAGTTTACTGCCAACTGGTGCTCCTCTTCCTTGGTCAGCAGGGCATGCTGTCTTACATCCGAAAGGTATTTTTGCAGGGGGTCAAGGGGGGTTACAGCAGTATCTTTATCCCACTTTTGGATTTCCTTCGTTTCTTTTATGGTTTTTGAACTATCTGATGTCATTAGTGCCTTTTGGAAAATTTTTGGACAACACCATATAGTATATATCACACTCTTGTGAAAAAGGGTAACAAAATCTAGTAGCTTGTGGGTATTGGAAATTATTTGACAATGAGTGAGGGTTTAGGTTAAAGGATGGTACAGGAAAGGTGACTGTATCCAATAATGACCCTTGGGAGGTAGTTGAATGGATTTTAGCCTATCATTGCTTTTCGATCTTGTCCTCCTTGCTGTTGTCGGGTGTTTTATATTTGGTGGTGTTCGCAAAGGCACCATAGCTACTTTTTTGTCCCTGGTTATCCTCTGTATTTCCTATCCCATGGCGTGTTACCTTTTTCCACATTTTGCCGGACTCTTTGACGAGAAAACAACCGAAAGAATACTGAATGATACGGTAGCCTTCGGGACGGTCCTTGTGTGTATCTACCTGCTTATGGTTCTTCTGTTGTGGGCAATCCTCGCGACATGCAAGCGCTTTTACCAGGATATAGCTGATTACCTCGCCGGAGGCCTGGTGGGGCTTCTCAAAGGTGTGGTTTGCCTCCTTATCATTATCTTACTTGTGATTACGTTGCTTCCTGCCAAAAGTGCTTTTATAAAAAACTCCCTGTTTTCCCGCTCAGCACTTTTCATGGTGGATACCATTGCGAAGCCCTTCCCTTCTCTCCTCTCAAAGAAATTTATCCAGAAAAAAGGAGAACTTGAGCTCTTCTGGAAAGAAAAAGACAAGAAAAAATAAAGAGCTCAAAAAACTGCTTTCATTCCCAATAGTGCCTTTTTTGGGGCCGAAAATGGGATTATTGGCCCTAAAGGAGGCCTTTTCTAGATAGTTTTTTTAACAATACTAATAAGTTAGTGTGGCCCGACCCCACTTACTAACTCTTACCGTTTCTTCAAGTGGTGTGTTTTGATAATCGATGAATTGCACTGCCATTTGATAGCCAAGCTTGAGAACCACAATCCCATAGGTTCCCGGTGATTGTAGTTTTTCCTCTACATTAAACCATCCTCCAGAACCGGTCGGGTTACTTTTAGCATTCCTTTTCCCATGATTATAGCGAGGGCATCTTCTACGGGAGTGCCGGTGTCTTCATCTATCACTCTGCCTAAAAGAAAGGATGGCATTCCATAAAGCATACCCTCCACATTGCCAGGGTCTTCAGTGATATGACCCTCTCCGATAGGAGCATCACTGCCTCCTTCTTCATCTACATTATAATTTCTCCAGGCAATAAGAAATTGATTCATTAAGGGGTTATAGTTTATCTTAGGATTTCTCTGCTCCCCTTCCTGTAATTCAATCGGAATTTCAGGTCCATCCGGTTCCCCGGTAGGCAGAAACCAGCGTGCATAGATATCTTTCCTGTCCTGTTCCTGCTCATCTTCAGAATCGGGATTGCTGTCCCTCTTATCATCCCACACCGCAAAAATCCTGTCACTCTTTTCGTTGTAGCTCACCGAACAAAAGATTTGGGGATGGGGGTGATCAACCAACTCAAAATCGTCTCCCTCGGGCTCACCAGCTGCGTTTATAATTCGTGCATAGATACCACCATCCTGGGTAGCAGGCCGCTCATCCCACCAGACCACAAAAAAGTTATTCGCTTTGCTGTTGTAGGTCTGATGTTGTTGACGCTGGTCTCCTTCATCTTCTTCTCCGGCGTCATCACGCACCGGGATGTCTTGTGTTAACATTTCACCTGTGGAACTTACTAATGCCCCGTAGATATCACCAGGTTGTCTCCAATTGGCAACGTGCCTGAAATCCTCCCAGGTTATGAGAGTGGAACCATCTTTTGTGTTAAGAACCATATCAGTAAATATCTGATCTCCCCTGGCATCACAAACAACAAATTCTTCAGTAACAACCGTGCCGCTTTCGTCTAACATGATACCAAAAACATCCCGTTCAACATTTCTATTATCATCCCAGGTGATGAAATAAACCTTCCGTATGGGGTTAAATACGATGAAGGGATGCTGGGCCTGTGCATCTATTGTCGAAACAGGAATCTTCCCCGAGAGATTATTTCCCTGGGCGTCAATAATGACGGTAAACAAATCCCAGCCGGTTTCTTCCTGGGCTAAAATAAAAGAGACCATATATTCATTTCTATAGGGATTGTAGGCAGGTTTTGACCAGGCCTGTAAGGCTGTTCCATATTCAGTAAGGTCTGCAATCGGTTC
>CAVVWZ010000063.1:0-6365 GCA_963752035.1 uncultured delta proteobacterium | reverse complement strand
GTATCAACTCCGAGGACGGTTGAAACCATAATATTATAATCGCCCTCCTCGTGAAAACGAATACGAATCCTGCAAATGATGATATCATCATCTTCATCTGGCACAGCACCCAATGGGTTAGCGACAGTAACAAGGACGGGCAATGGAGGAGGTCCGGTACACAAGGTCCAGCAATTAAAAGTAGCTGCAGGATCCCAAGGGCCCGGAGGACCATTGACACCATCATAGACTTGGACAGCTGTAATCTCAATGGGCAAATCATAGGCGGGTATAAAGACACCGGCAGCTAAGAGTGTTTCTGGTAGGTCATTGAGGTAAATATCTATATCTATTTCTTCACCGACAATCCCTATCCACTCGTCTTCAAAGGTTTTATCAGGCGGATTAGTGGGCGTAATGTCCTTGCAGTATCCTATCGCAAATGCACTACCGGACATAATGGTAAAAATTAGAATAAAAATTACAATAGACAATAGTTTTTTCATCTCCATCCACTCCTACAAACAAATAAACCCCACCCACTTGGACTATTCTGTCTAAGATGAGGTAGGGCTATGTCATTTAATGCTTTCATTGCAACACCCAATTACTATTTAACCATAAATACATTAAACCCCAAATTGCATCAAATGTCAATATTTAGTGGTACCCCGATTGAGGTAAAAACTCGACATTTACCAAATATCCTATAATCCAACCACTTAGATCGCACTTTGACATTCCAAAACGATTATGGAATTTTTTTGGTGGTCAGCCTTGACAGTCTCAACTCAATGTTGAGTTTTTTATGTAGGTAGATGAAACGCAGGTTCTTTTCAGAATGTTAGACTTTTAACTTGTGATGATAACATACAATATATGGACACAGAGAGAAAGGCAGAAGCCCTTCTTTGGAGCTCCTGCCTTATTATGATATATACCCTTTTGATTATTCATCCAACGTATTGCCCAACTCAATGAGCAAGGTTCTAACTCCGATCACATCGAGCAATACGTTTTGAGGTGATTGCAATTTGGTTACTATGTGAGAGGTTGACGTCGACGCCAGTGTGCGCCCTAAAGGGGGGGGCATATACCTGGACAGCAGGTAAAGTGCCCCTCGTCTGCTCTATAACAAGTCTTATATCCTGGCGGACAGCAGTCGTATGGTCCAGTAATTTCTTCCTCAGGTAAATCATCATTTATGCATTGCTCGTCTAAGAGAGATATAGCAGCACGCCGGCAAGGTTATAACAAGCATTCCCAGTATTGCCGTTAGCATAAAAAATTTTTTGCCCATCAACCTCCCTCCTTTCTAAAGTTTTAAAAATCAATACACTTAATAAAGATTCTTTACAACTCACATAATCATATCATATTTTCGCAAAAAAGAATATATTCATGCAACAAGTATAAGCTTGATTAAAAAGCAATCCAATATCCTATGTTTTTCTTTTGTCTATTAGTAATACGCACATAAAAAAGTTCCTCATCAATCACAATGAGAAATTACAGCAAGAGGAACTTGAAAAAAATCTACTTTCAAAATAGAACACAACTTCTTGTACTTTGCATAATCGGTTGAGAAGTTTGACATGCTTGCCAAAATGTTAAAAAGCCTCCAAAGTTCAACGTTTACCAAAAATGTTACAATCAGACATTTTAAGAGTTTATTGAAACATACAACATCCATTATACACTTTTCATGTGCATGAAATTGAGAAAAAAGTAACGGAAAAATCAACGGGGATTCGAAGAAACATAACACGATTTTTTACTTTTCCCAGCGATGTTTTAAATGCAGCAAAAATATAAAAAAGGATTCATAAGCTTTTGATAAGACTTATCAAGATCGGGGTCAGGCCTGGATTAAAAAATCTTTTAGTCCGTTTTCTGCCTCCCTGATTGCAAACTCGCTAAAAAATCTTTCTATATCCCTCTCTGAGTGGGTAACTTTCCCGTCTTTACCCTGGTAATTTTTACTCAAGACACAGCCCAGCTGCTCAGCCCCCTCCTCCCATGGCTGATTAATGATGGCCTCGATATCCTTGTTGTTGGACATGTTTCTTAAGGGCAGGAAGAGTTCTATTCCGAATTTTCTGGCAAAGGAGATGTATGCATCAAGGGCAACACTGATCTGGTTGATCTTGGTTTTTCCTTCGTGGGATTCCCTCTCACCTCCAATTACAACACTGCACCCAATCTTCCTGGCAAGAGGAATCCGTATGGTGTGGAGATAGAGGTGACAGCCTATACAGGGAGAGTAAAATCCGAATTCTTGAATCAGGTGTGTTACATACCGTCCACACAGACGCCACCAGAGGCGAGGTGCACCGAGAATAATGGGATCGAAAACCTTCACCCCCTTTTCTCCCAGTGATACCTTCAGCAACTCCGTCTTGTGAAACGGGACCTTCCAGTCTCCGAACTCTGTGCCCGTGTAAGCAATAGTCGGAAGGAGTGCCTTAAAGTCTCTTGTGTTGATTGCTTCAAGGGCTGCTGCGACACTATCCCTTCCTGCAATTTCAGCTATTGCTAATCCCTCTGTTGTTTTAAGCTCATTTTCCCGTTTCTTCGATAACATCCAGTCAGGGAAATCGTTTATGAGCTCAGGTTTATTGCTCACTATTTCAAAAATCCTGGGATCCATACAGTTCCTCGTTAATAAGTTCACATCTGAAATGATCAGGACATGTATCAGGAGAAATAAAGGGAAAACGCTTCAACTGAACCTGATCAACCGGAAAAATGCTACTCTTCAAGAAGTGCGGTCAATCAGTAGGGGTTTGTAGTTGCCGGGGAAAAAGGGCTGGTTGACCGGTGAATCCATAAGTCCCCAGAGCTTTCCTCTGTCCAAAAAATTGAGGATGAGATACATCAACTCTTTGCCTCGTACCGGACCGAGGGCACCTCCCGCACAGCTTACTTCATTAAATGTACGTACATCATCTCTTCGCGTGTATTTTCCAACCATGGTTAGGGGAACGGTTTCACCTGAATGTATCATCCTTCCTGTGCTGGCAGTCGAATGATCGGCGGTAATAACGAAGAGTATAGTTTCATCGGTTGTTATTTCATCGATGGCATAAGCCAGTGCCCTGTCAAGGGATTCTATAGTAGCTTTCTTGTGTTCGGGATCTTTGGTGTGGGCTGCCTGGTCTGGGGCCTTGGTGTGGACATGAATAAAGTCATAATCTGTGGCCGATTTCGCACGTTTCAAACGTTCCCGCAAGTCTTCCTCAGGATTTTCTATCTGCTTTACCTTTTGAACCTCTATTGTAAGCAGGGAACACAATCCATGGTAAAGTGCACCAGATGAAACGGATAATCCCTTAAGTCCCCACTTTTCTCTAAAGGGAGGAAGAGAACTTTTCATTCCGGCACGTTGTGTCCCCACTCCGTTTATGGGCAGGAGTCCTTTTTGACACCTTTCTGTATTGAGTGGATGTTTTTCCAGGGTCTGGTAACACCACCGCAAGTATCTATTGAGAGCAGATGCGGTGCAAACCGCACGCTTGTCTTTTTCAGAACCTTCATGGGGAACTACCTCCATCAGCGGACGTCCTTCATAAATGGGGTTTGAATCAGTTATCATTGCTGATACATCACCCCTGAGTAGGAGGATGCCTTCTACCCCTTTGGTGGGAACAAACTCTATTTCTACTCCTCCGCCCTGAAAGGTTTTAATTGCGTCCTGTAAAGTCCTGCAGGTTTGTGCATCAAGGGTAGGATTCTCTTTTTTTAGGATGAGGCTGTCATCCTGCCGGGCAACAGAAAATATCCTTGCTAGTACCGCAACTTCTCCATTTTCCAGGGCAATAGACTCACCGATTGCTTCTACCGGACCTCTGCCGGGGAATGTTTCAATGTCGTAGCCGAACATGATGAAGTGGGCCAGTTCACTGGGCAGGGCAGTGCCTTGCAGGTGGCTGTGGTAGAGGCCATTCATGCCAAGGGAAGCAAGGTGGTCAAGGTTTGGTGTTGCGGCCACTTGAAGAGGTGTTTTCCCCTCGAAACAGGGAAGACCTTTATCACCAAGACCATCAAGAACAAGCAGGATACATCGCATAGGCAGCACGCAGTCAATAAAAAGGTCTATAAATGGAAAGAGTAGATTTGAAATCGTATAATACATAAAGTGTCTAACATTGAAAAGATTTTTCTCATGTCCCGGGCTGAACTTGTATCAGAAGAAAATGGTAATTTTTCATCAGGCAGGGAGGGCTATTGGTAAATTCTATATAAGTGGCAATAGTTATTAGATTAATCTATTTGCTTTTAAGGAACGGATTAGTGTAACATGTATACATGAAGCCACGTATTGCCATATGCAACATTTTTGATCAGGACGCAGACCGTCTTCTGGACTTTGCCGTCCTCAATGGTTTTGAGGGAATAGACTGGACAATTGGTAAGGGGCAGTCAGAGAAGGCATTTGTCTCGCAGATGGAGAAATTGAGGGGTATCGAGGTCCGCTTTCACTGCACCTTTCCCGGTATAGACTTTGCCTATGCAGACGGCAGGTCAGAGAGTTCTATGGAAGTGCTAACTCAAACCATTGAGCGCATAGCGCTGATTGGCAGAAGGCACCTGACCGTGCATACCGGGTTCGGTCACGTGTCGGCAGGTGAGCTCGATTTAAAGAAGGCAATGAGCAATCTCACTATCCTCGTGGAGCGGGGTGTCGACTGTGGAGTCTGTATATCACTCGAAAATCTCAGCTCCCACTGGACAAGTGATCCGGAACTGTTCGCAGAGCTTATCGCCCACAGTGGTGCGGGGGTAACCTTAGATATAGGGCATGTCCATGCAAGTAATTCCCCTGATCAGGTTAGAACTGCCTGTGAACGCTATATCCTTCCCCATAAGAATAAGATTATGAATGCCCACATATATCACACCGAGCTTGAAGGTTCGGGACACGTAGCCCCCGCCAACCTGGAGGATATTTACGATCGTCTCGAACTGCTTAAGGGGGTAGCATCCTGTGACTGGTGGGTTATGGAGCTTAAAAATACCAGAGATATTCTTCACACAAAAAGGTTGCTTACCCACTACATTAACGCCTCTTTTGCCTCACCTCTTTTAGACGAAGAGGAAATAAAAAACCCCCCCAGCATGCTTACGGTTGTGTCATAATGTCATTGCGGGCATAATACTCAAAAAGTGTTGCTGTTATTCATGTTTTTAAAGTAACAGTACCACTGCAGATAAGATTGTTTATGTGCCTCAGAAAGACCACGATGTCTTCTGAAATCGGCTTTTAGCCTTGAGAAAAAGCTTTCTAAACAATTCGTGGTCGAATGAATATTTGGATCATCCAGATAATGAAACATATCTGGAAGAGCATTAGTAATTAAAGCCATAGTTCTTTTAAGATCTTTATAGGCAACTGTTGATCTGGGCAATGCACGAACGAAAGATTCATGTCTTTCCAACCAGGAAGAGAAGTCATGGAGAAACTGAGCTTTCCTTTTGCTGTTTTTGACCTTTGGCAAATAGCGCAGCAACCCCTGAAGCTCTTTTCCGGCTTCTGTTTTAGGATACGTTCGTAACCAGCGGGATCCTTCTCGCTGTATATGATAAAGACATCGTTGGATAATAACTGTTGGCCAAATCTCACGGATAGCGCGGATGACCATGCGGTGCCCGTCCATGATTAAAGCCTTTGGGCGCAATCCTAGTTCGTGGAGCCGGCCAAGCATAGGCCTAACCGTATAATAGCTTTCTGAGGCAGTGTAAAGGCTCATAATCACCTTTTGTGTAATGGCATCCATTACAACAATAAGACAACCATTCTTGTGAAAATATGTTCCGTCTAAAAGCAAATAGTTATACTGGCTATAGTCAGACAGTTCAGGAGGTGTTTGGTTTAACCAGTAATTTTTAATTCGTTCTAGTGTAGATTTGCTATGCCCTGAAAGCTTGCTGAGTTGACGAATGCAATAGCTTTCAGTGATCCATAGTTTGAACCAATGTTGTTGATTGTTTCGTGAGACATCACTTCGCTTCCAGGTATATGTTTTATTGCAAGCAAGACAGTAAAAACGTTGGGTGCCGGCACTTGTTTTTCCATAGCGCTTTACAGCATTGGAACAACAGTTGATGCAGTGTTTTTTTTATGCATTTAGTGCTCCTTTATCAAACCGGTTTGATAATGCAAACCTAACATTATAATAAAAACTTGTATTATCAAGTACTTTTACCGGCTTGACAATTAACACAGCAACACTTTTTGAGTATTATGCCCATTGCGAGGGAGTAAAACGACCGAAGCAATCTCATAACGATGTTGTAAAAAAGGAGATTGCCACGCTCCCTTTGGTCGCTCGCAATGACAGAGAGAATGGGGAAACCTCTTCAATGACAAAAGGAGTGACAGAAGG
>CAVVWZ010000062.1:0-12331 GCA_963752035.1 uncultured delta proteobacterium | reverse complement strand
CATTTCTTCAACAACTAGTCTCGTATTGCTCCGAACAAAAGCTCAGCTTTCCGATAGTTTCCTTGTCTTTACCACTAGCTAAGAATAGTACGGGAACACCAGGTTTCACAGCTTCTTCTTTTGCCACCCAATCAAAATCAGCGGATGATGAACCCTTCAACGCGAGCTTTGATTGATCACCAAAGGTAATATCCGACCCATTGGAAGATTGTTGTGGATTCACATCAGAGTCCTTCAGAGCTTCCATGATAACCTCATTCAACCAGCTCGCCAGATAGAATGCATGCAGTCTCCTTTTCTGGAGACCCTTTAATTCATCACTTCTCTCTTTGACTCTCTCCACTACTGGTGTAAAAACATCTTTAACCAGGTCTATTGCAGGCTTCTTCTTCTCTTTTCTTGTGGGTTTCACCAGTGGCTGTGGTTTACCTGTCGTTATAATTTTACCCAGATTCTCATTACAGACAATGCACAGGTCCATCTCCCGGACAACTTCCCCTCCACTGGTATAAACCTTGAGTTTAAATTCTGTTTGCTTTTTATCTTCTGAACCACAGATATCACAAATGTGAATAGTAGCCGTAGCCATTGTCCTCACCTCCTATAAATTCATATAATACCATATAGTATACTATCGGCATTATGTACCACTGTCTTGACCTGTTTTCCCTATCCCCACCTGAGGGCCAAATTATGCTTAAATAATTATTTTTATTAGTATATTCTGTATTCCTCAAAAACACTTCGTCTTTTTTTATTCTTGATTATTTAAGCTTTTTGTGGTTTGGTGCACTAAACAGATCAGCAAGGGAGTACGAATATGAAATGTCTGGTACTGGTTTCAAGCCTTTTTATGCTTACCTTCCTCAGCATTCCTGGAGGCTGGGCTGACACATCCTTACCTTCCCCTCAACTCCCGGCCTGTCCCACCTGCTGTGAGACCCTGAAACCTCACCCGGGCATCTCAGCTGACGATCTGATGAAGATCAAATACTTTGTAAAGTACACCAAATTTGCACAGGATTACACCGGTATTGGTGTCTTTAAAATGATAAATCGTAAGGAATTCACCCGGACGCGAGAATGGCGACGTCATCGAATTTTACTTGGTAAAAGGAGTGAACTATTCGACTTTAAGGATTTACTGGTTATTGTCGAACCGGACAATATTCGGGGGATAGCAGTTTTGTCCTGGACCTATCGTGACCCTGATAAGGACCGGGATATCTGGCTTTGGCTGCCAAGTTTAAGGAAGGTTCGAAAAACTTCACAGGCTGATGCAGATGAACCGTTTATGGGCACTGAGTGGACGACAGAAGAAGTTTCTACCAGGAAGTGGGCAGATGAAACCTACACCATGTTGTATGATAAGAAGTTTGAAGGGTACACATCTCGCTTTACTAACAAGACCTACCACAAGGGTACTGACTGCTACGTCATTGAGGCACGGCCGAAAAGAAAAGACTGGTATTACTCCAAACGTATTGCCTGGCTGGATAAAAAGTTTGGGGGACTCATTTTTGATGAGGTCTTTGACAACGCTGGAAAAAAGCGGAGGGTATTTCTCAAGGAGTACGAACTCCGGGAGAATGGTTGTATCCCCCAAACATACCTGGAACTGGTGAACCTTGCTACTGATGATCTCACTATTGTGAGCTTTAATGAAGAGGACATCAAATTTAATACCGGATTAGAAGAGTCGTTCTTTGTTGAGAAGACTCTCATACAATCTCAATGGTAAAAGGTTTTTCAGTCTTCTTTATCAGCCTTCTTCTCTTCTTTGCCCTTTTCTTTTAATTCATCCTTCTCCTTTTTGTTTTTTGTTTCAATCAGGCTTATCGCCTTCGTGCAACTCCATTATTTCTTTAAGCATTTCTCCAAGCTTCGCTTCCTCGGTTTGATCAGCATATTTTGGCCTCTCAACATCTTTATAAAACTGGAAAATTCCGTTAATGATCTCTTCCGCATGGGGGGGACATCCGGGAAGGTAGGTTCCCCCGCGACCAGCCTGGTGACGCTGGCACATACCCATAAAAACAGTTGTCTCATCCGCCTCAGTCAGCCCACCTGAGTCAGGTCCTATATAAACAGTTAACATCCTTACTAAACGGGCGGTCAATCAACTGTTCTCCTTCATGGAGGGGATCAGGACGTCTCAACTTATTAAGCACATAATGGAGATATCCCCTGCAACCCGAACATGCATTGCCATCGTGTACCTTGAAACACTTACCACTTGCCAAATTGATCTGCGGCCTTTTAAATGCACAGCTCAGATCATCAAGAGATGGTCCTTTAATCTCAATAGAGTCCCATTCAATAGGCCCCAGTCCCTCATAATGGGCCATCAGGACGGGGGGAGAATCCCACGGGGTAAGCCCCATAATTTTGAGGGCAACGGTATCAACCGCAACAGGATTGGTACCACCGATTAACAGGTCCATCTTTCTGGGTGATCCCGAAACGGGACCAAAGTCCTCCTGCCCTACAAGTCCATCCACAATGATGAGATCCGGCATAATAGTCTTGTAGGTATTGATCAAGTTCTGCCACAGGCCAAAAAAATGGACCTTATACTTCTCCAAGGGGGGAATCGCACCCTGGAGATTTTTTATGCTGAGTGAAGCCCCCGCAGCAAAGTGGAGCTTTAACACAGGCACATCGATAATAACATCCGCATCCAGTAAGGTTTTGGGGATGCTGCGTTTTTCCAAACGCCTGCCATCAGGAATATCCTTTTCTAAACACTCATCTGCGTTCAAATCAACAAGGCTTACTTTATCCAGATAGGAGTCTCTGATTGCATTAAATCCATAATGGGAAAACATCTTCATGGTTTCACTGCGATTGATGGATGCTCCTTCTGCTATGATGATTTTTCCCGCCAGGGGGGAGAGAAGATCTACCAGGGCCTTTATCACCCGGATATCCGTGACAATCCCACCTTTTCTCTTACCATTTTTAAGGCCGTGTTCACTCACAAGATTAGGTTTAATGACCACCGTTTGATCCTTCTGGACAAATCTTTCTATGCCGCCAAGTTTTTCAATAAGCTGCTTGAGGCTGTCCTTGATGTCTTTTTCAGTCTGCTTCTCAGCTACCTTTTCAATGCCAACCACTTCCTTATCCTGGTAGGAAGGCTTTTTCAAGTGGTTCAGTTTTTCCAGGTAAACCGCTGCACTCAGGTCCATCCTAATCATGGGAATTCCATCGAGCAGAAACTCCCGTGTCGGCCTAAAGCCATACTTCTCCAAAAATACACAGGTGGCACCATCACTTTTAGGGACTTCAGCAGAAACGAGCTTATGATTTTCAAGAATCCTATCCATCATGAGCGTACCCAATCCCTGGGATTCCCACTGTTCTTCCAAAAAAATCTCTTTAATTGTACTGTTCCTGATATTTACAATAACCCGGCCCCCTGCCTCACCATTGGCAAGCACCCGGTAAAAAACAAGCGTAGGGATCTGTGTCAGCTCGGACCATCTCTCCTCTGCATAACTATCTCCCTGTGCACCCAGCACCTTTTTAGCATAGCTTTTTAAAAGCCCTCTCATTTCCGAGGGAAGCTTTTTTTCAGGTTCTAACCTGCAGTCAATCATCATTAAAATTCTCCTTGATTAAGAAAGCCTTCAACAATCGGAACAAACTATAGCACCAGAGGACCCTTACCTGTCAAGACATTTCAGTACAATGGAAATCATGCAAGCAGGGTACGGAGACTACCTGTCAACTATAGGCTGTTCTTTTTTGACGGATGTGCTATGACAATATTAAAGAAGCTTTACCCCTCACCTCAATCCTCTCCCCTTTGAGGCTGTGTCATAATCCCTCCGGTCATTGCGAGCGACCAAAGGGAGCGTGGCAATCTCCTTTTTTGTCAACCCCTTATGAGATTGCTTCGGTCGTTTTACTCCCTCGCAATGACATTGTGACACAGCCCCTTTGGGGAGAGGGTATAAGGTGAAGGAGATACTATTCATGTTTATTTTCCTGTTAAACCTTCTTCCGCTCTCAAGAGGCACTATGGTGGATACATGTACAATTCTATGTATGGGGAATTCTCACACGGCAGGTTACCCTGATCATGACCCCTTTATAGGAGGGGACCCTGCATCATCATATCAATTCTGGCTCAACAAAGGTTTGGTCAAAGAGTGGCCTGAAACGGATTTCGAGCTTATCAATGAAGGTGTTTGCGGCGATACCTCCCGTGGCATTACCACCCGGCTTTTCAGAGCACTGCAAACATTGACCTGTAATCTGGTAATACTGGCTGGCGGCACTAACGATCTCGGCATGATAAGAGAAGAAGCTATCAGTGCGAATCTGGAGAAAGGATACGATGTCTGCAGGGAAAAGAACATACAACTGATCGTCACCACTATTCCACCCATTAGTTTACCTGGATATGGTGAACCCGTTACAATGCTTAACCATGCCATCAGGACATATTCAGACAACCACTCGGACGTATTTATTGCTGATTGGTACAGGGCGCTTCAGGATGATGCCGGCTTATTAGCGGAAAGATATGATGCGGGTGACGGAGTGCATTTATCAAGGAAAGGGTATGAACGGATCGGTTCCCTTATGGTCCCCATTGTTGGTGAAGTGCTTTCTAAAGCCCCTCTATGACCTCCCCGGGCTGACTAGAGTTTTAAAACCTTCTTTGCATTTTCCCCCAGTATGTTTGCTTTATCCTTGTCAGAAAGAAAGTCCGCACTTTTTACTGCCTGAATTGTATCTTCCAAATTGAAGATCCCATCGGAGCCAAAGAGAACACGCTGGGCTCCCCATGAAGAGGTTAGTTTGCGTAAGGTGGGCACCATAACATCAACCCCCATTACCGCCTCTATCTGTGTTAATGTTGAAATGTCGACATACACATTCCCCGCATAGAGTCCAACCAGTATGGTCTCTTCTACCCAGGGATAGCCGGCATGAGCAATGATGATAGTCATATCGGGGAAATCCACCGCTACATCGTCAATAAAAATTGGCTGACAATACTTAACCCGGGTACCTTCCACCGGGGCTTTCAGTCCTGTATGGAACACTACAGGGACATCAAGTTCCGAGGCCTTCTCATACACAGGGTAGAGTCTTTCATCATTAGGGTAGTGCCCCGCATGGGGATTAATTTTAATTCCCTTGAGACCCAGGTCATTGACAGCACGTTCAACCCTTTCCACATTCTGCTTCTCTCCCCTGTCTGGATGCACACCCGTGAAACCAATGAACCGGTCAGGGTGAGTTTTTACAAAATCAGCAGTCTGCTGGTCAGGAAGATTTGATTGTTGTTGATCACCAAGTTTTCCATAGTCTTTCCCCAGAATTACTGCCTTTTCAACTTCCCATTCATCCAGTGCCTTAATATACTCTTCCACAGGAAGATGGTACGGACTACTTTTAACGGTAATATGGTTGTGCATATCAATGATCATTGCTTTAACCTTTCAAAATCCCGGTACAATCTCCCCGTTCCAGCATGTCTGGCCTTTGTCCAGCCAGGGGAAAAACCTCAGTGGCTATCCCCGCAATTTTCTACGGGTGTAAACAACGATTCCAATGCATAAGATGAAAAGAGGCTGAACAACTACCGCAAACCAGAATATAAATTTTTTCTGGTTCTCAGTCAAAAAGAGTGGTGAAAAGGGATAGGTCTCATCCTTTTTAGGCCTGATGGAAATGAGTTCTTCCGCCTCTGCCAGCCAATGAACTATATTGAGAAAAAAATCCTTATTACCTAAAACGGTAACGAAGAGGTTGCTGGCAAAATCAGAATCACCACAAACCACTATTCTACCCGGTGGTGACTGTGCCGCTTCATCAAGCTCCCCGTCTCCTTTTTTAGCATAAATCTCGGCAACAACTGCGATGGAAACAGGTCCCTTAACATCTTCCCACTCCTGGAAATACACGCCCCCCTGCCTGATACTTTCCTGGTTAGTTTCCGCCCAGCTTTCCGGGGTTGTACGAGCCAGCGTTTCGACACCTGCGTCCTCTGATTGTGGCGGATCGAGGGGTGTAACAGAACTGACAAGGGGGAAAACCGTAGCTGCATCAAAATTACGCGTAATGGGATGCTTAAGGTATAGAGGAACCACCGGTGAAAAGATATCACCCGCAAACAGTTTACTTTCCTTGTCCACAACCATATCATTACCGACGAGTATGTTGTAGTTCTTAAGGTATTGAGTGAGGTCAGGTAACGTAAAAGGGTCTACCATAAAAAAGACCCTTCCACCCCTCATCAGGTATGCGGAAATGGCTTCAAGCTCGTCAGGCACAAACGCCTTTTGGGGACTGGCCACAATGAGAACCGATGCATCTTCAGGCACTTTTTCTTCTCTTACGAGAAGGAGACTCTTCACCCTATATCCCTCCGTCTCAAGTGAAGACCTGATATGACTGTAGCCTTCACGCTTGTCCAGGCTCTCAAAATCACGTTCGCCATGTCCCGTGAGAAAATAAACAACCTCTTCTTTTTCCCTGGTTACATGGATAATTCCCTGGGTAACATTTTCCTCCGTACAGTAGGAGAATGTTCTCCTCTTCCCCTCAACTTCGACTACCATTCCACCATAGCTCGATATACCATATTCTTTTGCTCTTCCTGGATTCTGGTCAAGATTGTAGAGCTGGTAGCTGAACTTATCCGTTTCATCCTCACACTGCTTCAGAAGGTCTCTGAATCCAAAGATTTGGTCTCTCTGGTAGAAAACGGTTGCCTTGACATCCTGCTCCAACGCCTTGAGCACCTGCTTGGTGAGCGGTGCAAGCGTAAGGGTCTTTTCGGCTGTAAGATCATACCGCAGGTTGTTCCTCGCTGAAATAACCTCAACAATACCTATGATTACGAGCATGACCCCCACGGTCACCAGGAGATTCAACCCATACTTAGTGGACTGGCGTTTAAAAAACAGACTTAGACGTTCAAAACTAACCGCGATATAGATAAGAAGACCTACCATGCCGGCAAGTAAGGCAATAGCAGCATAGGTAAGAAGGCTCTCTACCGAAAGATAGATGACCAGACTTACCAGTACAACTATTATTGACAGTAATCCAAACAGGTTTGTGAACACTCTCAACGCATACCCCTCCATCGTCTCGACTCGAGAGATCGCAAGGTTAAAAACAGGAAGAAAAAAGTGAACAGGATAAAGTAGATGATGTCTTTGCTTTGAATAACCCCTCTCGGGAAATTATAGAAGTGCTCGAAAAAGGAGAAGTGGTGCAGAATTTCTGCCAGCGCTGGCGTTACAGCTGCCTCATTCCAGTCAATAAACCAGAAGGCAAGGATAACTCCCGAGGAAACCAGCGCCGCAACAATTTGATTTTCAGTAAGGGAACTCACCATTATCCCACAGGAGATAAAGGCAGCACCGAGAAGAAACAAACCAAGATAACTGGCAAAGAGCGGCCCCACCTCCACCTCATAAACGAGTGCCAGCAAAAAGGGATAGAGAAGGGTAAGCCCTATCATCAGAGAAAATACGGTAAGACATGCAAAAAATTTCCCCATCAGTATCTCACTATCCCGAAACGGAAAGGTGAACAAAAGCTCAATCGTTCCCAGTTTCTTTTCCTCTGCAAAAAGCCTCATGGTGAGAAGCGGGATGGTTAAGAGTAAAACAAGCCGTATATCATGGAACAGATACTGCCACAACCCTTCCTGAACACTGGAGCCACCCCACACTACAAACAGTGCAAGATCGGTATAGAAGTAATATCCCGAAATGACCAGGAAGACCGTCAAAACAACATAGGCTATGAGCGAGGTAAAATAAGATCTCAGTTCCCTCTTAAAAATGGGGTAAAAATTCATGAGCTACAGTCCTTCTTCCCGTGTGAGTTCAATAAATATATTTTCCAGGCTCATCTTTTCGGTTCTCATTTCAATCAATTGCCAGTTATTGGTGTGCACCAGGGAAGAGAGCTCTCCGGCCACTCCCTTCGCTTTATCCGATTCCACTTCAAAGGAAAAGATACCGGGGGAAACCTCCCCTTGTTCTGCTACTGTAATAATTCCCGGCAGTGTTTCCAATTTCTCCCTAATTGCTCCCCTGTTTCCCTCAATATGTACTACCGTTTTCGCTGTCTTCTGGAGTCGTGCCATCAGGTTATCAGGCTGAATCAACTGCTATGACACTGCCCTTCATGGATGATAACTATTCGTTCACAGGTCATACTCACTTCCGGAAGTATGTGGGAGCTCAAGATAATTGTTCGTTCCCCGGCAAGAGCTTTAATAAGTTCTCTGATTTCAACAACCTGTTTAGGGTCAAGCCCAATGGTAGGCTCATCAAGAATGAGCACTTCCGGATCATTCATGAGCGCTTGAGCCAGACCAACCCGCTGCCGAAATCCCTTGGACAAATTACCCACCAGACGGTGGGCAACATCCACAATACCGCACTGTTCCATGACCTCCCCGATCTTCTGTTTCCTCTGCCCCCGTCCCATTCGCTTGGCTTCAGCCACAAAATTGAGATAGGTTGTCACTTTCATGTCAGGGTAGAGGGGGACAGTCTCGGGCACGTAACCGATTCTTTTGCGCACTTCCATGGGTTGAGCAGTTACGTCATAGCCCGCTACCTGAGCCTTGCCTCTCGTAGGGGGAAAGAAACAGGTTAAGATGCGGATAGTCGTTGTTTTCCCCGATCCATTGGGTCCGAGAAAACCGGCAATTTCACCCTTTTCTATGGAAAAGGAAATATCATCTATGCCTCGAATTTCTCCATAATATTTAGTTAAGTTTTCAACTTTTATCATTAACCAATCCCAGTTAGATAAACACTGTTTTATGTAAAGCGTGGATGGTAGTAACAGAAAGCTTTATTGTCAAGTGTAAAAACTATCAACAACATACTTCTGCCCGGTACACATGCCGATGTAAGGTCACGCCATTGTTACTTCATTAACTGCTTAAACGTCCTCGATTTTTGAAATTCGGAAAAAAGTTTCTTCCCATCCCCCTGCTCTATTGCCTCTTTCAACTCCTCCAGATAATCCTGGAAACGTTCAATCATTGAGAGCACCTTTTCCCGGTTCATGAGGGCAATATCCCGCCACATTGCTGGATCACTGCCGGCAATACGGGTAAAATCCTTAAACCCCCCAGCGGAAAAAGAAAAAACAGTTTCTTCAAAACCCTCTATGGTAAGCAGGCAGTTAACCATACTGAAAGCAATCACATGGGGAAGATGACTTACGGCTGCAAGGATTTCATCGTGTTCGTCACAATTTAAACACACTACAATAGAGCCAACCCGTGACCAGAGTTCCTGAACCTGTGCCAATGCCCGCTGATTTGTACTCTCAACAGGCGTAAGAATACACTTTCTATTTTCAAAAAGGGACGGGAATGAATGTTCAAAACCGGAATTCTCAGTCCCGGCAATGGGATGACCTCCCACAAAGTGTAGCGTTTCGGGCATGAAGCCCTCCACCTGTTCCACAATTCTCTTTTTCACACTCCCCACATCAGTAATAACAGTTCCCTCTTTTAAAAACGGAAGTATTTTTTTAATCAGGTCTGCTATCATGCCAACGGGAGTAGCAACAACAACCAGATCTATTGTTTTAAGACTATCATCCATCTGAGCAGTGTAACTATCAATAATACCGGCTTCACAGGCACGTTTAAGCCGGTCCTCACTCCTTCCAACACCAACCACTTCCCCTACGATCTTTTGTTCCTTAACCGCCTGAGCCAGCGAGCCGCCAATCAGTCCAACACCAACGATCGCCATTCGTTTGAAGAGCACAGTCATTTTTAACGAAACCTCTTAGAAAAAATCGGAATTATGTGGCATGTGAACAAGACAGGAAAACCCCATCTTCTGGAGGGAGGCATCCTGATGAATTACCCTCCGGCAAGTACTTTTTTTAGGGATTGAATACATTTTTCATTTTCCCCTGGCAGCCCGACAGAAATTCTCAAATAATCCGGCAAACCATATCCCGACATCCCCCGGACAATTACTCCCTTTTTGAGAAGGGCTTCATAAATACTGTCGGCTTCTCTTCCAACCTTGACTAAAAAAAAATTTGCCTGGGTAGGAATATAGACAATTCCCATTTTATCAAGCTCGCGGTAAAAATAGGTCAATCCTTCCTGATTAACAGTAAGTGTTCTTGTAAGATGCTCTTCATCATCAAGCGCAGCCAGTGCCGCAACCTGTGCCAGCAGGTTGGTATTAAAGGGACCCCTGATTTTATTAAGACAGGCAATCAGGTAATGGTCAGCAATACCATACCCTATTCTCAGACCGGCAAGCCCATATACTTTTGAAAAGGTTCGGAGAATAATGAGTTTATGTTCCCCTTTTAGATAGTTAAGGAAGTTGGGGTAGGAGGTGTCCCTCACGAATTCACTGTATGCCTCATCAATAACCAGCAGCACATCTGAAGGTATTCGTTTTAGAAACCCTTCAAACCCTTCCCTGGTAATAATGGTACCGGTGGGATTAAGCGGGGTATTAATAAAAATCAGTTTCGTCTTCTCAGTAATGCGATCATGCCATGGAAGAGAGATCATAAGAAAAGTCTTTCAGGGGAACCATAACCTCCCTGCCATCAGCAGCCGCTACCACCATCTGGTAGAAGGCGAATGCAGGATCCCCCATGATAACTTCTTCACCGGGCAAAAGAAAGGCATGGGCAATAAACTGGATAATCTCATCTGAGCCGTTGCCCAAACACAGGTTATCCGGCGAAACCCCCAGCTTTTGGGACAGTTTTTCTCTGAGATAATAACCATGGCTGTCAGGGTAGCGGTTGATTCTCTGAAGGGTGGCTGTGATGGCCTCCACTGCCTTTGGTGAGGGACCTAAGGGATTTTCATTGGAAGCAAGTTTTACTGCTTCCTTAATCCCGTATTCTCTTTCCAGCTCTTCGATTGGTTTACCCGGCTGATAGGTACCAATCCTCTCTATACTTTCTTTAAGTAACCGTTTCATAGAATACCGAGCAAGAGTATAACAGTGAACTTTTTTTGGACAGAAGGAAGGAAACAGACAGCGAAGTGCACAACTTATGTTCTTGACTCACTCCTTGGATAAGAACCAAGAATTTTAATAAACTGAACAGTATCCTGCACTTCATCGAGAGCCTTCTTCACATTCGTATCCTCAATATGACCTTCAAGATCAATAAAGAAAATATATTCCCAGATCCGCTGTGTGAAAGGCCGTGATTCAATCTTGGTTAAACTGATCTTGTGTTTAGCAAAAGGCTTTAAGGTTTTATGGAGGGCACCCACGCCATCTTTTACCGATAACATGATAGAGGTTCTGTCTTCTCCTGTGCTGCCCGTTGACTTTTTGCCAATTACCCAAAAGCGTGTAAAGTTTTGAGGATTGTCTTCAATATTTCTGAAGATAGCGGTTAGATCATAAAATTTTGCAGCAAATTCCCCTGCAATGGCCGCTATTTTGACATCCTTTGATGCTGTTTCAGCAGCCTTTGCTGTACTAAAAACTTCCACCACAGGAATGTTAGGAACGTTTTGTTCCAGCCAACCACTGCACTGGGCGATTGCCTGGGCATGGGAGTGAATTGCCTTGATTCCCTTCAGTGTGCCTTTCTTTGACAAGAGATGGTGAGAGACCCCCAGAAGAATCTCTGCAGAGATTTTCAATGGGGAATCGATAAACATATCCAATGTGGGATTTACCACCCCTTCGGTGGTATTTTCAATAGGTACTACCCCATACGCAGCATCTCCCCGCTCGACCATGGTAAAAATGTCTCTCAAGCTTCTACCCTGAATAAAGGTAGCTGCCTGACCGAATTGCTGAATTGCAGCAATTTGACAGAAGGTCGCTTCAGGCCCCAGATACGCTACCTGGAGTTGATGCTCCAAGGAGAGAGATGCAGAGATAATCTCTTTAAAAACAGGCCTGATAGCCTTATTGGGAAAGGGGCCTTTATTAATTCGTGCAAGTTTTTGATAGATTTTATGCTCACGGTCAAGCACATGAAAGGCACTCTTGGCCTTTTTCTTCACCTTGCCAACTTCTATGGCCACAGCGGCGCGTTTATTGAGCAGCTCTAAAATATCTTCATTGATCTGATCAATTTCTTTCCGTAATCGATCCAAATCGTTCTTTTTGTTCAACGCAGCACCTCATAAAAACATATTTACCATTTATCCGAACGTCATGAAACGGCTCTATCGCAGCTGCCGTTTCGTACTATCAATATAGGAAACAACATAAAAAATCAATTGTTTTTTTGACATGGTTTGCAGGAAGCGTAAAACCATTTCTTGAGTATTGACAAAGGTCTCTCAACGCAGTATGTAAACTGTAAGCAGTGT
>CAVVWZ010000061.1:0-42477 GCA_963752035.1 uncultured delta proteobacterium | reverse complement strand
TGAATTGCTCTCCAAAGGGATCATCAAACTCCCCTGAGTTCTGAGCAAGTTGGATAAAGGGATATGTATCCTTATCTAGTTCACGCGTTTTTTCCAGGGTGAAATTGTTTGTCAGCTGGAATGAAAATTGAGGAGTTTGTGAGTTCGGTAGTGTTGGACAATCTGAAGCATAGCTGCTGGTGCCTGTGCAGAAAACGGTAAAAAATACCATTAAAAAACGACGGTAATTCATTTCTTCCTCCGATTCTTTGACTCACTTCAAGCCAATTGAAATGGACAAAACGTCAAATTTTGAGCCGGATAGTAACATGAATCCCTTCATATGCCAACGACTTTTAATCCTTTTAAAGGATTTTTCAGCTGTGATAAGTGCTATCAGTTAAGGAAATATTTCAAGAACGTCCCCTAGGTATTAAATGGGCGATGGGTTATATTTTTAATTTTCGGATCAAGAATACAGGTCTCAGGTCAGCTAACTATTTATTTCTAGAGGAGGAATTTCTAAAAAGACATTGACACTCCATGCTCTATATGCTACCTATGATTATTACTGAATGAATGTTCACTCATTTGCTTATTGTTTGAAAAGTTACTATATTTCAAATACTAAGGTGCATTGATGAGAAAAATTTCCTTTGAAAATATTGTTTCCAGGGTGACAGAAGCCTGCATGGCGGCCAATTTTGAACTTGGGGACGATGTAGTAGCGGCCTTTAAACAGGCAAGAGAGAGGGAAGAGTCCCCCGTCGGAAAGGAAATATTAGGCCAACTACTTGAAAATGCTACGATTGCATCGAAAGATAAGATCGCCCTTTGTCAGGATACCGGCTTCGCCGTCTTTTTTGTGGACTTGGGAGATGAAGTCACGGTAGAGGGTGGCAATCTGGTAGATGCCATAAATGAGGGAGTCAGAAGAGGATATCAGGATGGCTACCTGAGGAAGTCCATCTGTCACCCTTTCTCTAGAAAAAATACAGGAGACAATACCCCGGCAATTGTCCATCTGAATCTGGTACCCGGTGATCAGTTAAAAATCACTATTGCCCCCAAAGGGGGGGGAAGTGAAAATATGAGCCGGGTCACCATGCTTAAGCCCTCAGATGGTATTGAAGGGATCAAACAGTTTGTTATTGAGCGCATAAAGGAGTCAGGTGCCAATCCCTGTCCCCCACTTGTGATTGGAGTAGGTATAGGGGGAACTTTTGAAAAGGCGGCCCTGATTGCCAAACATGCATTGTTAAGACCCCTGGGCAGTACCAATCCTGATCCGGAACTGGCTGCCATTGAAAATGATCTGCTTGTAAAGATCAACGACCTGGGAGTTGGTCCCCAGGGGTTAGGGGGCAGAACTACTGCCCTGGCAGTCCATGTGGAAATGCATCCCTGCCACATTGCCAGCCTTCCAGTTGCAGTCAATATCAATTGTCATGCCAGCAGGCATAAGGAGATTGTTTTCTAGGAACGGTTATGAGTAAAATCAGGATAAGCACACCCTTAGATGACGATACCGTAGTTCAATTGAAGAGTGGCGACAATCTGTTAATTAATGGTATTATCTATACAGGGCGTGATGCAGCTCACAAGAGGCTTGTGGACTTACTGGAGAAAGGTGAACCCCTGCCCTTTGATATTTCCGGACAGATTATCTATTTTGTAGGGCCCACGCCGGCCCGTCCCGGCAGGCCGGTTGGCTCAGCCGGTCCCACCACCAGCTATCGGATGGATGCCTATTCACCAGAATTGATAGCCCAGGGCCTCAAAGGAATGATTGGTAAAGGGGCCCGTTCTCAAGAAGTTCTTAATGCCATGCAGAAATATAAGTGTGTCTATATGGCAGCAGTAGGTGGAGCCGGTGCACTCATATCACAGTCTATTAAAAGCTCTGAGGTCATAGCCTATGAGGATTTGGGTCCCGAGGCAATCAGGAAGATGAAGGTGGAAGATTTCCCTGCGGTTGTAGTCAATGATGTTTTAGGAAATGACCTTTACCGGGAAGGGGTAAAGCAGTATCAGCGAAACTGAAAATACATTTCGGATTGCAGATTTCAGATTGCGGATTATAATAAGACGCAGATTTCCGAACCGCAGTTGGATGAATTGAAGTAAGCCATATCTGCTCTTGTTTTTGTAATTTCTTGGCATTCCTTTCATTTTACTTTTCACTGATCTCCTGTCTCTCTGACTTCTTCAATTTTATAGGGGGTTTTTTCAATGAAAGTTGAACTCTCATCAGATACGGTAAAAAGTGATTTTGTGAAAAAGGTAGAGGAACTGAGTGGTCAGAACATTCTCTCCTGTTATCAATGCGGCAAGTGTTCGGCGGGATGTCCCAGTTCATTCGCCATGGACCTGTTGCCGAGCCAGGTCATTCGCATGGTACAACTTGGACTGCAGGAAGAAATCACAAACTCAAAGACCGTCTGGTTATGTGCCTCATGCCTAACCTGCAGTGTCCGTTGTCCAAGGGGAGTTGATATAGCCGCCATTTTTGAGGCCTTACGACTGCTGTTTACGCGAGATAAAGAGAAGCTCAACTATGTGGAGCCCTCAGAAATAACTGATGAACAACTGGAAGAATTGCCCCAAATAGCACTTATTAGTAATTTTAGAAAGTTCACCGGCTGAAGGAGCACTGTTTATGAAGCTTTTCTATTATCCCGGATGTACGGTAAAAACCAAGGCCAAAAATCTCGAAGCCTCCGCCATAGCCGCCATGAAAGCACTGGATGTGGAACTGGTGGAGATTTCCTCATGGAACTGTTGTGGAACGGTCTTTGGAATGTCCACAGATGATTTGCTTCACCAGCTGGCACCGTTGAGAAACCTGCTGAGGGTGCAGGAACAGGGTGGAGATAAGGTAACCACCATGTGTTCTATGTGTTACAACACCCTCAAGAGGGCCAATCACCTGATCAGAGAAGATGAAGAGAAGAAAAACGTTACTTGCGGATTTCATGAGCGAAGAACCGGTACGGTACGAAGGAGAAGTTGAAGTTCTTCATCTCCTGGAGATCCTGCGGGATGTGGTCGGTTTTGAAAAACTTAAAGAAAAAGTAAAGGTTCCCCTGAAAGGATTGAAACTTGATCCCTACTATGGGTGCATGTTGACACGTCCTCAAGAAATAGGCCTTGATAATCTGGAAAACCCTACCATCCTTGAAGACTTTCTTACAGCTCTGGGCGCAGAGGTGATAAAAGATCCAATGAAGACTGAATGCTGCGGGAGCTATCATACTGTTAATGAAGTTGAAGTGGTGGTTGAACGGGGCTATGGAATTCTCAATTCCGCCCTGAAAAGAGGAGCAGACGCGATGGTTCTGAGTTGTCCTCTTTGCGACTATAATATGGATCACCGGCAAAGAGAGATCGTGCAAAAATACGTTGACTTTCGTGGCATACCCGTCTTCTATTTTACCCAGCTGCTTGCGGTCGCCCTTGGATTAGAGGTGGCGATAAACCACTTTGACCTCAATTATGTTGACCCGCTTCCTCTTCTGAAGGAAAGGCAATTGGTTGCTTAAACAGTATCCCTATGAATAAAATCGGTGTCTTTATCTGCTATTGCGATTTTGAAATCAACCCTTCTATTGATCTGGAAAGAGTCATTGTTTCTTCTCAGAAAATGGAAGGTGTGAGTTCTGCGAAAATCCTCAAAGATCTCTTTGATACCCCCAATCTGAAACTGGTAGCTGAATCCATTACAAACGATAGACTGGACGGTGTGATTGTTGCCAGTTGTTCCCCACCCATTCACCGGCGGGTTATAGAAGAATTAGTCGCGGGAGTAGGCCTGGATAAGAAATCCTGCGGGATAGTAAGCATCAAACCCGAAAGCGGCAATGGAAAGAAAAAAAGAAATTTCACCGAAGAAGCCATAGCAACAATTTCGGTGGCCGTAAAGGAATTGAGGGAAAAAACCATTACCTCCGTTACCACTAGTCCCATGGTGAAAAAGGCGTTAGTTGTTGGTGGTGGAGTTTCCGGAATTCATGCGGCCCTGGACATTGCGAACGGGGGTTACGAGGTCTACCTGGTAGAGAGGACCCCCAGTATTGGGGGTAACATGGTTCGCTTGTCTGAAGTCTTCCCCACCCTCGATTGTCCCCAGTGTATCCTTACTCCCAAGATGGTGCAGTGCGGTCAGCATCCCAACATACACATCCTGGCCTATAGTGAAGTAGCATCAGTACGCGGGCAGGTTGGCAACTTTGAGGTAGTGGTCAAGCGGAAAGGAACCTCCATAGATTGGAGCAAATGCACAGGATGTGGTGACTGTGCCAACGTATGTCCGGTAGAGATGTACAGTGATTTTCAACGGGGCATGGGACCACGCAAAGCTGTCTATAAGCCCTTTGCGCAGGCGGTACCCAACAAGTTCGTGATTGACAAACAGGGTATTGCTCCCTGTCGGGATGCCTGTCCCATTCACCTAAATGCTCAGGGATATGTTCAACTGATTTCTGAAGGCAGGTTCACAGAGGCCCTCACCTTAATTGACGAAACACTTCCCTTCCCGGGCACCATAGGAAGAATTTGTGTTCATCCCTGTGAGTCTGCATGCAAGAGAAAAGAAGTAGATCAACCCATTTCAATCTGTTATCTCAAACGTGCAGCGTCTGATCTAAGTGAAGAAGGGAATGAGCCTGAAATGACTGTAGAAGATGAGAAAGACAAGCGGGTGGCCATTATTGGGGCCGGCCCGGCGGGACTGCTTGCCGCTTATGATTTAAGAAAGAAGGGGTACCAACTTAAAATCTTTGATACCTTCCCCAAGGCAGGGGGCACTTTATTTTCGGGTATTCCTGAATATCGATTGCCTCGTGATATTCTTGAGAAGGAAACAGGTAAGGTTGCCAAGTTGGGAGTAGAATTTCGTTTCAATACCACCGTGGGTAAGGATATTTCTTTCGAACAAGTCAAACGGGAACACGATGCTGTGTTCATTGCTATTGGGACCCATACAAGCACCAGGCTTAACATAGAAGGAGAAAATTTAAGCGGCGTCATCCATGGGATCGATTTTTTAAGAAAGGTCAACTTAGACGAAGAAGTTTCGGTGGGAAAAAAGGTAGCAGTAGTGGGAGGCGGCAATGCTGCTATTGATTCAGCTCGTACTGCCCTGAGAATGGGGGCAGAGGAAGTGCATATTATCTATCGGCGGTCGCGCAAGGAGATGCCCGCCAACGAAACAGAAATTGAGGAAGCTGAACATGAGGGTATCAAACTCCACCTGCTATCTAATCCGACTAAACTCATAGGAGCTACGGAAAAAGTTACACAGATGGAGTGCGTTCGCATGGAACTGGGTGAACCAGACTCCAGCGGAAGGAGGAGACCTGTACCTATTGAAGGTTCTGAATTCATGATGGCGGTAGATATGGTAATCCCGGCCATAGGACAAGCACCCAACACCTCATTGCTCGGTGAATCACCGGAGTTGAAGATTGAACGCAATGGGACCATTGATGTCGATATGCTTACCCTGGAAACCGGTTCCGAAGGAGTCTTTGCAGGTGGTGATGCGGTAACCGGACCGGCAAGTGCTGTGGAAGCCCTGGCAGCAGGAAGAAAGGCTGCCATTTCAATTGACCGTTTTCTGACCGGCAGAGATCTCAAAGAAAATCGTGAAGATGAATGGATAAAGCCCGAGGAGCTTGAAGTCAATACCAAAGACGTGAAGAAGAAACCGAGGGTGAAGATGCCCACCATGAAGCTCGCTGAGAGAGGAAACAATTTCAGAGAGGTTGATCGCGGATTTAGTCAAGAGGAAGCCATTGAAGAAGCCAAACGGTGTTTGAGTTGTGCCGGCTGCTGTGAGTGCATGTCCTGTGTTTCTGCCTGTGAAGCACAGGCAATCGATCACACCCTGACCGAGAGCTATGAAACCATTAATGTGGGATCTATTGTGGTTGCAACGGGTTATGAGCTCCTTTCCCCAGATCTCATTGGAGAGTACGAGAAAGATCCCGACATCCTTGATCCCCTCCAGTTTGAACGGATACTGTGCCCCTCCGGTCCCACTGACGGAGTGGTGGTAAGACCATCGGATAAAAAGGTTCCCAAAGACGTTGTCTTCGTTGAGTGCGTGGGATCGAGGGATCCTGAGCACCACCTCCCCTACTGTTCACGGGTTTGCTGCATGTACAGCTGCAAGATGGGCATGCTCTATAAGCACGCGGTGCACGATGGTACCATGTATGTCTTCTACATGGACGTCAGAACGGATGGGAAGATGTATGAAGAGTTTTACCAGCGGGGAACTGAAGAAGACGGGATTGTCTACATCAGAGGCAGGATATCCAAGATCTTCAGAGATGGTGATAAAATCATGGTGTGGGGAAGTGACACCCTTTCTGGTAAACGGGTAGAGATTGCAGCTGACATGGTAGTGCTTGCCATGGCAATGATTCCCCGGCCTGATGCTAAGCACATGGCCAAAACCTTGGGTATTGAAACAGACGAATTTGGCTTTATGAAGGTTCTACACTCCCGCTTAAAACCCTCTGAGAGCACCGTACCGGGAATCTTTGTGGCCGGATGCTGTCAGTCCCCCAAGGACATCCCGGAGTGCGTTAGTCAATCCTGTGGATGTGCAGGCAAGGTACTCTCCCTCTTCTCGCAAGATAACGTGGAGAACAGCCTGCCGCAGGGCAAAGTAGTCGAAATCTAGCAGACTCAACTAAATTGCGGATTTCGGAAAGCAGGAACGAAGATTTAATGCACCGCAGAGGCGCAGAGAACGCAAAGAAAACTTTAGAGAATATAATGAATTAAGAAAATTCCGCGAAGTATATTTAAGTTCTGATTGTAAAAGAGGGGCAAAAGTTATTTTATTTTTTAAAACCTTAGCGAACTTTGCGTCTTTGCGGTGAGAAACAAGTTTGATTTTGTTTGTTTAAACATTTGATATTTGAATTTGTTTGGGATTTGGTGCTTAGGATTTTGGATTTTTAGAAATTGTCTTAGCATGTAGTTAATCATACAATAGCAAAACAAGAAGAATACACCTCACTTGTAAATGTAATATACGTTATGGAACGAAAGAGAATCGGGGTTTTTGTCTGTCACTGCGGTTTAAATATAGCCAGCTCAGTTGATGTTGACAAGGTGGTTGAGGAAATCAAAACCTATCCGGGGGTTGCCCACGCCGAGCACTACATCTACATGTGCTCTGATCCTGGCCAGGACAAGATCCGGCAGGCAATCGAAGAGAATAAGCTGGATGCCGTGGTTAACTGCAACTGCTCCCCCTCCCTCCATGAAAACACATTCCGGGGGGTGGCCGCCGCAGAAGGAATCAACCCCTATCACTGTGAAATTGCCAATATCAGGGAGTGGTGCAGCTGGCCCCATGCAAATAGTCCGGAAGAAGCAACCCAAAAGGCACTCCTTATCATCCGGACAACCATCGAACGTTTGAGGAAGAATGAAGCCCTAACTCCCATGGTGGTCCCGCTGACCAAGAAGGTTGCGGTCATCGGCGGGGGCATTGCAGGTATGCAGGCCGCTCTCGACATTGCACAATCCGGCTATCAGGTGTACCTGGTTGAAAAAGAACCCTCTCTGGGGGGTCATGCAGTGCAGTTGTCCGGCATGGTACTCACCCTGGACAGTGCATCCTGTTCCATAAGCCCCATGATTCATGAGGTCATAAACCATCCAATGATTGAGGTTTACAACTACAGTGAGGTTGAGGAAGTTGAGGGATATGTCGGAAGTTTCACCGTTAAGCTGCGCCGGAAAGCCAGCTCTGTTGATACCAAGCTCTGTGATTCCTGCGGGCTCTGTGAGGAGAAGTGTCCAAAGACAGTCCCCTCTGAATTCAACTGTCACCTGAACACCAGAAAGGCAATTTACCGGACTTATCCCGATGCAGTACCCAATCAGTTTGTGATTGACAGAAAGACCTGTCTCAACTTCACAGGTGCGGAGTGCCAGGTCTGCAGGGAAGTTTGTCCCCACGGGGCAATCGATTACACCCAGGATGATGCCCTGGAAGAAATCAAGGTCGGTGCACTTGTTGTGGCAACTGGTTACAACCTCTATCCGAAAGAGAAGATCGAGGAATATGAAAATGATGCGGATGTCTTAGACGGACTTCAGTTTGAACGTCTGCTCTCTCCCGGCGGTCCTACAGAAGGTCTAATCAGGCGGCCCTCCGACGGAAAGGTTCCCAAAGAGGTTGTCTTCGTGCAGTGCGTGGGATCCCGGGACCCTGAAAACCACAAGCCCTACTGTTCCAGAATATGCTGTATGTACACGGCCAAGCAGGCCATTCTTTACAAGAGGGCCGTACCCGAAGGACAGGTCTATATTTTTTATATCGACATACGGGCTACGGGAAAAGGCTGTGAAGAGTTCATTAATGACGGCGTAGAAGAAGAAGGACTACTTTATCTGAGAGGTCGCGTTTCCAGGATTTTTCGAGATGGGGAAAAGCTTTCTGTCTGGGGGGTTGACACTCTGAGTAATAAACAGATAGAGATCAGTGCTGATATGGTAGTTTTATCCATGGCGGTTGTAGGACATGAAGGGAACCAGGAACTGGGTAAGAAACTTAATATTATTACCGACACCCACTGTTTTGCTTCAGAGGCACATCCTAAGCTGGGCCCCCTCGAAACGCTGACCGCCGGAATATATCTGTGTGGTAATGCTCAGGCCCCCAAGAACATACCGGACACCCTTTCCCAGGGAAGTGGTGCTGCAAGTAAAATTCTATCCCTCTTTTCCCGGAAAGAATTACTGCATGAACCCCAGATTTCATCCGTGGATCAGGAGATCTGCAGTGGTTGCGGGTATTGCGAATCCATCTGTGCCTACCAGGCAGTTGAGGTTGACCCTAAGAAACGGGTTGCGGTTGTTAATGAAGCAGTGTGTGAAGCCTGTGGCGCCTGTGCAGCAACCTGTCCCTCGGGTGCAATCCAGTTGAAAAACTTTGATCGCAAACAGGTAATGAATATGATTGATCAAATTGCTAAAGACTATCCGAAAGCATCATAAGAACAGAAGTCAGGAGTCAGAAAACAGAAGTCAGAATATAAAACCAAGATATGGGATCTGAAATAGAAAAGAATAGATCCTAGATACTGGATTCTAGATGCTAGATGTTTGTAAAGACTTGTTGGCTTACTGACTAACATCCAGTATCCAGCGACTAGTAACCAGCATCTTATTAAATACTACACATCACTAAGTTTATGGCAACGAAATCGACATTGGTAATTGGAGCAGGCGTAGGAGGAATGAAGGCTGCCCTGGAGCTGGCAGAGGTAGGCATTCAGGTCTATCTCCTCGACCGGAGTCCGAACATCGGTGGTGAAATAGCTCAGCTGGAACGTCAGTTTCCAACCAATCGCTGTTGTATGTGTCAGATGCTTCCTACCTATGGTCGTGACAGCTCTTCACAGTACTGTTTGAGAAAAGATCTTTACCACCCCTACATCACCTTAATCTCTCAGGCAGAAGTGGAAAAAGTGGAGGGTCAAGCCGGTCAGTTCAGTGTGGATATCAACATCAGGTCCCGATTCATCAAGGAAGACCGTTGCACCGGGTGCGGTATCTGTAGTGAAGTGTGCCCTGTTGAAGTGAGAGATGAATTTAATCTTTTAAATTGCAGGAAGGCAGCCTACATCAAGTATCCCCAGGCTATTCCCAACATCTATACTATCGATCAGGAACACTGTACCCGCTGCGGGGCCTGTGTGGAAAAATGCCCCACCCAGGCCATTGACCTTTCCAAGCAGGATGAGACGCGAAAACTCGAGGTGGGTGCAATTGTCCTGGCTGCTGGATTTGATGAGTTTGATCCCACCCGGTGGAGCGAGTATGGCTATGGCCGTTACCCCAACGTAGTTACCAGTATTGAAATGGAGAGGATCTTCAGTGAGACCGGCCCTTATGAGGGAGCACTTGTGCGTCCATCTGATAAGGAGCCGGTAAAAAAAGTTGCCTTTCTGCAGTGTATTGGTTCCCGTACCCTTGAAAACAACTACTGTAGTTCTGCATGCTGCATGTATGCCATGAAAGAAGCAATGATCTTAAAGGAGATTGATCCAGACCTGGAGGTCTCCATCTTCTTTATGGATTTGCGGGCATTTGGTAAAGGTTACCACCGTTATTATCTCAAGGCACGGGATGAACTGGGTGTACGATTCATCTGCTGTCGGGTTCCGACCGTTAAACAGGATCCCGCCACCGGAAATCTTTCCCTTGTCTTTGTAAATGAGGAAGGCACATTACAGAAAGAAGACTATGATCTTGTGGTTCTGTCAATCGGACAAAACCCTCCGCGGGGTCACGAAAAGATACTTAGATTGCTCAATTTAGGAGAAAACGAATGGGGCTTCTGTCAGACTGACCGCTTTTCACCGGTTGCCACCAGCCGGGAAGGTGTTTTTGTGTGCGGACCCTTTGCCGGTCCCCGGGACATACCCGACACCATTTGCCAGGCAACCGCAGTGGCCTCAAGTGTTACAGCCCTCCTCAAGTCCGATACGGAAAAGGAATCTAATGTACAGGCTGATAGCCTTCCCGATGAAACCCCTGATCTCTCCGGGGAAGATCCGGCCATAGCGATTTTCATCTGCAAGTGCGGGGGGGAGGTCTCTGATACAATTGATTGTGCAGCACTGAAACAGTCCTTACTGCAACTTCCCCATGTAAAAGGAGTTGAAGAGGTACCTTATCTCTGTTTGGGGGATACCCTGTCACAGGTTCAAAACTCCATAACAGATCTCAAGGCTAACCGGGTAATTTTTGCCAGTTGTGTCCCCTACGGTTATGAACGGAGATATCAGCAGACTATGAAGGACGCAGGCCTCAACCCTTCACTTATGGAAATAGTTAACTTACGTGAGCAGGTTTCCTGGGTACACAGGGAGGAGCAAGAAGAGGCTCAAAAGAAGGCCGTGGGATTAGTGAAAACTGCTGTTGAAAAACTGAAAATGCAGGAGCCCTTCTCATCCACAACCGTCCCCATTAAACATCACAAGGTCGTGGTGGTTGGAGGCGGACTGGCCGGTTTAGTTGCATCCCGTTCCTTGAGTCGGCTGGGAATTGAGGTTCACCTTATAGAGCGCTCTCAAGAGCTGGGGGGCAACCTTATAGAAAAGCAGTATAACCTGGAAGGCGATAACCCACAACTGATGCTCAAGCAGCTCCTGGACGAAATGACAGAAAATCCCCTTGTCCACATCCATAGGGATAGCACTCTTGAAGGTATGACCGGGCAGATGGGTGACTTTGAAACGACCGTTGTGAATACTACCGGAGAACGGTCAACCATCTCTCATGGGGCCATTATTGTAGCAACGGGAGGAAAGGAAAGAAAGCCCAAGGAGTACCACTACGGAAAAAGTGAGCACATTCTTACCCAAAAAGAGTTAGAAAAGAGGCTCGGTACCGGTGGGGAGCTACCCTCTTCTGTTGTGATGATTCAATGTGTTGAATCACGAGAAGGTGACAGGCTTTACTGCAGTAAGGTCTGTTGTTCTCAGGCAGTTGCCAACGCCTTAAAGATAAAAGAGCTAAGCCCCCAGACAGAAGTTGTCATCCTCTATCGGGATATCATGACCTATGGCTTTAAAGAGGCATACTATACCTCCTGCCGGGAGAAGGGAGTGAAATTTTTTCGCTATGCCCACGATGAGAAACCCCGGGTTACCCTGGATGGTGGATGTGCCGGTAGTTGAAGTTACCACCCCTGACCTCAGGCAAACACTGCGCTTCGACCCCGGACTACTGGTGTTGAGTTCCGGTATCGATCCTAACGAAAATAATCTTTTGGCTGATTTACTACAGGTGGAGCTGGATGAAGATGGATTTTTCAAGGAAGCGGAGGTAAAGTTTCGTCCCGTTGACTTTTTAGTGGAAGGACTTTTTGTATGTGGATTGGCCCACTCACCCATGTTTTTGGAAGAAACAATTGTACAGGCACAGGCCGCAGCCCAGCGGGCGTGGACACTGCTTTCCAAGTCTGAGATTCAAGCAAGCCGGCTTGTCTCCTATGTTAATGAGAGAAGGTGTTCCCTGTGTGAGGTGTGTATAGCAGCATGCCCCTATCAGGCACGTGTAAAAGATGAGGAAGAAAGTAAGATTGTCGTACGGGAGGCCCTCTGCCAGGGTTGTGGGGCATGTGCAATGGCGTGCCCTAATAGTGCAGCAAAAATGAGGGGTTCACGGGAGGATCAGATGCTTTCCATGGTTGATACCCTGCTTTCAGCGGGATAAGAAATTGAACTACCGGCATAATGGTAACTAGAGGAGTTTATTAAATGACTGATTTTGAACCTAAGGTGCTTGGCTTTTTTTGCAGCTGGTGTACAGCTACTGCAGCTGATCTTGCTGGAACTACCAGAATGCAGTACCCGACAAATATTAGGCCTATCAAGGTAATGTGCACCGGCACTGTTGATCCCGTATACATAATCAATGCCCTGCTTAAGGGGGCTGACGGGGTTTTTGTAGGCGGGTGACACCTTGGAGAGTGCCACTATGTTAGTGGCAATTATAAAGCACGGAGAAGAGTTGCCATAGTAAAGTCTATCTTCAGGAGCCTTGGACTTGAAGAGGATAGGGTTTTCTTACGGTGGATCAGTGCCAGCGAAGGGAAGAAGTTTGCCGATTCGGCTAAGGAGATTACTGAAGAAGTGAAGAAATTAGGTCCCAATCCACTTAGCAGGATGTGGTGGGTTTGATGGAGAAAGCAAAATGGCACGGACAGTACAATTAGAAGTTAATGAAGGAAACCTAACAAAAACGTTGACAGGTTTTTGTGCTGATCTCTTGACTGACGGGAAAGCTCGAAGCCCTGTTAGTTCCCCTTGAACTTCCAGACAAGACAAATGTGGTACCTGCATTGGTTACGGACAGCACCAAGCTTGCTTCCGCCCGTTTCCTTGCACCCATAATGCCCGTCAACACTGCACGGGTTATTTCTGACATGACTAAAGTTACCCCCAGTTCGAAAAAGATTGGAGTGGTACTCAGGAATTGTGAAATCAGGGCCCTGCTCGAGCTGGTTAAGCTGCGACAGGCCTCTCTGGAGAATATTACACTTATCGGTATAGACTGCCTGGGGACCTATACGTTAAATGATTATGCCGGACGAATTGCAAAAGGAGAGTCACCCGAGGAAACCATCCTTAATGGATTCCTGAAGGGAGAGGAAGATCCCGATGTACGGCAATCCTGTGCCATCTGTGCCTATCCCCTTGCTCAAAATGCAGATCTCACAATAGAGCTGATGGGACATGACATACAAAAGAGCATTGCTATTACGGTGACTCACCGATAGGGGTGAGGCGCTCCTGCAGGGAACTGGATTACAAGAGGATGCAGATACAGAGAAACGAACAAAGACCATTGAAGAGGTACTGGCAAAACAGGCTGATAAGAGGGAAAAATTCTTCAAAGAAAACGCCTCCCGCTTTAAGGGTGTTGATCAGCTGATGAGTGTTTTATCTCCCTGCATCAGGTGCTATAATTGTCGTACCGTTTGTCCAGCCTGTTACTGCAAGGAGTGTTTCTTTGATTCACCGACCTTTGAAATGGAGTCTGACCGCTACCTTGGGTGGGCTCAGACTAAAGGGGCCGTGAGACTGCCAAGTAATACCCTCTTTTACCACTTAACCCGTATGGCCCATATGGCTACCGGTTGTATTGGATGCGGTTTGTGCTCTGAGGCATGTCCCAATGATATCCCTGTGGCTGAGATATTTCAGCTTGCAGCCGCAGAAGTACAAAAAGATCTGAATTACATCCCGGGCAGAAGCCCGGATGAAGAGTTACCCCTGTCTTCTTTCAGGGAAGATGAATTGCGAGAGGTTGAAGACTAATACAGTTTACAGTTGTCAGTACATTGCAGAATGCAGCAGATTGCTAGGATTATAAAAACTGGAATGATGCAGTCATTGGATTAATAAGCTTTCGAATGCCGATTTCGAGTGACCTGTTTCTCCGTTATTAATTTAGGCATTCTAGAGCAATATTAGCTCATTTTAGAGCATTTGAGTTTTGAGATTCACTTATAATTAATTAGTATCTATGCAACTTGTAACCTGAATCTTGCATCATGTATAGTGGGGATAAGAGATGGTAGAATACATCACAGAAAGCGGTTCAGAGACGTGTGATAAAGACTTTGCGGACAAGGTAAAGGAGATAAGCAACGCTGATTTGGACCGGTGTTATCAGTGTTATACCTGTACCGCAGGCTGTCCTGTCGCCTATGCGATGGACTACGGTCCCCACCAGGTTATGAGGATGGTACAGCTCGGGGTCAAAGAAAAGCTTCTTTCCTGCTCAACCATCTGGTTGTGCGCTGCCTGTGAGACCTGTGCAACCAGATGTCCTAATGGCGTTGAACTGGTGAATGTGATGGATACACTCCGTGAAATGGCCATCGAGGAAGGGGTAAACGTCAAGGAAAAAAATATTGTTTCCATGCACACGACCTTTTTATCCCTGATTAAATCTCTGGGAAGACAGCATGAAATCTCACTCCTGGTATTGCTGAAAATGAAGACAAAGGAGTTTTTGAAAGACATGTTCCTCGGCATGAAGATGTTCATGAGGGGAAAACTGAAGATCGTTCCCCACAGGATTAAAGGCATGGATGAAATCAAGGGAATTTTTGAACGAAGCAAAAACTCAAAAAGCTAATTCGTGCCATTCTGAGTTCGTTGTGATTTGGAGAGGGAGTTTAGAACATTTGGTATTTGAATTCTCGATTTGTTTAGGATCTTGGAATTTAGAATTTTGCTTTACTAATTATCTTCCGTATCCGTGGTTCAGTGATTTAGTATTTTCTTGGATCACATCACTGCATCGTGTATCTTGCATCATAACATAAGAGAGGTTACACAGTGAAATTTTCTTACTATCCGGGATGTTCGCTAGATTCTACTGCAAAAGAGTATGATATGTCCGTTCATGCGGTATGCAAGGAGCTGGGAGTAGAACTGAAAGAGCTCCCTGACTGGAATTGCTGTGGCGCATCTTCGGGACATTGCACGAATTTTAAACTCTCTCTGGCCCTTCCCGGAAGAAATCTTGCCATTGCGGAAAAAGAGGGAATGGATCTTGCGGTAAGTTGTCCTGCCTGTTTTTTAAGACTCAAGAAGGTCAACCACGATTTAAACAATAACGATAAGCTCCGGCAGGAAATTTTGCGCGTTATGGATATGCCCTATGAGGGCAAACAGCAAACCAGACATCTCCTCGAGATCATCTGCCACGATGTTGGCCTGGAGACTATAAAGAAGAAGGTAACCAAGCCCCTTAAGGGCTTAAAGGTAGTTTCCTACTATGGCTGCTTACTGGTACGGCCACCAAAGGTAACCGAGTTTGGAGAACCCGAAAATCCAGTAATGATGGATGAGCTCATGGAAACAATAGGCGCCGAACCCCTGGACTGGGCAGGTAAAGTTGATTGCTGTGGAGGAAGCCTGGCTTTAACACGAACAGACATTGTCTACAAACTTGTTGATGATCTAATGGTTGCTGCTCATAAAGCAGGTGCCAATTGTATTGTAACCGCCTGTCCACTTTGCCAGGCAAATGTTGACACCAGACAGAGAGGAGATAAAAGCGAGACCATGCCGGTTTTTTATTTTACTGAACTTATGGGACTCTCTTTTGGGCTCCCGGATGTAAAAAAGTGGTTGAAGAAGCACGTGTTATCTCCCACAGAGCTTTTAAAAAAACATCAGCTGTTTATGATTGCGGATTATAAAGGGTAAAAGCACCGCAGAGGCGCAAAGAGCGCAAAGGAAACCTAATGAAAATTAATTAACCAAAAAATTACAGGAATAAGTTCGAAGGAAAGGTAAAATGACCTTTTTTACTTTTCTGAATCTCTGCGTACTTTGCGTCTTTGCGGTGAAAAACCAGTTTGAATTTATTTCGGATTTCTTATTTGTAGTTATATAGGGAGGTGTAATGAGCATGTCTAATGATGCGTCTGACAAGAAAACTAAAAAGACAATGGCCATGGGTGACCGGGCTATACTGCCTGAAGGTGCACGGACTATTCCCATCTATATTATGGGAAAGAAGTATGAGGTGCCCGAAACCCTCACCATTATGAAGGCTATGGAGTATGCAGGCTTTCAATTCGTACGTGGTTGCGGCTGCAGGGGTGGAATTTGCGGGGCCTGCAGCACTGTTTACCGTAGGGCAGGAGATTACAAGCTTCAGGTGGGCCTGGCATGCCAGCTGGTCGTAGAACCTGACATGTACCTTGTACAATTGCCCTTTTTCCCGGCAAACAGGGCCTCTTATACCCTGGAAGAATTGCAGGGAACCCCGGAGGAAATCTTTAAGCTGTACCCGGAAGTATTTCGTTGCGTTGCCTGTAATGCCTGTACCAAAGCCTGTCCCATGGATGTCAAGGTACTGGACTATGTCTCTGCCATAAAGCAGGGTAATATTACCAAAGCAGCTCAAATTTCCTTTGATTGCGTTCAATGCGGCCTTTGCGCAAGCAGGTGTGTGGGGGAACTTCCTCAATATCACTTTGCTCAACTCGCCCGCAGGATTTACGGAAGCAAGATTGCACCTAAATCAAAGCACCTTGAAAAGAGGGTTAAAGACATCGCAGAAGGCAAGTATGATGAGATGTTACAGAACTTAACCAAAATGGACCAGAAAGAGCTCGAACAATTGTATGTAGAGCGTGAACGGGAACCTGACAACTCCTGTCCGGGAGAGTGGATTCCCAAAGAAACAAAATATCTATGAGTCCCTATGGTGCTGGTATCCATTATCCAGCAACCAGTATCCAGTATCGTTTTATCGCTTTTTATACATCTAATAACCCACAGGGTGATTGGCAAGTAAATTTTAAGGAGGAAGTTTAGATGTCCTATACTCCGGAGATGAAAGAATTAATTAAAAAGGTAGAAGCAACGAGACCAAAAAGACTTGAAATGGCTCGGAACAATGAACACTTTCCTGATCTTTCACTGGAAGAACGGGAAATGCTGCTCAAAAAATTTCACCCCGATTATATGGACCAGGGAAGACGGGCGGTAAAGGTAGGACCCAATAAAGGTGATGTCTTTCCCGAAGAGGTAGTGGACTTACTGGAATCCAAGAGCAGAATTAACACTCAAAGTGTTGATCTTAACAAGATCGATTTTGAAACAGATCTTCTGGTAATTGGTGGAGGAGGTGCCGGTACAGCTGCTGCCCTCACCGCTCAGAGAGAGGGACTCAAGGTACTTATCGCTACCAAGCTTAGACTGGGTGATGCCAATACTATGATGGCAGAAGGGGGTATTCAGGGTGCTACCCAGGAAGGAGACTCTCCCTTTTATCACTATCTGGATACCATTGGAGGAGGTCACTTCACCAATCAGGCTGACCTGGTAGAGGCACTTGTTCACGATGCCCCCCTGAGCATAGCCTGGCTTGAAGCTCTGGGTATGATGTTTGATAAGGACAAGGAAGGACGCTTATCAGTACGCCATTTTGGGGGAAGTTCCCGTAAGAGGATGCACTCGGCAGGTGATATGACAGGCGCAGAGATCATGCGCATCATGAGAGATGAAACCCGAAACAGGCCCGATGGAATTACCCTCCTGGAGTTTTCACCCGCCGTGGAACTGCTCCTTGATGAAGAAGGAAAGTGTGCAGGCGCTGTTCTTTACAGTCTCGACACAGAGGAATACTTTGTAGTTAAAGCCAAAGCGGTAGTTATGGCAACCGGTGGCTTTGGAAGACTCCACGTTCAGGGTTTTGCCACTACCAATCACTATGGAGCTACTATGGACGGGGTAGTAATGGCTTACCGGGCGGGTGTAAAAACAACCTTCATGCACTCCACCCAGTATCACCCCACCGGTGCTGCCTATCCCGAACAGAATGTAGGACTGCTCATTACAGAGAAGACGCGGGGTTTGGGAGCACATGTGCTCAACAAACTTGGTGAACAATTCTGTTTCCCCCTGGAACCGAGGGATATAGAATCTGCCCTTCTGATTCGTGAATGTACCGAGCGGGATAACGGTGTGGTTACCCCTACAGGCAGATTAGGCATATGGCTTGATTCCCCTATGATCGACATTCTCCACGGCACTGGCACCGTGGAGCGGGAACTCCCTGCAAAGTTTATCCAGTTTAAGCGGTATGAGATTGATATCAGCAAGGAACCCATGTTGGTCTACCCTACCCTCCACTATCAGAATGGAGGAATTTACATGAATGCCCAGACTGAGACATCTCTTAAGGGTTTTTACAGTGCAGGTGAGGTTTCAGGTGGCATCCACGGTGATAATCGGTTGATGGGAAATTCTTTACAGGATATCTTGACATTTGGCAGAAGAGCAGGTAGAGTGTCCGCTTCTTATGTAAAGGGGGGGGTGGAATTAACAGCACTGACTCTAAACCATGTAGCTGCATTCGAGGAAGAGTTGAAACAGGCCGGCATCAAAGATCCGCTGCTTGGTCCAATGGTCTTACCTGACTATACAACAGACCAGGTAAAGGGAAAACAGTGGACGGCCCACTATGAAGGAACATTGAGGTGATGAGATGAAGATACATGAATTTCAGGCTAAAAAGATTTTAAAAAAGTACGGTGTCCCCATCCCCCGTGGAGAAGTGGCCAAAACTCCTGCGAAGGCACAAAAGGCTGCCGAGAAGCTTGGAGGGAAAACTGTAGTAAAGGCACAAATCCATGCAGGCGGCAGGGGAAAAGGTGGCGGAGTCAAAGTGGTAGGCACTCCGGATGAGGCTTTTCAGGCAGCGAAACAGATTATCGGCATGAATCTGGTTACCCACCAGACAGGTCCTGAAGGACAGAAGGTAAAGCAGGTGCTGATTGAGGAAGGACTCGATATCGTAAAAGAACTGTACGTCGGTATCGTTGTTGATCGGGCACAGGCAGCCCCGGTAATTATGGTTTCAGAGGCTGGCGGAATGGATATTGAAGAAATTGCTGCGACCTCACCTGAGAAGATACTCAAAGTAGCTGTGGACCCGGCAACTGGCTTCATGGGATTTCATGCCCGTAAGCTGAGCTTTGGTTTAGGTTTGGGCAAGGACCTGATGAAACAGGCCTTTAGTTTATTTTCCCAGCTCTACACCATTTTCATAGAAAAGGATGCAACTCTGGTAGAAATAAACCCTCTGGTGATTACCAGTGACAACCGTCTGATTGCCCTGGATGCAAAAATGACTTTTGATGATGATGCCCTCTTCCGTCACCCCGACATTGCAAAACTGCATGATGCGGATGAACTTGACCGTCTTGAAGTTGAGGCATCCCAGCATAAACTGAATTATATAAAGCTGGATGGTAATGTTGGATGTATGGTAAACGGAGCAGGACTCGCTATGGCTACCATGGATATTATCAAACTGGCAGGGGGAAGTCCCGCCAACTTCCTGGATGTGGGGGGCGGTGCTTCAGCAGAGCAGGTAGAAAGTGCATTCAGAATTCTTCTGGCTGATAAAAAGGTTAAGGTGGTCTTGATCAATATATTCGGGGGCATCTTGCGATGCGATCGAGTGGCAACCGGAATGGTAGAAGCAGCGAAAAAAATTGACTTGACCCTGCCCATGGTTGTAAGGCTGGAAGGAACCAATGTGGATGAAGCAAGAAAGATTTTGAAAGAATCAGGTCTCAAGTTTGAAGTAGCAATGGACTTTCGCGATGCTGCAGAAAAAGTTGCAGGCATCACGAAAACAATTGCTCATTAACACCTGTGAGGTAACCTGCAAACATATTTACTGAAGAGAGAAGGAGAAATTTGTGAGCATACTGATTGATAAAAATACAAGAGTGGTTGTTCAGGGAATAACAGGAGGTGAAGGAAGCTTCCACACCAAACAGATGGTGGACTATGGATCCAATGTCGTTGCGGGGGTGACACCGGGCAAAGGCGGTCAGGATGTGGAGGGTATTCCTGTATTCAATCGTGTTGAAGATGCGGTGGTTAAGGAAGGGGCTAATGCTTCTTGCATTTTCGTCCCAGCTCCTTTTGCGGCAGACGCTATCGTTGAATCTGTTGATGCAGGTGTTGACCTGGTGGTTTGTATCACCGAGGGTATTCCTGTCCTGGAAATGGTTAAGGTGAGGAGTTACCTTAAGGGAAAGAAGACCAGGTTGATCGGTCCTAACTGTCCTGGCCTGATCAGCCCGGGAAAGTGCAAGATCGGTATTATGCCCGGAATGATTCACAAAGAAGGAAATGTCGGATTAATATCCCGCAGCGGAACCCTTACCTATGAAGTGGTATGGCAGCTTACACAAAGAGGAATCGGCCAGTCCAGTTGTATTGGCATTGGAGGTGATCCACTGGTAGGCACCTCTTTTATAGATCTCCTGGATTTATTCAAAGATGATCCTGAAACAGAACTCATTATCGTTATTGGAGAAATTGGAGGCACCGCTGAAGAAGAAGCAGGTGCATTTGTAAAAGAGCACGTAAACAAACCTGTGGTTGGATTCATTGCGGGGCAAACGGCTCCACCCGGAAGGAGAATGGGGCATGCCGGTGCAATTATCTCAGGTGGAAAGGGAACGGCAAAGGAAAAGATGACGGCCTGGGAACAGGCAGGAATAACCGTTGCTAACAATCCCGCACTCGTAGGAGAAGCAGCAGCAGCGCTATTATAAAGACAGAATTCAGGAGTCAGAATTCAGAATACAAAAAGCAGAAAAGGGGACGATTGTCCCCTTTTATATTACATTTAGTTATTCCAGGTATTTTCTTCTTACCTTCTGACTTCTGGCTCCTGGCTTCTGGCTATTCCGCTACCAGCCCTACCCCCGCCTGATAAGCCTTTCCAAGTTCCGCCGGAAGTTTTGCAATAACTCCTTTTTTATTTTCATCCAAGCCATGAAGAATTCCCTCAAATCCGCAAGCTGAAACTGCCTCAACCGGCTGGATTGCATGAAGGTTGACTATGCTTATGATATTTTCGATAACATGGTCATAGGTGTCTATGGCACTGTAACCCCAGGTTCCAATAATCATTGCCCGTTTACCAGGCTTAATGTTGTGTGTTAATCTAAAACTGTTGTCTACTTTACTTCCCCGTTCGAAGCAGTCCCACCTGTCAAGAAAAGTTGAAAGCTGAGCACATTCTCTCCCCGTGTATATGGGAAACCCTATAATGATGGCATCCGCATCCATTATCTTCTGGTAAACATCATTCATATCATCTTTGATAATACACATCTGTTCATAATCCGTATCTTTACACCTTCGGCACCCTATGCAAAATCCCATCTTTATTTTTTGAAGCATAATCTTTTCACCCTTGGCACCCAGGCTCATTGCCCCTTTTAATGCTTCATCAACTAACAGGTCTGTGTTGCCACCTTTCCTCGGGCTTGCACAAAAAGCAACCACAGTCATTTCTCCAGACGGCTTGCTGGTCTTTTCGGCAGGTTGCCTTTCCCATCTTTTCACCCGTACAGGGATATTATTATATGCTTCCATATCATCAAAGGTGGCAAGAAATTCCCTGTTAAATTTTTCCATATCCTCCCACATGTGGAAAATTGGATCGTATGATTTTGGAACAATTTCTTTTACTGCCTCCATGACAAGAGTTTCACCTGCCTGTGCAACACCTCGTGCACCCATAATCCAGCTCAGAATACGCATAATTCTTTCCTTCTTTCTTTCCCGGATAATGGGTGGCCACATACTGAGAACTTTGGTGAGCATTTGCCTGCCTTCATCATTCAAAATAGGTTCATTCATAGCATCCCCTTTTTAGCAATAGAGCTTTATACAGTACGGACATCGTGTACCGTCAAAAACGAAAGAGACCTTAATGATTTTTATTCTAAAGGAGGAATATTATTTTATCAAGGAATAATGTTTGACTCAGAATAATCGGTAGATAAGCACTGCATATACTGGGTTAAAATAAAGGCTGGCATTTTATCTGTTTTTACCTAAAGATTTTTTCATCACTTTCGATACTATAATACATCACCTCAAAGCATAACCCATTTGACATACTTTCACAATTAGTGTAAAATTTATAACTACTTCGAAATTACTACTGCATTTTTTTGGGGAGAACATGCCAAAGAAATTTCTAACCATCTGTTGTTTCCTTGCTATTCAATTCCTCATATATCAACCTTCCGTTTATGCCCTCTCAAAAGTAACTGACGTTCGGTACTGGTCAGCCCCTGATCACACCCGCATCGTGATTGACAGTGACCAGCCTCTTTCCTTTACCACCATGAAGCTCAAAGATCCCCTGCGCTTCGTAGTAAATGTGAAAGGGGCCCGGAATAAAATTTCACCAGCAAAAATTGAAATCGGAGATAAGGTCGCTAAGCGTGTGAGGATTGGGCAGTTTAATCGTGAGACAGTGCGCATAGTCATTGATCTGGTAAAACCCATAAACGCAGAGGTGTTTGCATTAAAGAAACATTTGGATAAGTTAGATCGTTTGGTGATCGATCTTGAGCGCTCCGATCTCAAGCAAGAGACAAAAGCGGAACGGTTACAACAGAAGAGCAAAGAAAAGTTTATTGTAGTTATCGATCCGGGGCATGGAGGGATAGATGCCGGGGCGGTTGGACGAAATGGCACCTATGAAAAAAATGTTGTCTTAGCCCTGGCAAAGCAATTGCAGTCCTCCCTTAATCAACGGAAGGGCTTCAAAGCCTTTTTGACCAGAAATGGTGATTATTTTGTCCCCTTGAAAAAAAGAGTTGAGATAACAAGAGACTATGGGGCAGACTTTTTTATCAGCTTACACACCGATGCAAATTTTAGCAGGAAGGTGCGGGGTGCATCGGTCTACTGTCTCTCCCTTAAGGGAGCCAGTGATGAAGCAGCTAAAGTGCTTGCACATCGGGAAAATGCCTCTGACCGTTTTGATGGAGTGCTAAAACCTTATCCCGACGATATAGACCTTAATTCCATTCTCGTTGACCTGGTACACACTCAAACCATTAACGACAGCCTCCGTTTTGGAGGGATGGCTCTCCATGAAATGAGCAAGGTCCATAAGATTAAGTTTAAGCAGCCAAAACAGGCGTCATTTGCCGTACTCAGGGCAGCGGAGATACCGTCCATCCTCATTGAAACGGGTTTTATCAGCAATGCCAGTGATGAGAAGTTGCTGAAGAGTACGTCATTCCAGAAAAAACTTGCCAGTGCACTGTCATCAGTTTGCATTGAGTTTGGAACCATGCTGGCAAAAAGGGAGGGAGTTACCCTTCCTGCCGCAACTGCAAAAGGAGATTCGGCTGGGGTCCATCTGGTAAAATCACGAGAGACCCTCTCTCAGATCGCCCGGGACCATAATACAACGGTTGCTGAACTTGTTAGAGTAAATAAGATCAAGAAAGCAGATCACCTCATCGTTGGGAAACGACTTCTAATTCCCTGAGCACAATAGAGCTTTTTCGATCATTCATGAACAGTTGCTCAATGAAGCTCAAAAGAAAGGCCCACTTAATGTTGATAGAAATGAAAGTTAAGAATTTGGCATTTGACCTGGCAAAAAGCGGTGCAATGGTCTTTCTGGAGGAAATGAATGGAAAGCGGGTCTTACCAATCTGGATCGGTATCTTCGAGGCAAATGCAATTGCCCTGGAACTGCGGAAAATTAATACTGCCCGTCCCATGACACACGACCTGATTTTAAATATTATTAGAGGCCTGGAGGGTGAGGCGACTAAAATCGTAGTAACCGAGTTAAAAGATAACACCTTTTATGCCACCATCCACATTAGTACCAAGAAGGGTGAGGTGGAGATTGACTCACGGCCCAGTGATGCCATTGCCCTTGCCTTACGGGTTGGCACCCCGATTTACGTGGTTGAAGAGGTGATCACTCAAGCTGGACGCCAGGATGAAGAAACGAAAGTAGAAGAAAAAACAGACGATGACTTTATGAAATGGTTAGAAAAGCTGGACCCTGATGACTTTAAATATAAAATGTAGTTATAGTTACTCCGTTTTATTCTACCGTCATCTCACCGCTGCTGTCTCATCCCACTAGAGTCCTCAATTCACCGTAATCTATTTGGCACTACTCCAGAGTTTTTCCTCCCGGCAACTTTCCTCTCTACACAAGATATAGTATGGGTTTGTAGGTTTGATACCGGAACAACACTTGATCTATGCTCATAGGTAAGGGCATATTTGCCTTAAAAGACCCCTTGATTTAGTGTTGAAATTATAGTATTAATAAATGATGGTAAGCATGTTCCATTTTATAAAGGAGTTTTTTTTGGGAGATAGGAACATAGTTAACAGGCATCAGCCCAAAAAGGACAAAAGTTCAATTTTTTTAGGATGTTAAGTGATGGAAACCTTGCTTATTGTTGATGATGAGGCAAATCAACGAAGGCTCTACCAGGAAGAATTGAGTGATGAAGGATACCTGGTTAAGCTGGCGCGAAATGGAAAGGAAGCCCTGGATAGTATCTCAGAAGTGCCTCCGGATTTAGTTGTCTTAGATATCCGGATGCCTGTTATGGATGGATTAGAAACCCTCGGAAAGATTATAGGCAAAGAGAACAGTATCCCTGTTATTATCCACAGTGCCTATTCCAGTTATAAGGATGATTTTATCAGCTGGGCGGCTGATGATTTTGTGGTCAAATCGGCTGATTTAGCTGAGTTGAAGAGGAAAATCAGGAAGCTCTTGGACAAAAAAAAGGCTGAGTAGTGAAAAATGTACTCGCAATTACCCTGGCAGGTGGAAAAGGGGAGCGACTTTACCCCTTAACCAGAGACAGGACAAAACCGGCAGTACCGTTCGGTGCAATCTATCGAATTATAGATTTTACCCTCAGCAATTGTATAAATTCCAACCTGAGAAAGATCTATATACTTTCCCAGTATAAATCCCTCTCTCTGAGCAGGCACACTCAACTGGGGTGGAACATTTTAAGCAGTACCCTTGGTGAATTTATTACCGTCGTCCCTGCTCAACAGAGGATAAACGAACACTGGTACAAAGGTACCGCCGATGCCATTTATCAAAACATCTATCTCTTGCAGAAGGAACTTCCAGAACTGACATTGATCCTTTCCGGAGATCATGTTTATAAAATGGATTACCGGAAGATAGTAGATTTCCACAGGGAAAAAGGAGCCGACGTAACCGTTGCTGCTGTGGAAGTTGATCAGAGCTTATCCAAAGAATTTGGTGTTATTGAAGTTGATGGTGATTTTCGAATAACAGGGTTTCAGGAAAAACCCGACTGTCCTCAGACCGTACCGGACAAGCCCGATAAAATTCTTGCATCCATGGGTATCTATGTTTTCAACACTGAACTCATGGTACGAGAACTCATTGCAGATGCAAAAAAGAGCACTGCACATGATTTTGGAAAAGATATCATCCCCAAGCTTGTCTCTGACAAGGGTGTGTTTGCCTACAACTTTGTAGACCCTAAAGGAGAGGCAAAGTATTGGAGGGACGTTGGGACCATTGAGGCTTACTACGAATCTAATATGGATTTGATTGCAGTGAGTCCTCTGTTAAACCTCTATGATCCTGAGTGGCCTATTCATACCTATCATGCTCCGTTTCCTCCAGCTAAAACAGTGTTTGACGAAAGTAACGAAAAGTGCCGGAAGGGAACTGCTCTGGAGTCTATCATTTCAGGGGGATGTATTATCAGTGGGGGAGAAGTAAAACGTTCCCTCGTTTCTCCTGATGTTAGAATTGACAGTTGTGCCACGGTTGAGGAATCTATCCTGCTGGAAGGTGTCCGGATAGGAGAAGGCGCACGGATAAAAAGGTCCATTATTGATAAACACTCGGCAATACCACCTGGAATGGAGATTGGCTATAATCTCGAAGAGGATGCGAAACGTTTTACGGTAACCACATCGGGTATTGTAGTGGTTCCGAAAGGTTTTAGGGCACAGTAAGAAATGATACAATTTAGCAAGAGCACAAAAAGAGGCATAGGTATACTCACCCTGTTACTGCTGATTCTGGTCAGTACTCGCAGCACCTGGGCCACCCCTCTCTATGGCGGTTATAACGGAGAGAGTACGGCATGGACCGAATACACTCTAGCAGATGTGGGCGCAGCGTTGTTTAACCTTAAAATCACACTGGGAGTAGATACAAATACCCATGCCTGGGTACGGATTGTATTTTCGACAGTTCCCTTTATTACACGTATAGAATTTACCTACGATTCTTCTGCTATCTTATCCGGAAATTTTGATACATACCTGCCCTGGCCTATAAAGATTGGCAGTCAGATTGAAAACAATGATGAAAACACTCCTCTCCTACGGTGGTTTTCGGTCTATGTAATACTTGGTGTTAGTGGATTTGATAGTGAACGTACTATCTGGACAGAGAGTGGGATCCCCGGTGTGATCGGTAATGGAAAAGATAACAATGACAATACATGGACGTGGTTAAAAGTTCTTAATTGGAAGTTTGGAGTTGGAGAAGATATTACAGAAGAGGGAGGAGACCTTCTTAACCTGCAACAATCGCAAGAATTTGGGGAAGAGCTTTCTTCTCTGCAGGATTACATTGACCACACATATGGTGACAGCATAAGGGCGCTTAAAAAGCAATTAACCTCTCAGGAGGTTATGTTAACCGTGGCACAGGCCTCTAATAAAACCCTATTCGCCACTCGTAATCCGGTGAATTACACACAGTCAGACGGTGACTGTCTCAGTGCTTCTGTAGCAGCTACAGTGTTCACCGAAGACGTGAAGGCTGAGTTGAAAACACTCCTAGACTCCTTTGCTCAGGATGTGCAACCTCAACTCAAGAAAATCACAGAAAGCATTACAACCCCCTAGTACCCCCTCCCCTCTCACAAACTCAGTGAAAAACATTGAAATTCGAAGCATAAACTCAAAACAAATAGATGACTGGATACTTGATAAAAACCTCTCTTGTAGATAAAGGCATTGTATTGCGGACTAAACAATCCAAGTATCCAGTGACTTGAGTTGACTCTTAGTCAGGTCTTATTGAGATCAATCCCATATCCTGCATCAGTCTTTAGGATTTTTCCTCAAAAATTTTCTTCTCATCCGGTGACAGCGGTTCATTCATACTACCGGACCGGTATCCCTCAAGGTCCAGCGTAATATAGGTAAAACCAAGTTTCTTAAACCTTTTGTTTATCCGCTCCCGCACTGTGGGGTCAAAGAATCGCTCCAAATCTTCCTGGTCGACTTCAATACGTGCAATAGAATCGTGGTGCCGCACTCTGCATTGTTTAAAGTTGAGAGTGTGAAGGTGTGCTTCAGCTTTTTCCACCATGGTCAGCTTTTTTTGATCTATTTCCTGTCCGTAAGGAAATCGAGACGCCAGACAGGCAAGGGACGGTTTATCGAAGGTAGGAAGCTTCAGCTCCTTTGAAAGCTGTCTGATTTCTTTTTTAGTAAACCCGGCTTCCCGCAGTGGACTCCTTATCCCCAATTCCTTGAGTGCCTTCAGTCCAGGGCGAAAATCACTTTCGTCATCCCTGTTTGAAGCTTCTATTATGTGTTGATAACCGTTCTGTTGAGCAATAAGCTTTAGCTGGGAAAAGAGTTCCTTTTTACAGAGGTAACAGCGGTTGGAAGGATTGCGGGCAAATTGTTTATTATCGAGCTCGTGAGTTTTAATACAGCGATGCTTTACCTTGAGTTTTTTGGCTATGCTGCGTGCTTCATTTTCCTCCCTTTTGGGATAGGTGGGTGATGTTGCCGTTACCGCCAGCACCTTATCATCCAGGACATCCTGAGCCATCTTGAGGAGCAGGGTGCTATCCACCCCACCGGAAAAGGCCACAAGAACACGGTCCATATCATGTAATATGCGTCGTAATTTTGTAATTTTTGTATTCACATTCACCTTATGGCAAGCATCCTTTCAACAGATTTTCTGGCCTTATCGCGAAGTTCTTCCGGGACACTTACCTGGTAAACCATCTCTTCTAAAGACCAGAGTATTTTTTCGAGGGTGATGAGCTTCATGTTAGGACAAATAGCCTGCTCACTTGCCGGTATAAATCTTTTCGAGGGATTTTCTTTTCTCAACCGGTAGATAATTCCTATTTCGGTACCAATGATAAAATCCGTGTGTTCGCTTTCCCGTGCGTAACGCATCATGCCACCCGTACCCAGAGCCTTGTCTGCCAGGGCGGTCACATCAGATCGACACTCAGGATGGACAACAACCTGTGCTTCCGGATACTGTTTTTTCAATTTTACAATGTCCTCTGCCGTAATACGTTGATGGGTGGGGCAGTAGCCGGGCCAGAGGATCATTTCCCGGCCACCTTGAGCCGCTGCATATGAACCCAGATATCGATCCGGCAGGAAGATAATGGGTTTTCCCTCAGGGATACTGGAAACCACCTTGAGTGCATTGCTGGAGGTACAGCAAATATCACACTCAGCCTTAACCGCTGCCGTGGTGTTGATGTAGCACACTACGGCGGCATCCGGTGACTCACTCTTCTTTTTACGAAGATCCTCTACGGACACCATATCAGCCATAGGACACCCGGCATGTTCATCGGGAAGCAGAACAATCTTATCCGGGCACAGCAGGGAAGCAGTTTCCGCCATAAAGTGTACGCCACAAAACACAATAACCTTGGCATCTGTTTGAGCTGCCTTCTGGCTGAGGTCAAGTGAGTCACCAACAAAATCGGCGATATCATGAATCTCGCCCAACTGGTAATTGTGAGCAAGAATTACCGCGTCTCTTTTTTCTTTTAGTTGCAGGATTTTCTCTGTAATGTCTTTGTCTGCTTTCATAAAAATATCCGTAATCTGTTATATTTCCTTCTTCTCCCCTAAAGGGTCTTTCCGAACTTTTGGAAAACTAACACTATTGTCCAAGATGTGCAACTGAAAACTCTCTGCATGCCTAAAAGTGTAATGCAAACTCAACAAGTGGAGTTTTCCCACCTCCCCTGAGATTGATCGACAATTCATACCTTCGCTTGTATCCTTCCAGATAAGCTTCTTTAACCCTTCTATTGTACTTGTGTGCACTATTGAGTGCCCCGAAAATATTCCCGCTGTAATAATTTAAGGCAAAGATAGAGAGAAATCCACCGGCAACATAAATATCCCTGTTAAATGCCTCATAGGTACCAAATATCAGGAGCGCATTGGTGATAAATGTGAATAGTGCCTGTTTCTTTTCCCCGGTGTAGAGATGGCCTGATCCCGGAATAACTGCGGCCAAAAACCCTGCCAAACGGGGGGATTTACGGGGAAGGCGTGGCAACTCATCTAAAGCACCTGCCAGTTCCTGGGCTGGACTTTGATAGGTACTGCTTTCCCTGACAAGGAAAAGGTGATCTTTTGCAGAAGGGTAGTCCTCCATATCAATATAGATCCAGGCACTATTCCATTGAGCCTTGTCTGCAAGAGGGTGATCGGGATAGTCTTCAACAAACGCATTAAATTCAATGAGAGCTTCTTCGTAGTCCCCATCCAGCCGATAGGAGTCACCAATGTTGTAGGCCGCTACAGTGGCATATTCCTGGCCAGGGTAGTCGATCAATCAATTTTCTGAACAATTCAATCGATTTACTGTACTGCTCCCCTAATTTATAGCAGAAGGCGATTTTAAGGCGTGCTTCAGAAACAGAAGGGTGATCGGGGTTATAGTAAATAAATCGTTCATACTCGGTAACTGCCTGATAGTAGTGACCCCTTTCAAACAGGTGGTGGGCAAAACCGAGGAGGGATTTTGCTTCTTCCTCTTGTGCGAAAACGCTGGGTGTTACCAGCAGGCAGGACAGCGTTACCACCAGGGTAATACAGAGAAGAACCTTTAGTCTGTGCAGAAGTAAAATACTGTTTAGATACATTTACCGTCCAGCAAGTGTTTTTTCAATCTCTAAAATGGCGCTTGAGGCATTTTCGGCCAGTGGGTGATGGGGGTAGAGAGAGAGAAAGGTTCGGTAGTACTCGAGTGCAGAGGGATAATCACCCACCAATTCTGCAGCAGTAGCTATGTTAAATCGTGCCTTCGGAATGTCAGGGTGATCAGGATAACAATAGAGGAATCTTTCATACTCCATAGTGGCCCTGTAGAGATAGTCACGGTAAAACAGGGTATCTGCAAAGCCTTTCATAGAACCAGCAGTCCCGTAAGCATCACATCCTTCTGCTCGTACCGGAACATCCATAAGCAGGCAAGAGAAGGAGCAGAAAAAAAGCGCAAGAAAAAAGTGTGAAAGGAAAAATGCTGATTTCATGGAGTCTAATCCTTTTTCTGAACAAACCAGAAATCATTGTTCTCAACAGGGTCGTATATGTAGTAACGATTAAATTTATAGATAATTTCGTATCCCTCTGGCGAATGGTATCGGTTGACTCGCTCATTTGCCATGGCAAGCCCTATCACAAGTCCATGTTTTTGCAGAGCATTTTTGGCATAGGCCGAACAGGTGGGATAAAATTCACAGGTAGCTCCATCCACCGGTGAGATCACCTTTTGAAAAAAGGTTATGAGTAGCTGAGGAGGCAAGGTGGTAATCTTCTTAAAGAAGCTTTGCGTATCCTCGGAAGCCTGTGGTTGTCTGATGACTCTTTCATATCTTTTGTCTTTGTCCCACGGTCCCCATTCATTCCCCGCAGCATGAGGAGGGAGACTCACCAAGAGCCAACAGACTGACAAAAAAAAGCAGATTAAGTATTTTATTGAAGTGATCATTTTGACCTTAGACCTATTGGTAATAATAGAATTAACGAAACAAACTCCCCTCTCTCCTGTGGGGAGGGAACTAACAGATTGCTTCCTCTCCCCTCTGGTTTACCCAGCCGAAGGTTAGGGGGAGAGGATTGAGGTGAGGGGAATGTTTTGTTTATTGAACTGGTGATTTCTGATTTAAAGTTCACGTGCTCACTGTTCCAAGTTGCAGGTTACATCTTAAGTATCCAGCATCTAGTATCCAGGATCTCGTTCTATCCCACATCACAGATGTTCATATCCCGCTTCATTTCCTTTCCGCTTCCCCTGTCATGGGAACGAACCTGACCCCGGAAATCTCCTCTACTTTTAATTCTCCTTTTACCTTGGTTACAAGGGTTAAGGTCTGATATAGCGAGGTGCTTCCCACAGGGATAATGAGTCTGCCTCCCTCGTTTAATTGCTCCGTTAACGGGGAGGGGATATGACGGGGGGCACAGGTCACAATGATGGCATCAAAAGGTGCGTGCTCAGGCCAGCCAACATAACCATCCCCCTGCTTTACGGTCACGTTGTGATACCCAAGTTCTTTGAGCCTGGCGGCCGCCTTTTGTGCCAACCCTTTGTGTATCTCAATAGAGTATACCTTCTCGACCAGTTCCGCCAGAACGGCAGCCTGGTAAGCGGATCCCGTTCCGATCTCTAAAACCCTGTCCGTTGGTTTCAGGTTCAGGTGTTGAGTCATTAATGCCACAATATAGGGTTGAGAGATAGTCTGGCCTTCTCCTATCGAGAGAGGATAGTCATTATAAGCGACATTCCAGAGATCTTTCTCAACAAAAAGGTGTCGTTGTACCTTCCCCATCACAGATAAAACCTTTTTGTCGGTAATATCTCTGCCTTTCAGGTCCGTCTGGACCATCCGTTCCCGGGCTTTCATGTACTGATCTTGACCGGCATGACTTTGAAGCCATGGGATCATAACTAGTAGAACGAAGGACAGGAATAAAACTTTTTTCTTCACCGTGTTCTCCTGAGTGTGCCCCCGATAAATGCCTTGACAGAGGTAATTATCCTGTGATAGTTTCGACTCCATCTTAAAAAAACAGATTTTTACTGTTTTGGATTTTATGTTTTGGTCATTCGAATTTGTCCTTCGACTTGGTTCAGGATGGTGAACTGACCGAACCATTTCTTGTTTCGGATTTCAATTTTCGGAACGTGAAAGAGAAAACACATCAATTTTTCACAACAAATTGAGAAACGAAGTGCGATTTTGCATAAACTCTAGTGTAGTATTATCTTGTTTATTTTTTTAAAAGTCAAAATGTTATTTCTATGTCTTGGAAAAATATAACATTAAATCAGAAAGAAACCATTGCGATTGTCACCCTCAATCGTCCTAAGGTTTTAAATGCCTTAAACACTGAAACCTTGAATGAACTCTATGAGGCATTCACTCAACTTGACAGTGATACAGGGGTTCGGGTCATTATTATCACCGGCAGTGGCAAGGCATTTATCGCAGGTGCCGATATTTCAGAGATGAATAACTATACCCCTGATGAAGCACGGGCCTTTAGCCAATTGGGCCACAGAACAATGGATGCCATTCAAAATACGGGGAAACCGGTAATTGCAGCTGTAAATGGATTTACGCTGGGCGGAGGATTAGAGCTTGCCCTTGCCTGTGACATTATAATCGCATCAGAAAATGCCGTATTAGGTCTACCAGAGGTAAATCTGGGACTGATCCAGGGATTTGGTGGTACCCAGAGGCTTCCCCGATTGATAGGAAAAGCCCTGGCAAAAGAGCTTATCTTCACCGGTGAGGGGCTCAAAGCCCAGAGGGCCTGTGAAATAGGTCTGATAAACAAAGTAGTTTCACAAGAGGAGTTACTTCCCGCAGTGGAGAAGATTGCACAGTTGATATCTGCGAAAGGCCCCGTTGCCCTCTCCCTGGCCAAACGGGCCATTGAAAGCGGATACGATGTGCCTCTATCAGATGGATGTAAAAAAGAGATCGACGCCTTTGTTGAGTGCTTTAGCTCCAAAGATCGTGACGAGGGAATAAAGGCGTTTCTGGAAAAACGAAAACCCGTCTTTACAGGAAAGTAGGAAATACCATGGAATTTAAACTCAACGATGAACAGAAGATGATCCAGGAGACAGCCCGCTCCTTTGCACAAAAAGAGCTGGAACCGGTAGCTGCAAAATTGGATAAGACAAAAGACAGTTCAATTATCATTGAAAATGTGAAAAAACTGGCCCAGCTGGGCTTCATGGGACTGTGTGTTCCAGAGTCTTACGGGGGTGCCCAGGCCGGTGCAGTAGCTTACAGCCTTGCATTAACCGAAATAGGTAAGGTGTGTGCATCAACAGCAGTAACCATGTCTGTTAACAACATGGTTGCAGAGCTGTTGGTGGAATTCGGCACCGAGGAGCAAAAGCAGAAGTATGTTCCCAAGCTTGTCAGTGGTGAATATGTTGCTGGATCATTTTGCCTCACCGAGTCTTCCGCAGGCTCTGATCCTACAGGCATGAAAACAACAGCTGTTGCAAATGAGAATGGCTACCTCATAAATGGCAGTAAATTGTTTATTACCAGTGCAGAGTACGCAGGCATCTTTATCGTGTGGGCAGTAACCGACAGCAAGGCACAGCGAGGAAAGGGTATTAGCACGTTTATCGTGGAGAAAGGAACCCCGGGTTGCAAAGTAGGACGGAATGAAGAAAAGATGGGACAGCGGGGTTCAGTCACGAATGAAGTTCATTTTGAAGAATGCCAGATCCCAAAGGAGAATCTCCTGGGAGATCTCAACAATGGTTATGGTATTGCCCTGGCGGAGCTGTCTGGTGGACGCATTGGTATCGGCTCCATGTCAGTTGGGATAGGACTGGCGGCCATGGATTTTGCAACCAGCTATGCTAAAGAACGGATCCAGTTTGGAAAACCCATTTCTTCTTTTCAAGCCCTCCAGTGGATGATTGCAGATTCCTATACTGAGCTTGACGCCGCTCAATTGCTCATTTTAAGGGCTGCCTATCTCAAAGAAACGGGACAGCCTTACTCCCGGGAAGCAGCTATGGGAAAGCTCTATGCCAGCGAGTCAGCAAATCGTGCCTGTTACAAAGCAGTCCAAATGCTTGGGGGGTATGGTTATGTGGAAGAGTATCCTGTAGAACGGTTTTACCGGGACGCCCGCATTACCACTATCTATGAAGGCACTTCAGAGATCCAGCGTCTTGTCATCGCCCGCTCCTACTTAAAGGACTGAGTTTCTGCAAGTTTTTCTTAATTGGACGTTCTTGATGTTGGATGTTCATTAGTTTTTTTAATTCTGTACTTCTGACTCTTGTTTTTTCAATTTAGGCATTCTGTTTTTTGTATTTAGTATGAACCTCATCATTGCCACTTCAAATAAACATAAGTTACGAGAATTCAAGGAACTCCTGCAGGAATTTCCTTTCACGATTTTATCCCTGGCTGACTTTCCTCACATCCCGCCTATCGTAGAAGATGGGAAAACCTTTTACGAAAATGCCCTCAAAAAGGCTACTACTGTAGCCCAACTCACAGGAAAACTTACCATTGCTGATGATTCAGGAATTGAAGTTGAAGCACTGGGCGGAAAACCGGGGGTCACTTCTGCACGGTTTGCAGGTGAAGATGCCAGCGATGATGAAAATAATGCCAAATTGCTGAAGGATCTTGAAGGGGTACCGCCGGACAAGAGGGGGGCGTGCTTTAAATGTGTCCTGGTTATTGCACCGGCTGAAGGAAAAACCGCTTTTGTGGAAGGAGAGTGTAAAGGGACTATCATCCATGAACCCCGGGGAGAACATGGGTTTGGCTATGATCCCCTCTTCTTAGTGCCCGAGTATAACAAGACCTTCTCGGAAATTACACCTGAGGAAAAAAACAAAATCAGCCACCGCGCCCGTGCACTCAGGAAGCTGCTAGAAATATTACCGCAGTACGTGCAATCATAACGCAGGTCATTGCGAACTCCAGGAGGTGGCACGGCAATCTGAGGGATACATAAAAGACAGTAAATATTGGTGTTCCCTGCTCTCTGTGGTTGATAAAAAATCCTTGCATCAAGCAACCGTACTGTGCTATTTCCTTAAAGTCTGTTTGACAGAAATTATCGAGTATTAGATTTCCGAATTTAGATCTGTATGTGTGGGCCGTTAGCTCAATTGGCAGAGCAACTGACTCTTAAATCGTCTTTTTGAGGGTTCTTAAGTATCTAGTATTACTTACGAATCCTCTTTTTTTATGGTTATTTTTACCTATCTAAATGCCCCAGAAAACCTTTAAAAATCACAGGGGGTCTCAACGGTTCCCCGTTAATTCTCCCGTTAGTTTTATGCATTCTTTCTTCCCGTGTTGATTGAGGTAGAGTAATAAAAATGGATGTTAAAATCTGAACGCCGAGGGCCTTTGCCGGGCTTTTTAGGCGGCTATAAAAATCAGCCTATTTTTGGGATGGGCAACAGTTAAAATGCCTAAAAACGTAACAACGACTTGGTGTATTACAAAATATGCTATTTTTATTTGCTTAAGATTTACTCCTTTGAATTACACACCATTCTAAAAGCATGTTGTACATTTGCTATTACCCACATTATTGCAAGAATGTGAAAGTTTTTTGCCCAACATGGACACCCCCACATCTAGTAGTCGGAGATAAAAATAAAAACTCCCCAGCATAGTAATCAGAAAGTCTAGTTATGAAAAAAGGGGACAAACGTCCTTTTTACTGGGCCATTCTACTGCTCGGCGACCTTCCGGGACTTTTCAAATAATGCCTTTATCTTCTTCGCCATAACCTTTCCTCCGATTTTACGTTTTGTCGACCCGCCAAAGCCTGCGACTTGATCGGTGGACAGGTGGTTTACATACACAACAAGCGTGCCTTCCTTTACCGGGAAAAAACCCGCTACCTCCTGCATCACGTTGTAGGTGTTGGCCACATAAAACTGACGATTGACCACCAGGCGCATATCCCCTGCGGGTGCAGAGAAGAAATGGGAGAGTACATAGTTTGGCTTGCCATCTATGTCGTACAGTATCCAGAAAAACTGCTCGTCCAGACCAGCAATGGTTGCCTTAGGGTAGTCGACCATAACTTTTTGGAAGGAAGGAACATGCTTCTTTAAAACTTTTGCTGCATCAGTGTCCAGTTGCAGGTCCTTTCCGGGATCGGTCTTCTTGCCTTTACCCCGATCATAGGGACTTATCCCCGTTAGGCCTGATTTCCGGTAGGCCTGGTGGCGGGCCAGAAGCATCTTGTGCAGCTCTTTCTCTGCGGCTTGGGTTGCGTTCGGTTTACCCTTTAAAGCCTTGAATGCTGCAATCTCGTCCGCATCGAGATTAATATCACTGCCGGGTTTGGCATTCAGGTAGTCATCGGCATTAGCGAGCTTTAAGGCTTCCAGGTCTTTTAAGCTGCCATCCCCGTTAATCTTGCCGTGTGTCTTGATCTGGTCGTTTGCCTTCATCAGCTCACCTCCTAAAAGTTCCTTGGCGAGATCATTTGGCGGAACCTTTACCAGAAAACCTATGGAGATGGCAAGATCACGATCAGAAACCGATTTCATCTGCCCGGTGACAAACTCTCCGGCGAGGATTTTCTTCTTTTCGTCGGCGGACCAACCCATCTCCGATAAAACTTCATCCGCAGTCAACTGGGCTAACAGGGATAATGGTAGACAGATTATAGCCAAGAGGGTAATTAGTCCGAATCCTACTCGACAATACCGCATTGTACACCTCCTTGTTTGACAAATTATTTTAAGAGAATCTTTTACTGAACCTGCATAACACCCTTGTCAATAACAACACTATCACCGGGTTCCACGGTTATTGTTTGTCCCGTTTTAGTAAGGGTCAATTCACAACCATGTTTGCAGATGTAAGCCGTGGAGTCTGCATGGATTCTTCCGTAACGGACTCCGGTGCTATACTCAACCCTATTGTCATCTAGTGCTCCATCATCGGAAACAATCTCACCCCCGGCTGTCCGTATTGAATATTCATAGGTTTCAGAGTCTCCATTTTTAAGCGTAGTGGTCTTATTGTCAAAACCATAAACAGCTGTTGTAAATGCAGCGCACAAGATCATAATTACGATCAAACATAATTTCTTCATATCCTCATCCCCCATTCAGATACAAATTCGAAGCACCAAGCACGAAATCCTAAACAAATCCGAAATTCGAATTACAAAAAATCAAAACTGAACCACGAAGCACGAAGAAAAACTAAAGAATTCAGAATGTATTTACAACAAACTTAATTAATCGCTCCAGTCATTGCGAGCCCAAAGGGCGCGGCAAATCTCATTTCAAATCCTGTTAAATCCACAAGCATTAAAAGAGATTGCTTCGTCGGTTTTCAACCTCCTCGCAATGACATGGCACAGTCTTGTTAAAGATAGGGAAGTCTATATTCAACAATCGATGTTGCTCTTTTCAATCCGAAATCCCTAGCCCAGACCTTTTCTAATGCTATTAAGGGTCTCCGCGTTCCAGCTTATAAAATGAACACCGTCGCTTTGTAACTAAGTCGCGCCAGGGCGGGCCGCATTCCGAAATCCAAAATGGTGAATTCTGTTTCCTGACTCCTGTCCTTTCACGGTGCCATCATTTTACCCTGCTCGAGCTTCAGCTTACCCAGTCCGATCATGGTCTCTCCATGCTTTACTATTTTCTCTTTATCCTTCTCCGTCAATGGGTCTTTCTTCCTGCCCATTTTTAAGAGCAGGTTACCAGCACTCCTGAAAGCTCCACCCACTTCCTGTGTATTCGACCTGCCTTCTCCTGTATACATCATCTCGCCATTTTCAATAATATCCATACCCTCTTTTAACAGCTGGTGACCCTGATCCACCATCCAGGCCTTGTCCTGATCCTTAAACGCCTTCAGCATCTCACCCTTTTGAATTAAAAGCTGGCTTTTTGTAATCAGCACATTACCCTCATCCACCAGGTCACCCACCTCAGCATAACCTGCTGGCACGACGAAAACAATGCAAAGAACAACTAACATTGAAATCATTGTATTTTTCATGGCTCTTTCCTCCTTATTAAGAAACAAATTCGAAGCACTAAGCACCAAATCCCAAACAAATTCAAAATTCCAATAACAAATGTTCAAAACGACTACCCCCTCACCGGTCATTGCGAGATGACCGAAGGGAGCGCGGCAATCTCAGTTTTTCATAGTGTTATGAGATTGCTTCGTCGGTTTTTAACCTCCTCGCAATGACTTGTTTGCTCTGTCCTTCTGCAACTTTTTTACTTTGTGCCTCTGTGGTTTTTTATTCGTCATTCGTAACTCGATTGTTCGTCTTTCGTCCTTCTCTTTTTTCTTTTCATTCAACATTGGACGTTGGATGTTGGACGTTCGACGTTCATTTTTCCTTTGCTCTCCACACCTCTGCCTTTATACACTCCACGGCACTTGTCGGGGTTACCTCTTCGTCAGCTTCCAACTCACCCGTCTTGGGGTCTCTCACTTCTAATGTGAGTTCTTCTTCTGTTTTGTAAACAACAGAAAGTATGTCAATTGAACCAGACTCTCCCACGATTTCGGTATCATCCAGTTTTACGTAACGCCATCTCAGGACGTCATCCTTCTTCAAGTCTTGTTTTTGACGTACTACATCACCACCCTGTTTTGAAGCCTGCTTGCGTAATGCCTGGACCATCTCTTCTATTTTCTCTTTTTCGAGCTGGTCGGGGAATTCAACCTTCTCACATACACTTACTACACCGATCTGTTTGTAACGTCGAAGGGCTGACTGATTGAGAGCCACTTACAATCCGAGCGGGTTGTGAACGTGGGCTAAAACTGCTTGAAGCTAAAGGGCTGTATTCAACCTGTGGTTTATTGAACAAAGTCTGGCAGCTTACATTCAACAATAAAAACATCACGACTACTCCAACAATCTTATCCATATATAAGCACCTCCCTTATAAATTAGTATACGGGGTCAGGGTACATTTTTTGGCTCTTCTTTTTCTTTTCATTCAACATTCTTTGTTTCCCTTGTTTCTAATTAGGTTACACGATGCAAGATACAGGAGGCAGGTATCCAAAGTTCCTTTTTCTGTGTTGAACATGTGTCATGGATCGTGCATCATGCATCATGTGTATTCTGACTTCTGACTCCTGACTTCTGTTATCTTATTGCACTCCGCATTGTGCCTTGATCTCTGCAATTCTTTTATCAATCGCTTTGTTGTACTCTCCCGTGGCTATACGAATTTTTTCTCCTTCTGTTCGGGTGACAAGACCCATTACCAGGGATGCCGGAATAATTGCAGTCACGCCATTTGCTATCTCTGATGCCACATGGGCCTTTTCGCTTTGTAACACCCTGATATCACCTTCTGCATGGGCGCAGTTGATGGGCTGTTTCATCTCCTTCTCCACCTTTTTAGCTTTAAAGGCACCACAGGCCGGCATGAGCATAACAACACATCCTAACAAGATAACCTTATTCATTTTCTTCATCGTACTTTCCTCCTTTCAAAGTGTTAAAAGTTTTGATTTTATTTTTGTTTCCACATGATTTGTTGTGTCAAAGTCCTACTCAAAATCTTCTTTTGCAATCCTTTGAGATCACCTCCTCTTTCATAAGATTTCATGCGCTCAAAAAAAATACCGCCAAAGCAATATTACTTTTATGAACAAAGGGCTTTTGATCTCACTTCTGTAGTGCCATCAGTGTTACAAGCTGGTAGCACTCACATGCACATAATCATCACTAGTACTTGACGTATTCGACAACAGCTCCTGGTAAACATCAAAGACCGCTTCACTTTCCATGTGCAAAAAGTGCCCCACGTTTTTTATGATCCTCAGCTCACAATTCGGAATCTGTGAAGAGAGAAACATCACATCTTCCAAGTCCACAATGGTATCTTCTTCTCCCCTGATTAACACGGTTTCGACGGTAATCTTTTTAAGGTCAATGTGATCACTGAATTTTTGCACTGATATCACATTTAACCCATGATCGCAAAATGACTGAAGGTTCTCTTTACTAATGCTGCGAAACTGGGCAGCAATTTTTTTCTTAACCGATTCGGGCAGTTTTTGTCCGAAACTGTCAATGATCAGGTCGGCGATTTGTGCACTGTCTTTTACGTCGAGAGAACGTCCCCGTTGGATGGTTTCAACCATCCGCTGGTTGGGCCGTGTTCCGATGCTGCCCAGTAATAACCGTTTTACCGCGTGGGGATATTTGGCAGCGAAGGCCAGTGCAACAATGCCACCCCACGAAGCCGTACACAGGCTCACATCATGGTTAACGCGTGTTACTTCCATTACCTGGGATAAGATATCCACTTCCTCATCCAGAGAAGCCCTCACCGGGCCGGATAGAGAACGTCCCTTGCCCTGTCCAGGAAAGTTGAAGAGGACAATGCGGTAATCCCGGGCAAAACGGGTAACAAACCCCTGCCACATGGCCATGGATTGCTGGATACCATTTAAACAAATGAGGTGTGGCCCATCATTTTCGTAGACGCGATAGGGAATCTCAAATCTTCCCGTCGTGAGAACACCCTTAACAGGTGTAAATCTTCCGTTCATAACCATACTCCTTTGCCACGTTAACTACCATTCTAGTTAAAGTAATAACTTATTCCAATGAGCCCAAAGTGATGGTCGATCCCTCTGTTCTGTTTGTCTAGGTGTGCATTTGACAAGTGCCTGAACCGATACCCCCCTGTAAGTGCATAGTGCTCGTTTAAGAAAAACTGGATCCCGAGACCTGCCTGGGTGATAAAGTTATATTTTGTTCCCTGTTCATTGGTAGACAACGAGGCATAAATCATCCCCGTTCCCCCTTCAATATAGGGGGTAATCCGTGAAGTAATTCTAAGGGAATACTTGAGAAAGAAGGAACAGCCAACTTCAGCATTGGCATCGGGGTTGATAATCACATTCATCACAGGCTCAACCACAAACTCGAGGAGCCCTTTGGGTTTGATATGAAGTTTTTCAGCCAGCGGGTTAATGTCAAACCCGAACTGGGGAAGAATAGGAATTATCTCATAATCAGAATTGTTTTTATCAAGTGGTGCCACTCCGTAACCGCTCACTACGCCGAATGAACTCAGCCATCGGTGGGGTTCTTCTATTTCTGCATCCGGTTCCGACCAGGCAGCAGGTACCATAGAAAACGTGAGCAGACAGGTTATAACAAGTGCCCGAATCATCTTCATCCTCCTGTACTTTTTTCAGTGTGACCCATTTTCTAAAAAATCCAAATAATAATATTTCAACATTACCACTTACACAACTTTAGAACAGCACCCGAAACCTTACCCCGAAGACGGCAAGTTCCCCAGAATTCTCTTTCTCGGAAGGATTGATGATGAAGACAACATTTGGTGTTAGCTGTACATGTGTAGTAAGCTGGAACCGGTAAAATGTCTCAATCGAGTATTCATCGCGAACCCTATTAGTAGGACTATCCCCGGAGAACCCTATCCCTATGAGGTCTCCTTTTATCCTCCATGGATCACGGATAACGAAACCTGTGGATATGAGGGTTAGGGGAGATTATACCTTGAGCTAATCCCCCTTTAAGAAAGGGGGAGGCAATGGAGTATAATTTGCCTGGCACCGGATTTGCCCCCCATTCGATTTCCTGGATTCGACTGACCTGCTTCAGACAGGACCACACAATCCAACAACCAGAGCCGCAATACTATATCAATACAGTGCATCATTTTAGGGAATGAATCCCGCCTCCTTCATTGGAGGGGGCGTCACTGCCTGCTCCGCCGCCTCAACCCAGTTACCACCCATGGCCTTGTAAATATTGACTGTGGAACGAAAGAGAGCGTTCTGGCTCGAGGCATATGACAGTTCTGCATTGAAGAGACTACGCTCGGCATCGAGCACTAAGAGATAGCTGCTATATCCTTCGTCGTAACGCAGCCTCGCAAGATTGACATATGTGTGAAGGGCCTCGACCTGACGACCAAGCGCCTTGAGACGTTGCCCTGATTTCGTGCGGTCGATCAGCGCATCTTCTACCTCCCGGAAGGCGTTCTGGATCGTCAAGAGATATCTCTCAAGCGACTGCTTTTTGAAAGCCTTGGCCGCCTTAATCTCACCGCCGATTCGACCGGCTGTGAAGAGGGGCACGCTGACGGGGACATCGTAATTCCACTGCTCAGCGGCGCTGTCGAACAGATCTGAAAGATCCGTGCTCGCGCTACCAAATGCCCCGGTGAGGGATATCGTCGGGAAATAGAGTGACTTGGCCACACCGACCTGGGCGTTGGCCGCCACGAGTTCCTGTTCCGCCTGCCGAATGTCTGGCCGACCCTCAAGCAGGTCGGACGGCATCCCCTCCGGCACTGTCGGCAGAACCAGCTTGTCGATGATTAGCCCCCGTGGAATCGGGCCGGGGTTTTGACCCAGTAAGACACTCAAGGCATTTTCCAGCTGACCGATGCGGAGCTCGAAAGAAGGGATGCGCGCGAGGGCATCCTCGTACTCGGACTCCGCCTGGACCAGATCCAGCTCAGAAATGATCCCACCATCAAAGCGCACTTGGAACAACTCCAGTGTTTCCCTGCGGGTTTCGGCCGTGCGCCGGGTAATCTCAAGCTGCTTGTCCAGAGCCCGGATTTCGATATAGGTGAGGGCTACCGCACTGACCAGTGTCAGCACCACCGTGCGTCGGGCCTCTTCCGTACTGAAGAGTTCGGCCCGCGCCGACTCGGAAGCACGACGGAATTTACCCCAGAAATCGATCTCCCAGCTGGCGCCGAGGAATGCCTCGTAATAGTCGTAGGTTGTGTCCACCCCCGGCA
>CAVVWZ010000060.1:0-11725 GCA_963752035.1 uncultured delta proteobacterium | reverse complement strand
TCTTTTTTGATGCCAAAATTGGCATTATAGACCTTTAGGCACTCAACCTTGCAAGACCTCACCGTGGACTTTGACTACAAAAACTACTTTTTTGACCCTAAAAAAGCCATTATTGCCCTTATATGCAAGCTCTATAAGACAACTTAATAATATATACCAAATAGTTAGCGTGGCCCGACCCCAATAAAAGGAGATAGCCAATGAGTAAAACCAAAGAGAATTTACTGGCAGCGTTCACCGGCGAATCCACAGCTCGCAACAGATACATTTATTATGCGGAAATTGCGAGAAAAGAAGGATACGGCTATATTGCGAAGATTTTAGAAGAGGTCGCAGATAATGAAAAATATCATGCCCTGGAAGAGCTCAAGCTTTTGCTCAAGGAACGTACGACCATACAAAATCTAACGGAAGCAATTGAGGGAGAGCGGTACGAATCGGAAGAAATGTATCCGAGATTTGCCCAGGAAGCTGAGGTTGAGGGAGAAAGATCGGCAGAGATACTGTTTACACAGATTTCAAAAATAGAAAAAGAGCATCGGGCACGCTTCAAGAAGCTTCTGGACATGGTTCAATCCGGAACCGTCTTCAAGCGGGAACAACCTATTAAATGGAAGTGCAGTATCTGTGGATATACCCATGAAGGATGCGAACCCCCAAACCGCTGCCCGTACTGCAAAAGCCCCAAAGAATACTATGAGCCTGCTAATTTAGATGTGTAGGGAGAAAAGAAATGGCACAATACAAATGCGAAGTCTGTGCATTTATTTACGATGAAGAAAAAGAAGGCACCCTATGGAATGATCTGCCAGATGATTGGGCATGTCCGGTTTGCGGGACCGCTAAAAAGTATTTTTCCCGTGTTGAAGATACACCAGGCGAGGAAAAACCTCCTGAGCCGGCTCAAGAGAAAGAAGAAGGACTGGGAATCCCTATTGATCTTCAAAAAACCACATCCCCCATAGAAGATGATTTTGAAGATATCCATGAAATGGCTGAATCAGGCAAGCCTGTTTATGAGCCCATGAGAACAAAAAAGCCAACCATCTCATGGGATGAAATTCTTTTTAAAGGTGCCCAGCTTGCAACCCTTCCTCTAAATGCTGATGAGCCGGTCACTACGCAAACTGTTATCGGCCCTCAAGCGAAAAAGCCCCTGGTAATTGATACCCCCGTCTATGTTTCCCATATGTCTTTTGGAGCACTCTCCAAAGAAGCCAAAACTGCATTGGCCAAAGGAAGTGCAGCAGTAAAAACCGCCATGTGTTCCGGCGAAGGTGGGATTCTGCCTGAATCCATAGGAAATGCCTATAAATACATATTTGAATACGTGCCCAACCAGTACAGCGTTACCGAAGAAAATCTGAGAAGGGTCGATGCTATTGAGATTAAAATCGGTCAGTCGGCCAAACCCGGCATGGGAGGACATTTGCCGGCGCATAAAGTAACTGATGAGATTGCTGCAATACGGGGATTCCAGCCAGGGAAAGACATTATCAGCCCATCACACTTTAAGGATATCAACAATAAAGAAGATCTCAAGCAAAAGGTTGCTTGGTTACGTGACGTATCCCAGGGAAAGCCCATTGGCATTAAAATAGCTGCAGGCCATATTGAGGCAGACCTTGAAGTTGCCCTCTATGCAAACCCTGATTTCATAACTATCGATGGCAGGGCAGGCGCAACCGGGGCCGCTCCGAAATTTATTAAAGCAGCCACATCGGTGCCAACTATATTTGCCCTGCTCACCGCACGGAAGGCACTGAAAAAGAGGAAGGAGATCTCTTTAATCATCACCGGAGGTCTGCGTGTCTCTTCTGATTTTGCCAAGGCCTTTGCATTGGGAGCAGACGCAGTGGCCATTGCAACTGCAGCGCTCATTGCCATTGGTTGTCAGCAGTACCGCATTTGCAATACAGGAAAGTGCCCGGTTGGTATTGCAACCCAGGACCCGGCACTACGATCCCGCTGTAATATTGATAAATCTGCCAGGCGCCTTGCAAACTATCTCCGGGTTGTCACTGAAGAACTTAAGGATTTTGCCCGGTTAACCGGCAAACATGATATTCATCAACTATCAATGAGTGATCTCTTCACAACCAATTCAGAAATTTCCAATCATACCGACATCGAACATATGTAATTATTCAATTGAAAGGGAACAATGCCGTGAGTAAAACCGCACATTCAAAAACAGAGAAGAAAGATCAATCCCAGAACCGGGAGGTGGCCACTTTCGGGGCAGGATGTTTCTGGTGCGTTGAAGCACTCTTTCAAACTATCGAAGGTGTTGAATCTGTTGTTTCAGGATATTCAGGAGGAGATGTTGTCAACCCCACCTATGAAGAAGTATGCTCCGGAACAACCGGACACGCGGAAGTGTGCCAGATTACCTATGACCCTTCTATGGTTACCTACGAAGAATTGCTCAAGGTCTTCTGGCAAGTGCATGACCCTACCACCCTTAACCGGCAGGGTGCCGACGTAGGAACACAGTACCGGTCAGTAATTTTCTACCACACCGAAGAACAAAAAAGGCTGGCAGAAGCCTGCAAGAAGGAACTGGACAAATCGGGAACATGGAAAAATCCTGTTGTTACTGAAATCAGTCCCTGCAAAAATTTCTACAGGGCAGAAGGATATCATCAGGACTACTACAATCAGAATGCTGACCAACCTTACAGTGCATTTGTCATTAAGCCAAAGATGAAAAAGTTTAAAATGGCCTTCAAGGACAAAGTGAAGCAGTAACCTCTCTCCTTGTGCTCCATTACTTCCTGCACGCTTCTGAGCACCTGTTTTACTTCAAATGGTTTTTGAATAATTTTATCTACACTGTCAGTTCTCTTCTCTGAATTATTTATCTCTACATTCCACCCTGTAACCAGAATAACAGGCACTTTGCTATTAATACTTTTAATCTCATCTGCTACTTCCCAACCTGACATATCAGGCATACCTAAATCACTGAAAACGAGATCAAAGGTATTTTGTGAAAATACCTCAATGCCTTCCCTGCCGTTAGCCGCAGCTTCAACTTCATGACCTTCACTGGCCAGGATATCTGAGAGAAGCTGCCGCACCTCATCTTCATCTTCCACAACCAGAATCCTTGCTCTCCTCTTCTGCAGGGGTACACTTTTTATTATTTCTCTCTTCTCCAGCGGTTTTGCAACAACGGGCAGTTTTATGGTGAAGGTAGTCCCCTTCCCTTCAGCACTCTTTACTGCAATCGTTCCTTTGTGGCGACTGATAATCCCATAAGAGATACTCATGCCCAGTCCAGTTGACTGAACACCTTTGGTGGTAAAAAAGGGATCGAATATTCTGTTTCTTATTTCTTCAGGGATGCCACCCCCTGTGTCCCTAATGTCAATCGAGATAGTCTTGTCTTCTGCAGTTGTCTTAACCTCAATACTACCCCCTTCAGGCATGGCATCGAGGGCATTATTGAGAAGATTGGTAAACACTTCTCTCAGCTCTGATGCACTTCCTAGCGTGGCAGGGACTGGAGAAAATGCCTTTTGAATATCAAATTTAATGCCCCGGGATTCTGCATTGTCCTTCCATCTCACCCTGGTAAAATCCAGGGCATTTTCGAGCAATTCATTAATATTGAGATGAGTGAATTCTTTATCATCAACCCTTTTCCTGGAAAACTCCTGGATTCTCCGGACCGTTTCAGCACCATCAAAAGAGGCTTTTTCAATAATTTCCAAACTCTTGACCAGATCGATCATTGACTTTCTTTTTTCTGTGATTCCGGCGGGTGGCTTGAATTGCATTTTCAAGAGCTGAACTCTTCCGAGGATTGCCGCAAGGATGTTATTGAAATCATGAGCAACTCCTCCTGCCAGTTCCCCGAGAGATCTTAACTTTTCAGCTTGGAAAAGCTGGTGTTGCATCTGTTGTCTCTCTGTAATGTCCCGTGCAATAGACAATCCGGCGATTACCTTTTCGTTTTCATCTCTAATCAGTGAACTATAGCACTCTATTTCCACATAATTCCCGTCTCTTCTTTTGTATCTTGTTTCATAGGAGGCAAATCCAGTTTCAAACATCATCCCTATCTTTTCCAATACCTTTTTTTTCTCATCTTCATCATCCATGATAAGCTCCGAGGTGTGCTTTCCCACGATCTCCTCCTTGCTCAAATCCAGCATCTGCTCAATTGCTTCATTAACAGACAGTATCGTACCCATTTCATCACTTATAATGATTCCATCTTTACTCCCTTTAATAATCTTTTCCAGAAATTCCTTGCCTTCCCTAATCTCACGTTCGGCTTGCTTTCTTTCCGTGATATCCCTGATAACACCCACTGCTCCCGACACTATACCGTCCTTATCATAGAAATAAACTATATTCTCCTCAACAGGAATCACCTTTCCGTCTTTACGAAGCAGGCAAAATTCAAAGTTTGATAGTTGTCTTTCTTTTGCCAGCAGAACCATAGTGGCTAGCTATCTTATCAAACTGCTCCTTAGTTATAGTCACCGATTCTCCTGTGGTTGACTCGTAGGTTCCCGTTTCCAGCGGTGAGAATTCCGCCATATGTTTTCCAAGCGCTTCTTCTTTTTCAAATCCGAGTAATTTCTGGAAAGATTTGTTAGCCCTCGTAACATATCCCTTTTTGTCAGTGGTAATAATTGAATCCAGTGAACTCTCAATAATATTATCCAGGTATTCTTCTGACTGTTTTAGATGCCTCCTCCGCCTTTTTTCTCTCGGTAACATCTCTTACGACACCAAGTGAACCTGTTACACCACCGTTCTTATCAAATAAATAAACTATATTTTGTTCTACCGGAACAACACTTCCGTCTTTACAGAGGTAATAGGCTTCCCAATTGTTTATCTTGCCGTCCTCAAATAACCTGTCAAAAATCTCAGACTTGGCTTTTTGAGAAATTTTTCATCCATGGTTTATTATTTCACCCGTAGATGACCTGTACACCCCTTCTTCAGCGGGAGCAAATTCCATTACATGTTTTCCTATCACTTCTTCATTTGTATACCCAAAACGTGACAAAAAGGCCTGGTTAACCCTGACGATATTCCCCGTCATTGTCCGACACAACAATGCAGTCAAGTGAGCTTTCAATAATATTGTCCAAATGATCTCTTATTCTACTGAGTTCCCTCTCAGCCCTCGTGCTTTCAGTAATATCCCTCAGTATACCAACCGCACCGGTCACCTTTCCTTCCCCGTCAAACAGTGCAGCCTTATTCTGTTCACAAGACCACGACCTTACCATCTTTTCGGATAAAATAACTTTTCTGAGCTTTGATACTACCCTTTTCCAGTAACCCATCAATCATCGTCTTTTGATCATCAAAATATTTCCCATAAATCTCAATTGTATCCCCGGTAATCAGCTCATATTCACCTACTTCCTTTATGGCAAATTCCGATATATGTTTTCCCTCCACATCCGCCATCTTATAACCGAGTAATGACAGAAATGCCTTGTTGGCTTTGGTAATACATCCTTCATCATCAACCGCAACAATCCCATCCAGTGAACTTTCAATCATATTTTCCAAATGATCTTTTGTTTTTCGCAATTCTTCCTCAGCGGCACTTGCGTTCACTGATGTCTCGCAAGATAGCAGTAATAAACGTACCCTTGCTTGTTTTCCACAGTGAGCGTGAGGTTTCCACGGGAATTTCCTTTCCATCCTTGCCAACCATAACCGTCTCAACAATCTTATCGAAAACATTAGATTCCCCTGCTTGCATTGCCTTCCAGAAGCCATCAAGATTCATTTTCTTGATTCTTTCCGGCACAATTATGGTAAAAGGCTTACCCTCCACTTCCTTAGCAGAATAGCCAAATATGTCTTCTGCCGCTTCATTCCAAAAAACTATGTTCCCCTCAAAGTTAACCGTTACTATTGCTTCATTTGCATTTTGTGCCACGGAATGGAAATGCCCCTCACGTTCAATTAAGTTCTCCCTTGTCTGTTTGAACTCAACTGCACTCTTTTCCAACACAGCATTCTGTTTACGTAATGCTGACAATTCCTCCAGTAACTGGTTTTTTGTCTTTCTTTCATCCTTCATATCATTCCCTATACAAGTAGTAGGTTCGACCAGTACACACTCAAGATTCACATATCTCATTATCGGTAATTTGCTTGAAAAGATTGAGATATTTTGAATTTTTATTGCGTGCAGGTCAAACTGGAGCTACAATCAGAAGAGACTAAATATCAATCTTTTGCATAAATAAGCTGCGTGCACGCTCACATGAATCTGTATACATTTTTTGCTATCCTATTTGAAAAAATCATACATAAAAACCGTCAGTTATCCACAGCCAATAATTTGAAAAGTTCAATTTAATCAATGGATTATTTGTCCAGAACATCAGAGGCACGGCACTTGCTCATTTGATCTAAGCTATCCTCCCACCTCTCAGAGTCTCCATAATCCCCCCTCTGGGCTCAGCCGGGCACCAGGGAGAGGGCAAGCTTTTTTTTACGATCTTTATATCGACCCTATAATAGGAGACTACCGATGAAAAAGAGATGGATAAAAACAGGCCTTCTGTTTTTGATCATGGTATTTGTTGCAAGTCCGGCTGCCGCCAAAAAAAAGGCAACAGGGCCGGCAGTTAACCCCGGCACGTACACTACCGGCAACGAAGATTTTAACAGCACATTCTGGAAAGAAAAATTTAAAGGAGGAGCTCCTGGAGCACCGGGCAATGTGTTTATGGCCGTTGGACAGGGTTTTCTAATTAAGCAGGCTGTGCTGGATGATGTTTTGCCGGCGGAATCCGGTTCGGGTAATTGCACCAGAGATTGGGAGACAACCTACGAGGGTGGAGTACTGGCATTAAATTCCAGTGGGCCGTGGCTCAATAAAGGTAAACTACTTGCACTGAATGCCAGTGGGCCGTGGCTCAATAAAGGTAAACTAACGGCAACCAACTTAACGGTCACCAACTGTTCATATAGTGTTGATGAAGACGGTTTGCTGGACCTCGAAATTATCTTCAGCGGTAAGTTTGATAATGCTGAATTCTATTTTGATGTTACAGCCAACTACAGTGACATACCCGTAATCAAGTATGTTGCAGGAAGTCCGGTCTTTCAAAAAGGTTCTTACCTGGATATGGAAATTACTATTTCAGAGTAAACAGGTTGTTTAGTGAGCAACCTTTGCTATTGCTCTTTTTTAATAAATGCCACTGCATCCTTAAGCCTCTTTATCACTTTATCTTTTCCCAGATTGGTTATAACCTCAAAAATACCGGGACTTGCAGTTCCCCCTGTTAAGGCAACACGGTGGGGTTGGGCAAGTTGGCCCAGGGATAGATTATTCTCACCCGCAATCTGCTGAAAAGCTGCCTCAATAGACTTGTCATCAAAATTATCCAGTTGTTCAAAGTGGGTAATCACCAGGTTAAAAACGGGTATCATCTCCGTGGTTAAAAATTTCTTCGCGGCCTTTGGTTCATACTCTACGGTATCTAAAAAGTAAAACGAGGCCTTCTCAGCCATCTCGTCAAGGGTTTTCGCCCTTTCCTTAAAACCACCAACAACCCTAACCAGGTAATCCTTGTCATCAATCCTGATATCCCTCTTTTCAAGAAAGGGAATGAGGAGCTCTGCTAGTTTCGGTTCGCTTTCCTGTTTGATGTAGTGACTGTTTAACCAGTCGAGTTTATCGGGGTTAAAAATTCCAGCCGCCTTTCCCACATTATCAAGGGTGAATTTTTCAATCAGCTCATCCGTGCTAAATATTTCCTCATCTCCACAAGACCATCCCAGCCTCACAATAAAATTGATGAGTGCCTGGGGAAGATAGCCCAGTTCTTTATAAGACATAACAGCCGTGGCCCCGTGTCTTTTACTGAGCCTGGCCCTGTCTTTTCCCAGGGTGAGAGACATATGGGCAAATTGTGGTAAGGGATAGTCCAATGCCTGGTACAGGAGAATCTGCCTCGGGGTATTATTCAAGTGATCATCTCCCCTGATGAGATGGCTGATTTTCATGGTAACATCATCAACAACCACTACAAAATTATAGGTGGGAGTGCCATCCCTGCGACAGATTATGAGATCGTCGAGCTCTGCATTTTCAAAAACCACTTTACCTTTGATCAGGTCATTCACCTCAGTTTGCCCACTCTGGGGGGCTCTAAACCTGATGGCGAATGGTTTGTCAGCATGCACAGTTGTTAATTCCCGGCAGGTCCCATCGTACTTTGGCTTTCCCCCCTGTTTCTGGGCCTCTTTTCGTTTTGCCTCCAGATCATCAGGATCACAATAACACCGATAGGCCTTGTCCTGGCTCAGAAGCAGCTCTATATGTTCACGATAAATATCCGTTCTCTGGCTCTGATAGAGGGGACCTTCATCCCAGTCAAGCCCCAGCCATTCCATGGCTTCCAATATGGCACGGGTTGATTCCTCAGTGGAACGGGCCCTATCGGTGTCCTCAATGCGCAGGACGAAAACACCACCGTGATGTCTGGCAAAAAGCCAGTTAAACAAGGCAGTTCGGGCACTGCCGATGTGCAGGTGTCCGGTGGGGCTGGGTGCAAATCGTGTCCTTACCATTGTTCCTCCCTGTAAAAATAATACAATTAGTGGTTTACAATTAAACAAAATAACGGTATGAGAAAGCGCCCTCTACAGGGGCAATAACATTCAGATGAAATGTTTGACTTAGCAATCAATATTAATTATAATCCAACCTCACTTTTGTAGGGAGTTTATAAACCATGTCGAAAAAAACATCCAGAAAAAAATCCGAATCAGGAATCGAGGATAAAGCCACGGTTACCCGGTTAGTGGATGAAATCGTTTCAGGAAGTTCACCGCTGCCCGACACTACCCACCTGTTCAGTAAAATACGGGAACTGGAAGACACCACAGCCGATTATACGGCAATCCTATCAAAAAAATTCAGTAAAAGCACCATCGATGAGCAATTGTTCATGATTAACCACCTCTTCGTCCACCTTAAAAGGCTCAGTCTAAGCGAAAGTCTTACCAGTGTGCTGAAGAAGGAGACCTTTGCTCCCCGGATACTGGTGGATATTCTCCACTATCTCATCAGGTCTGACACGATTGTTGACACCCAACTCTTGGAAAGTGCCACCAAAGCAGAAGAAATAGCCAATCAGTTTTCTGCCTTACTGGACAGCGCTGACGGCCCAGAATTATCTGAAGGGGCACAATTGATCACCAGTTTTCATGAAATATCCGATTCATTACAGCTGGGAATCGTTATGGAGCTGGCTCATTTTAAAGGAAAACAAATTTTACCACTCCTTTTGGCTATTTTCAGGACAAAAAGTAAAATCGCACCCAAGATTATTGATTTCTTAGGCTCATGTGCAGACGACAATTCAGTGTATCTCTTAAACCAGCTTCTAGAAGGAACAGAAGACAAGGAACTCTCTAAAGGCATAAAAAAAACCCTCTATCGTCTCAAAAACAAAGGGATAGAAGTCTCTGAACCCAAAACCACCACAACCCCTCCAACAGAAAAAGAAAGACCGCTCTCCCGCCTCCCACAGCTTACTTCACCACCATGGACCCCCTCGGCGAGCGATTAATCCTTGCCATCAAACCAAAAAGTGACCAGGAACTTAACATCTTCCAGTTCCTGGTAAGTGACCAGAAGGGTATTAATGACCTGATAGCTTCCGTAACCACACCTAAGGAATTCGAAAGTTATCTTGAAAAGATTTCGGTTGCAAAAGACATTACTATGGTTGAAATTGATCTTGATTACTGTCACTTTCTCATCAAAGAAGCTTCCAATAAAAACCACGCCTCCGGCACCAATCTCCCGGAGCACTTTTTCTTATGGAAGAAATATTTCAGTTCCAACGGCACACAGTTGGATAAGGCAGCAATCTACACTCTCCTCAATACTGAAGAGATTAAATCTCAGGCACTCTTGCTGCAGCGATCAGAAGATTTAGTTGGGAAATATCCCTTTGCCTACTGGCTATTAGAGTGGAAGTTACTAATCGATTGTTATAAGGAACTCTACGAAATGGAAAACAGCCCGATAGTACTTACCGACCCCCAGAAAGAGTCGAGAACTGCCGAAATAACCAAAAAGACTGCCCGGCTCTTCTTCGATGACAACAATCGCATGCTCTTTAAGAGGCGGCTGGAAGAAATCGCCTACATTCTCTTTAAAACTGACAGGGAAGAAGATGCTCAAAGTGCCCTTGCAGCGGCACTCGCTTTCGAGCCCGGAGGTGTTGCCTCTGAAGATCATCCCTTTGCACTCAAAACGGTAGAGAAGAACTTCGCATTTTTAAAAGAACAATCACAGAAAGAAAAAAGAAGCGACACCGGCCGTATTATTCTCCCGTAACTCATTCTTTAACACCCTTACTGCTACCCTTTTCTTCTTTTTTCAACAGCTGATACTTTTTTGTTCTCTCGTACGTACGTTGCACTCCCTGACTTGCATTGAACCCTCACTCCTTTCACTCCTGTCCTCTTTGGCCGGGTACAGCAGCCAGAGGCCGGGGAAGAAAAGAAGGGAATAACAATCCAAAGACCTTATTTTTTCGATCTAGAGATATGCCACTAACCAGAAGACCGACAAGAGCCACAATCAGCCTAGATGCCCTTGAGCACAATGTTACCCAGATAAAACAAAGAATAGGTAACGCACGGAAAATATTGACTGTGGTAAAGGCAAATGCTTACGGGCATGGTGCTGTTAGAATTGCACAAGCACTGGTTGACCTGGGAATAGATTTTTTGGGTGTAGCAACCTGCGAAGAAGGAATAGAACTGAGACAGGCCTCTATCACTACCCCTATTATAGTGCTGGGGGGCTTTTTTCAGGGACAGGGTATCTATGCTCACCAGTTCGACTTAACCCCCGTTGTATACACTCTGGAGTCAGCGCAAGAGATTTCCCAGTGCGCCAGCACAAATCACCGCACGATTCCGATCCACATGAAGATTGACACCGGTATGGGGCGGTTAGGGATTTTACCTTTAGAAACAAGGCATTTCATAGAAAAACTTACCCGCTTGACGGGGATCGAAATTGAAGGTATTCTCTCCCACCTGGCTGACACCAATCAGGAAAATCATTCCGGTCTGGAATACACGCTTAAACAGGTAGAAATATTCAATCAGCAGATTGAGGAACTCAGCCAGATGGGGATTGACCCTCTCTACAGGCACCTTGCCAACAGTGCTGCCAGTATAGATGAGCTGCCAGACTCCTTTAATCTGGTACGCCCCGGAATTATGCTCTATGGTTCATATCCGGCAAAAAGGTTTCAACAGAGCATTGATCTGAAACCGGTAATGAACCTCACAACAAAGATCATCTCCCTTAAAAAGGTCCCCCAGGGTACTTCCATAAGTTACGGCAGAACCTTTACCTGTAAACGTGAAAGTCTCATCGCCACACTTCCTATCGGCTATGCAGATGGATACAGCCGTTCTCTATCCAACAGAGGAGAGGTCTTGATCCGGGAAAGGAAAGCCCCTGTTGTAGGTGTAGTCTGCATGGATTTGGTAATGATCGACGTCACGGATATACCCGGAGTAGCCTTAGGTGATGAAGTCATCCTCATGGGGGCCCAGGGCAGTGAAGTAATCACAGCTGAAGATGTTGCAGAAAAAATGTCCACTATCTCATACGAATTCCTCTGTGGCATAGGGCCACGGATACCACGGATCTACACTAAAAGCGGAAATATTGTAGAAACATAGATTG
>CAVVWZ010000059.1:0-27233 GCA_963752035.1 uncultured delta proteobacterium | reverse complement strand
CAAAAGAATGTTACACTCAGTTTTACAAGAGTGGAATTGGACATTTTGCAGTATGTTCAAGTTCTCCCTCATAATAGGTGGCCCAATATGTTGGGGTACAACAAGAAAGACAGAGCCCATTAAGACCCTACCTTCTTTGAGATAATCGTTAACCACAACGCTGACTACGGTAGGCACGTGTTCTCACAACCCAGTAAACACCCAACGGGAGAGATACATAACGGTTCGGGGAACCCAAGGAGGGAACATGTACTGCAACAGCATGAGTTGATTGTTGAATAAGCACAATCACTTTCTGAATTACAGAAAGAACAGAGTGCATCGGTGGTCTTGGGAGTACAATAAAATGGGTTACCGCTATCTAGCTCGAGGTAGGAAGCGTAACCACAACACTCCCCTTCTTCACAATCATCCACTTCATCGCACAAAACATACTTACACCATATCCCTACTTCACAGGCAGGACAAGGATTATTAAATGATGAGCGACCAAAGTCTAACTTGAATCCAGCCGCGTCAGTACCATCACAGTCTCCATCACAGTCAAAATCACCATTACATGGATTGCCAGTTTCGCAGGGATCACCAAAAGTACTCCGACCAAAATCTACCTTAAATGTTGCGGCATCAGTTCCATCGCAATCTCCATCACAATCAAAGTCACCCTCACAATCACATGAATCTCCTATCCCGTTTCCTTGTGGAGGGCAGGTGTTCTTCTTGGAGAGGGTTATAATGATTGGGGCAATTATCCTCATAATCTACAATGTCATCACAATCAGAATCTATCTCAGGGCATTGCCTGGCATATTTTAAATTAATAGGATCCCAGTTAAGAGTATGGGGATAGTTATTGCTGTCAAGGGCTAAGGCGATGGCTGGACTCACCAGTCCAGATATCTCCACTATCTCAATTATCCAGGAACCAGATGCATTGGTGGCAAACTTAAGGTCACGATTCGTGTCATCATAATAACTTATGTGCACCTTATCATTCGAGTCAAGAGCAAGGGAACTATACCTACCTACACTCCCCACCCAGTCCAGTGTCTTAACTACCCAGGAACCACTCGCATTGGTGGCGTACTTGAGGTCCTCGCTCGGGACAACATGATAACCTATATGAAGCTTATCCATTGAGTCAACAGCCAGAGATAATCCATAAGGATACGACTCATCATAACCAGGTGGTATCGTATTGTCCAATGTCTCAATCTCCCACGAGTAGATAGCATTTGTCGCATATAGGAGATCATCATTATAAGCCCAACTTCTATAACCGATATGTGCTTTGCCATTTGAGTCGAGTGCCAAAGAAATTATCGGCCATCCGGAGTCCACCGTCTCAATTTCCCAAAAGCCAGAGGCGTTGCTGGCATATTTGATGCCACCCTTAAAATAGCTGATGTGCACCTTGTCATTTGAGTCGAGGGCAAGTGAGATATACAAAACTGCGGTTCCGCTGCTGTCTACTGTCTCAACTATCCAGGAACCGGACGCATTGGTTACATATTTGAGATCCTCATTAGAATTATCACGATAGCTAATGTGTACCTTATCGTTTGAGTCGAGGGCAAAAGAATTAGTACCATACGCACAACCAGCACCGTCAATCCCCTCGATTACCCAGGAACCAGAGGCATTGGTGGCATATTTGAGGTCTCCACAGTCATTGCCATAACCAACTGTATAACTGGTATGAGCTTTACCATTCGAGTCGAGGAAAAGTGTATGGCTCGCTCGAATCGATCGGATGCTATCAACCGTCTCTAATACCCAGGAGCCAGATGCATTGGTGGCATATTTAAGTTCATCATTATAATAATAGCTAATGTGTGCCTTATCATTTGAGTCAAGAGCTAAAGAGGGAAATAATCCAGAACTGATAACCGCCTCAATTACCCAGACTCCAGAAGCATTGGTTGCATATTTGAGTTCTCCACCGCTATAGCTGATGTGCACTTTATCATTAGAGTCGATGGCAAGCGAGTAATCAAAACTTGAGGTTCCACTACTCTCTACCGCCTCGGTTACCCAGGAGCCAGATGTATTGGTGGCATAATTAAAAACGCATTCCCCACCCCCACAAACACTATAGCCGATGTGCACATTATTGTTTGAGTCAAGGGCCATAGAAGTATCAACACCTGAATAAGGAGCACTGTCAACTGTCTGTATAACCCATGAACCAGAGATATTATTGGTATATTTAAGCCTTTGGCTGAGCGCATCTTGATAGCTTATGTGCACCTTGTCGTTTGAGTCAAGCGCCAGGGAATTATACAACCCTCTATTAGTCACCACTGTCTGAATTACCCAGGAGCCAGATGCATTGGTGGCATATTTGAGTTCACCGTTTGGAGAATCATTATAGCTCACGTGTGCCCTACCATTAGAGTCAAGGGCTAAAGATGTACTTTCATTTGGATAATTAATTCTATCCACTATTTCAATTATCCAAAAGCCGGTCGCATTGGTGGCATATTTGAGTTCATCATTGATTTCATCATAATAAAGGATATGTGCCTTTCCATTTGCATCAAGGGCAAGATTGGCATACACCCCTACATCTGGTGAATCATCAGCGGTCTCATAACACCAGCGACTTCCATCATAGTAAGCATAATTGAGCTGTTTTTCCCCGTAGGCAATGTGAGGATAACCATTTCCGTCAATGGCAAGGGCTCTTGAAGAAAGATAAAAAAAATACTTCGATACGTCTATCGTCTCGACACTCCAGAGTCCCATTGCCGTTTTTGGTAGTAAAACAAGCATTGTACACAGAAACATCAATGCACATAGTATCCTTTGCATGCTGCATCTCCTTCGAAGATTAATTGCCTCCTTCAAATAAATAAACCCCACCTGCTTAGACTTCTCCGTCTAAGATGAGGTAGGGTTATATGAATTAGTGTTTTCATTTGAACACCCAATAATGTTCTTATAATTTTAAATTAAATCATAAAATCTCCTCTAAATCAATATTAATGTATCTTATATGTCCCCAATTTAAACTACATATGGTGGTACCTCGATCGAGAGAAAAACTGGACATTTACCAAAGATCTTAAGATCCAATAACTTAGAACCCAGTTTGACATTCCAAAACAATCATGGAATTTTTTGGAGAGTCAAATTTAAAGAATATTTCAAATCCTACGGTAATGGATAATTACACCACTCTACAACAGTCTTCACACATTGGACATGGGTTGCTGAATGAACTTCGGCCAAAGTCTGATTTGAACAATGCCGCATCTGTACCATCCACATCTACATCACAGTCAAAGTCACCGTTACAAATCAACTCATTTGTACAGGGATCTTTGAATATGCTACGTCCAAAATCAATCTTAAAGGTTGCGGCATCAGAACCATCACAATCATCATCTTCTGAACAATTGAAGTTCCCTTCACACTCACAGGCATCCCCTATACCATTGCCTTGAGGTGGGTAGGTGTCTTCTTGATTCATACTGCACATTCCATCAACACCACAGGCTCGATCAGTAATACAAGTGTTTCCTATATAACCCTTTGCGCACGTTCCTAGATAGGGGCCATTTGGTGTTACTGAACAGTTATCTACCTCAGCTAAAAATGCTCCTATTTGAATGCTGTTTGCTGTTGCTTCCCCTGAATCATTTTCTATACCATCTCCATCTATATCGGTAGGGTTTTCATAGTAACAAACTACCGATATTTCTACTGAAATATTCTGAGGATTAGAGTTTGTAGCAGTTACAATGATGGAGGGTAATTCTACAGTAACACTGACATCTTGTCCTATTACTGTTGTATCAGAAACTGTAGCATTGCTAACATCTTTAATATCGCAATCAGGAATTTCTCCATTACTGTCAAGTTTTAGTATCATTAAACCACCAGGTTCAAAGGAACGACTATATCCCGCTAAGACATATCCTCCATCCTGTAGTGTTCTCCAAAATGTAGACCCCCATCATCCATGCTACCACCGTATACCTTCTGCCATTCAATATCTCCACTACTGTTAAGTTTCATTAGCCAAGCATCAGCTCCACCATAACCAAAAGATCTAGTATATCCAATTGCAACAAAGCCTCCATCTAGGGTTTTCTGAATTGCAAATCCCTCATCATCCATGCTACCACCATATGCTTTCTGCCATTCAATATTCCCACTACTACCAAGTTTTACCACCCATAAATCTCCGATGTAGAACCAGCATCAACCTGACAAATCACAGCAAATCCCCCATCCAAGGTTTCTTGGATAGTTGGGTGGGACATTACCTACCATCTTCACCATATCTTTTAGCCCAAGAAACATCTCCCTTACTATTAAGTTTGAGAACGAAGATGTCGTAATCAGACACGTAGATATGACCCGTAACAACATATCCTCCATCCATAGTCTGTTGAATGGTCGTTGGATTATCATGAGTTAACAGGTCATATGACTTCTGCCAAATTATATCTCCAACACTATCAAGTTTAAGAACAATTATTTTTTGGGAAGATTCTGCTTACCTGTACAATGTATCCGCCATCTCCAGTTTGTTGTATTGAGGTAAACTGTGCTATCGGCTCCTAAGTCTTTTGCCAAACAATATCTCCACTACTATCAAGCTTGAGTATCCAGCCCTTACCATTAGGCCAGAAGAAAAAGTGAAACCTGCTACAATATATCCTCCATCTGTCGTCTGTTGGATAGTATGAGCAACATCAATCCACGCCACCACTCCTATAGGCTTTCTGCCATGAAACATCCCCATTCACATCAATTTGAGAACCAACATAGCATTAGCGGGATCTAGTGGCAAATATCCCCAGTATAACCAGCCGCAATGTATCCTCCATCTATGGTTTGTTGAATACAATTGATTCCTTCATCTTGAAGGCCACCATAGGTCTTAATCCATTGCTGGGAAATAGGGCTGGCATAAGCAGAAGTACCTAACATCATCAATGATAAAATGATCACCACTATTGTTTTCATTATTCCCTCCCCCAAACAAATAAACCCCACCTGCTTAGACTCCTCCGTCTAAGCTGAGGTAAGGTTATGTCAAATAATTGTCTTCATTTGAACACCCAACTATTATTCTCACCAATACAAATATTAAACCCTAAAATGAATTAAATGTCAATATATGGTGGTGCTTGAAATGAGAGAAAAACTCCATACTATACCAAAGATGTTACAGTCAGCCCATTACCTTTCTTACTTTATAATTCAAAATGAATGTTTGAAAAATATTCCTGGAATTTTTTGGGGGAATTTTTTCAGCGGAATATGTCCGTGGAATGGCAATAAGTCCGATTTTTAGGCTGGAATTTTCTGGGGCCCAGGAGTCCCACGGGTAGGAGTCCCATGAATTTCGTGGCCGAATATATACGTGTGATACATGACCAAGGTAATACTATTGGGGGGTTGCCTTGGGGCATTTGACATCTCAAAATGGCGATTTGGAATTTATGGTGTGTACAGAAAGGCAGGTACATTAATAACCGAATGACGCCCTGGGGGGGATGAGGGAACCTAAATCCTGGTGTCCATATAGGTGTCCATGAGGAATCAAAAGGGGTCAAAAAATATCAAAACAGATGGCAAGGGATGAAAGTGCTGGAAGTCAATAAAATAAGGGGTTTAGGAAGAATTGAACATTAAATCAATACCTTCCAAAAACCCCTTTTCTCGCATTTGAAGTCCAGGAGGCCCACCATGACCCCAGTCCTATTTATTATACGCCTAAAGTTGACAGGGTAAATTTATCTAAAGCCGTTGTCAATTCAATGCCACAAACAAAATCTTTTTCCCCCTGCTTACTCCATCTTACTACACCTTCGGCATCAAATGCTTTTTCTCCGTCTTGATCAAATATCTTTAGTATGAGCTTTGTCCCCAACTCAACACTTTCATGGGCGTAAAATTCCAACCCTGCTCCGTTAAGACTGATATTAATAACAGTGCATTGCTTCCCTTCATCAGTGCTCTCTTTTAAAGAATACTCAGCTTTCAGATTGGTGGGCAATCGCTTAAATTTTCTTTTTTGTTCCATTACATTTCTCCCCGCTGTTTATTACACTTCTGGTTACCTATAGGTGTTCATAAAAAAACCCATTTTTCAATAGACGTATTCCAAGCATCCATAGAAAAACGAGCTTTCTTTAACTAACGACCATACTTCCCCTCCGTTGTGTTTAGGTGACTACATTTATACCACAAAATAGTCTTTTGGTAAATAAAAAGAAGGGTCAGAAGCCAGGTAAACTTTTAAAGGGCCTGAAAAAGAAAGGGTGAGGTGCTGCAAAAATTTTTCATATGTTTTGACTCAACCACATTCTAGATATGAGGAGGAGTCTACGGGGGAATATTTGTCCCTTTCTTCCACAGGGAATCCCGGATTTCCCCCAGCATCATATTCATTTGCCTTTTGTTTGTATTTATCTATTTCATCATCTAAAAATTTTGTCCATTGTACCGTTACGATTCTTCCATATTCTCCATACTCATAATAGAGTTCACAGAGTAAATCGTTTGCACTGGAATATACTTTTTCCATAATCAGTAGATCATTGTGATTGTAGTTTTTCCATCTGCCTGTCTTTTCGCGGCCATCTTTACATTCGTATTCAAAACGTGTTCCATCTTTAAAGAACCATCTTGCCGGCCCTTCCTTTTTACCATTTTTATAAATCACCTCTTTCTTGACGGTGCCGTTTCTGTAATAGATTTTGGATACCCCTTCTCGCTTACCTGCAGCGTTATAGTGAGCTTCTTCCTTAAGCTTTCGAGAGAAGAGATAAAACTTTTTCACGATTGCCATATCAACTCCTTTTTCATAGCTTAACTAGCGATATGAGATCTGCGATTGAACTAGAAGAGAGACTGGATACTTGCACAAACTTGTTGGCTTACCGACTAACATCCAGTATCCAGCATCTAGTATCAACGATCCTAGTTTCAGTATCTTAGTTTAGCTTCCAGATGCAACGCCAGCAATATTCTTAAGAGGTATTCGGTACAGATTTAAAGAACCAGTATTGGCAGTAATCTGATTTGCCCTTTCTTCGATACGGGATTCGGGGAGGCCCAGTTTTTTATAAATGATGGTGAGGCATTGAACAATTTCATCTCGTTCAGTTAGTATGCTGGCCTCAGATTCAACAATTGCAGCCCGGAATAATTTTGCATCCATGGTGCTGTCACATATTTTAAAGGTAGCCACTGGGTTTTTTTCAATGCACCTGTTCATTCGACCACCACGTTTAGATCCGGTATAGAGGAAATTTCCGTCTACGGCAAAGGATGTTTCTATGGCATAGGGTTGTCCCCCATCCAGTCCAATCAAAGTCCCCCAAATAATTTCATCCATAAGCTGTCTTATCTCCTTTTCAGATAATGTTCTCATGATGTCACTCTCCTTTTGAACTCCATTAAATCATTTTTTGTCATTATAAATGTATCTTTCCTATACCACACAACGGTCTGTGGGTAAACCTCGTTAGTGCTGTTTGCTATGAAAAGAATCCTACCTAACTGAAGTAACACCTCATAACAAGTTAAGAGAAATGAGATTGCCACGCCCCCTTCAGGTGCCCGCAATGACAGTATGGCATCGTCTCCATTAAGAGAGGGGAAGGAAAAGACCCCATGAGCGTTTTCTAAGGAGGTTAGTGGGGGATAGGGATCAGGAACCATCCTGATCCTAGGCAATTTTTTGTATTTGGCAGGACAATTAGGCTTTCTCAGCACAAAGTAGAAATAATAAAATTTAATTTCCGGGATGCCCCGCGCTGTGCGCGGGGTGCATCACATTGCAGTAAGATAACTAAGTTAACAGTTTTTGGGGGAAATGGGGTTACCAACCCCATAATCACGTAACCTTTTGATTTTAAATGCAATTATTTTATAACACACATAATTTTCTACTTTCCCAGGAAATTTTCCTGATTATAAAGTAACCACTTTTAGTGGAGAAAAATTGTTTTGTTGTAGCTGAACTGTTTTTCAGCCATGTTCTGTAAAATTAAAAAGTTAAATATTTCGATATGTTATAAAGGGTGCTCTCCCTTTTTTGTCTTTTATTTACTATTGTTGCAACTTGGTATACTCCTTGCCATTACATCTTATTACATAATGACAGTTACATTCATTTGAATTTGATTTGAGGAGGAGCAGGACGATGATTAGAAACTATTTTATATTCGCGACTATTCTGATTTTTTTAGGTGGGGCCTGCCAGGTTTACGCCAGGAATGTATCAAAGCGTACCTCCACAGCCAGCTATTTACGGGCTGATGACAGAGGGGAGTTCTGGAAGGACAGTACTGTTCTGGAGGGGAGAAAGGATGATTGCATTATTGCCGATGAAAGGTGTTATTTAATTACCGAGATTACTGACATAAAAAGCAGTTCCGGGGAAAGCATTTCACATTCCAGGCTATCCACTCCCTGCAGAGTAAATCTTGTTTACTATCATGATTCAGATAAGGACATTTACGAGGCTGTTTTCATTGAGGTGCTTGACGATCTTTCTCTAACAGGTCTTGAATAGCATAAGGTGCTATAAAGTTATTATTAAACTATTTAGTTTTGGAAGGTAATGACCGACACAATATATATGTTTGATTTTCTTATAGTACTTACGGCGTTGCTTTATATGAGTTCCGCTGCAGCACAAGTACAAAACAATGGAAAGAAATAATCTGTTACACCTTTTAGTTCTGATGTTGGTTTGCCTCCCTTTGTCCGCAAATGCACAGAGTATAGTGGATTACACCAGCACCCCGGTATTTACCACCACTGACATAACACCCAATGTCCTCTTTGTCATTGATAACTCGGGAAGCATGCAGTGTACTGCCTATCCGGATGCGGGGATCGGGGATGACAGCAGTGACTCCCACATTGATACGGATTATGACCCGGCCAACAAATACTACGGCTATTTTGATGCGGGCACGCGTTACACCTACCAGAATAGCCGGTTTGAAGCTGACAGCGGGGGTGAGTGGAGTGGAAACTTCTTAAACTGGCTCACCACCAGGCGGGTTGATGTGGCCAAAAAGGTTCTGGTTGGAGGCCTTTACGATACCTGCGGTGCTGACTGGTGTTTAAAAGGGGACAGCAGTAAAGATAATGCCTGTAGAGATTTCAGGAAGAGGTACAATAATCCCCAGGACACTAATTTGTCTCCCGGCTGCAGCACAACCACCTGTTACTACGGCATTGAAGACGATGTGCTCTTTCTTGATGATGACTCCAGCCCCTATTCCGGACCCATTGCCACCTACAACATTCACGTACTGCAGGATAGTGAGACAACGGGCTTGATTCACACCATCGCCGATAACGCCAGGCTGGGGACGTTGTACTACTATCCCGTGTCGGGTGTCTCCAGCGGGAAGTTAGGCGTGCCTATTAAGGAGCAGGGCACCCACACTGCCCAGGTAATCAGTTCAATAAGGCATCTCGTAGTAGGTGTGAGTACCCCTATTTGCAGATCACTCTACACCGCAATTGGATATTACATGCAGGTGGACCCGGGTCTTGCCCCCTTTGCAGGTTATATACAGCCCGATGCATACACAGTAGGTGTCCAGGATGAAGATCCCTTCTATTATGCCGACCAGGGACGGTATGTGGGATGTGGTAAGAACTTTGTAATCATGCTTTCAGATGGACAGCCTTACAAAGATGGTGGTGTCCCCCAGGTTTCAGACAGCAACGGCAATGGAAACGAGCTGGATGAGCTGGCGCTCTGGGCCCACCAGGAAAGCCGTGATTTGAGAACTAATAATGGCCTTGACGGCAACCAGAGTCTGGAAATCTATATGGTCTATGCCTTCGGTGAGGGCGGACCCCTGATGAGAGAGGCCGCAAAAAACGGTGGTTTTGTTGACAAGGACGACGATGGACAGCCCGATGGGGACATGATCGCCGGAAACGGTGATGCGGGAAATGAGTTTGACGAGGATGATGATGGTGTTCCCGACAACTACTTTGAAGCTGCAGAGGGGTATGAGCTGGAGAGGAATCTCTATGCTGCCATGACCGAGATCTTAAAACGTGCCTCCTCCGGAACAGCCGTTTCGGTGCTCTCAGCCTCAGCAGAGGGGGAAGGGTCCCTCTTTCAGTCTTTTTTTAAGCCCGCTGTTTATGAGGGGTTCAGGGAGATTAGCTGGGTGGGATATCTCAATTCCCTCTGGGTGGACACCAATGGTAATATGCGGGAGGACACCAACAATGACAATGCACTGGTATACGATGAAGATGTTATTATCAGGTTTGACGTAGATGCCGAGACAGGCGATACCGAAGTGGTGCGCTATGCCGATGCTGACGGAGACGGTAATGCTGACAGTACAACCCCCTACGAGACTGTTCCCCTGGATGAACTGAACCCCAGCTGGGAGTCCGGTAAAAAACTGGCATTGCGGCCTGCCGATAGCAGGACTATTAAGACCTGGGTTGATAGTAACGATAATCAAAGGGTTGATCCCGGAGAGTATATCGATTTCGACGTAGTCAATGCCAGCACGCTGCGTCCTTTTTTGGGTGCTGCAGATAATACCGAAGCTGAAAAGATCATCAACTTTGTTCGTGGTGAAAATGTCGCCGGCTATCGCGACAGAAATGTAACTATTGGCGGGACACAACATGTGTGGAAACTGGGTGATATCGTTTACTCCACACCCACGGTGGTGGGAAAACCGATGGAACTCTACCATCAGTACTACAGTGACCACACCTATGCATCCTTTTATACCCAGTGGAAGGAACGGGGTGTTAGCGTTTACGTTGGAGCAAATGACGGTATGCTCCACGCCTTTAAGGCGGGAACGTTTTATGAGGGAGACAACCCCGGGACAGCAGGAAAAGAGGAGCATGGCTGGTACAGCTCCACTGAGGTGCCGGCAACCGGTGAAGGGCTGGGTGACGAACGCTGGGCCTACATTCCCCACAATCTCCTCCCCCACCTCAAGTGGTTGACCTATCCCAACTACAGTCATGTCTACTATGTTGATTTGAAACCGAAGGTCACCGATGTGAGGATATTCAGCGACGATGCGGACCATCCCAACGGGTGGGGAACAATTTTGATCGGCGGCATGAGGCTCGGGGGTGGCGAGTTTCCACTGACAGAGGATTTCGATAACAATCCCGGTACGCCCGATGAGAACAGGGTCTTCCGTTCTGCCTATTTCGTACTGGATATCACCGTTCCCAACGAGCCTGTGTTATTGGGGGAATTTACCGATGCCAATCTGGGCTTCACCACCTCTTATCCGGCCATTGCCAGACTGGAGGGAAACAAGGGATTTCAGAGCCCCGAGGATGACGAGTGGTTTTTGGTTATGGGTTCAGGCCCCACCGATTATGATGGCAACAGTACTCAGAACGGTCATCTCTTCGTGGTTGACCTGCAAACCATGCAGCTGGAACAAACCATCGTAACCGGAGAAAGTGACGCCTTTATGGCCACTCCCATCACGATTGATCTCAACCTGAACTACAATACAGATGTCCTTTATATAGGTGAAACCTACGATGACACCGGTACCTGGAAGGGCAAGATGTATCGTACCAGTATGCGCATTGACTCTGATCCAACTCTGTTTTCCTACAGGGAAGATCCCGGCATTCAGCCCTGGCTCATGACAACCCTCATAAACTGCGATACCGCACCCAATATAACACCCATTACTGCCTCTGCAACAGCTTCGATGGATGAGGATGAAAACATATGGATCTACTTTGGCAGTGGCAGGTATTACAATAACAGTGATCAAAGCGATACCACGGGCCAGTATTTTTATGGTATCAAAGACGCCTGCGCCTACGGTGACTGTTCCCCTGCAGACGAGGTGGTCCTTGCCGATCTGTACGATGCGTCCAACATCACGGTACTCACCAATAAAGCAATAGTGGGTGCTGCAGAAACCACCTGGGATCCCTTTGTTGATGAGGTGCAGACAGAGGATGGCTGGTACATTAGCCTGGATAACGCAGGAGAACGTGGTGCTCAACCGCCCCAGTGTTCTGGGCGGTCTGGTTATCTTCCCGACCTTCATACCTGATCTGGACATCTGTAACTTCGGGGGAAGCGGAGAATTCTATGCCCTCTACTATGAAACTGGTACGGCCTTTTATAAGGAAGTCATGGGGACAGAAACCCTACGGCTCCGATGAAAAGAGTTTACGAAGTGTTGCCTTGGGAAAGGGAGTTACTTCCATTGTTGGTCTTCACGTGGGAGGAAAGACAAGCGCAACCGGTTTCATCCAGCAGAGCACCGGTGCAGTAGAACAGGTAGAGGTCACACCTGCCCTCTCCATAAGGAGTGGAGTGGTGGGATGGATGCAATACTAGGAAAAAAAGATCATAGATGACCTCAAGAGCACAATATATTGTGCTCTTTTTTTTGTGCTGTGAATAACTAGTGTCTAAGCAGAAAAGGACGTAAGATTAATTGTTCATACAGCGAGCATTGTTGGCAAGCAGCTGTTTTTATTGAATATTTACAATGGTCAAAATTTGAACAAAGTGCTAAAACTGCAGGTAATACATAGGGAATTCTATCTGATTGCTGAACTTATCCACAGGCAATCAACACCCCCTGTGGAGTGATTTTATAGCTGGAAAAATACAAAATAAGAATTTTTGAAGTTAAAAATCAGACAAACGCCTATTGCATTATTTCGACTCTTAGGGATTAATCTGCTTCCCATTGAAATGGAACTCTAAGGGTAGACGCTTTTGTCAATCACCTCTTCCACATGAAATATGTAAGCTGTACGTTTTGGCCACTTGGCAGGATTGTCTCCGTGAGCCAGGCAAGCGGCCCTGTTGATGAATTCTCTGAGTGGTCCGGACTTTTGTATTTCAACCGTACAGTTAACCTGGAAGTGAATGCCCGGAGGATAGTAATAAACGATTGCCACTTTTTTGTTCTGCTGAATGTTCGCCCAGGTCTTTTTGTTAAATCCCTCAAGGGTACCAAGTTTTTCAAGTTCGATCCTGCTTTCAGCCTTCTCCCTGGGTAGGTATATATGCTGTAATGCGTGCTTGAGACCGTCAACTATGAAATCCGGATGTGGAGAATAGAGCCATCCTTCACCTTCGTATTCACTACCCATTGTTTCTTTGATCTTTTTCCATCGCCAATCCAGGAAATCATCGTAGGCTGTACTTGCTTCATCTAAGAACTCATCTCTCAAATGAAAACCAACACTTTTAACAGCGCCATTTGGTGTGAATTGATTGTCACAGGTAACGACCACCGGGTTGTTACGTGTGAGGCCTAAAAAGACTTCAGAGAGGGGTTTTTTCTCTCCCTTGATGCGTTCCAGGTAGTCGGTTCTTAATCCATAGTAAAAGTGTGATAGAAAATCATCGCTTAATCGTGCCATTTCGTTACCTCCGTAAAGTACTGTAAGAATGATTCTAGAAAATTAAAATAGTATATGAGCTTTATTGGCTTCCCAGAGGACCTCCTTGTTCCCGTATTTGTCCAGTCTCATCTCTGCCTTTCCGGTTATTGTATTCATTCTCACATTACCGGTTTTATCAAACTCGTACTTCGGACAAACAACATAGAAGGCCAGGATTCCTACGACTATAATCAACCACCACTTTATGACATCTAATAATTTCTCGACTATCATTATTCTCCCTCCTTTGTAGTTATTTTTGGTTTGCCCGTTAGCCGGTTTAGCCGTTCAGCTCTTAGTCAGTTGACATTTGGATTTGACGCTCACAGTTTGACCTCCACGGTTGAAGCTCCTGCATGTTATACAACCTCACGAAGAAAATAGCAGGACGCTGATTTTCTCAGATACACGCAGATTAATGTAACGTTCCACGCATCTGGTAACCAGTACTCCAGTATCTGGTTTCTCATTGCTCTGTACTGCGCCTTGGGTCCATGATTATTTCAATAATGTATTAGCTTTTTATACCACACAACAGCCCATGGGTAAACCTCCGAACAGGAATAAAGTATGAATTTGATTTGCATTTAACATTGAATATAAGTAAAATCAGGTCTGTACAGGCAATTTCTAACACTTAATGAAAGGAGAACAATAGTAATGAGACAACTGTGGATACTTGTATTGATCATGGCTTTTTCACTTACAGGTCAAAGCTGTAAACAAGCTCAGGAAGAACCCATTGCTAAAGTAGAGGAAAAGGTTGTGGAAAAGGCTAAGGAACAGCCTGAGGGAAAGTACGTGAATAGAATGAAGGTAGATAGTAAAGATGCACAACTAAAGCTGGTAGCCGGTTCTGATAACGTACACAGTATTGCTCTTGATAACAGTATTTCTATTCGTGGTGTACAGTTTGCAATCGAGGATGCACAAATAACTAATGTGCGTACCACGGAACGTACGAAGGGGTATTTAGCAAATTTTAATGCAGAAACGGGAGCAGTAATCCTGGTTCATACATCAGGGGGAAAGATCGAGGCAGGTAAAGGCCCCATAGCAGAAATAGTATGTGAAAAGGGCGGTTCTCCCAGTTTGTCTGAGATAAAGCTCGCAAAATAAATGACCAATTGTTCTTATTTCTGGCAAACTGGCTGTGCTGGAAGGAATCAATAAGTCTGACCCCTATGAGGTGATTAGTGGAATGTTAGCTACAAGTTCTTTTGGAATCACAAATCAGCAGGTCACGGTGGTAGGACTGGGTGGGGAAGGGGTCCTGCGTACTTATGGGCGAAAGGCCCAAGCCATAGAAGTGATTCAAGAAGCACTTACCTGCGGAATCTCATATTTTGATTCTGCCAGGGTATACTCGGACAGTGAAGTTTACTACGGTTCTGTGTGGGGTAGTAACCCGGAAATGCGAGCAAAAATTTTTCAAACGAGTAAATCGGCAAGCAGAGACAAAAAAGGCGCATTAGCTGACCTCGAGCAAACCCTGGAGCGAATGAATACAGATTATCTTGACCTGTGGCAGATACATGATGTTAGAACTGAAGAAGAGATCCAGGAAATATCAGGACCGGGAGGTGCATTAGAGGCATTTGTTGAGGCAAGGTTATCTGGCAAAGTCCGTTTTATTGGAGTAACGGGACATCATGACCCTCGAATTTTAACCAGAGCAGTGCGTGAGTGGCCGATAGATTCCGTCATGATGCCAGTTAATCCGGTAGAAGAGCTGCTGGGTGGTTTTTTGACCTTGACACTGCCCCTGGCAAAGGAAAAAGGCATTGCAATTATTGGGATGAAAGTTCTCGGTGGTTCACATTATCTTATTTCACAGTTAGGGATAACACCTGAATCTCTTATCAGGTATGCGTTGACGCATGCTATTACTGTGGCGATAGTTGGTTGTTCGACAGCCGATGAAGTGAGAACATTAACTCAGGAAGGCTCTAACACAACCCCGATGGCTGAGAAAGAGAAAGTAGAGCTTTTGGAAAAATTCACCCCCTATGCAGAAAAACTGGCTTTTTACAGAGGGGTGCTATAACAATTTTGACAACCTTGCGAACTCCAATGTAATATGTTACCACTTTAATACCTTCTCAAAAGGGGAGAAGGGTGGATAAGCATTCTGGTTTAATCTTTGGTGTTTATCGCCCTTCTCTTTGTTTTTTTAGTCAAGTTTACATAACAGGGTGTAGGGGGAGAAAAAAAGTAGCTTTTACTGTAGAAAGTAGATTGACTTTTGTGCAGATTCATGGTTTAATTATTTTAAACAATGAAGGTGGATAAGTTTTAAGAAGGTGGAGCACTATAATTGCCTTTTGGGCTACTCACCCACGTTAACTTATTTGCCTTTCTTTTTACGCAAAGCACCAATTGACAAGGGATTGCGAATGATACGCAACCCCTTTTTATTTTTTATAGCTAAAGCTTCCGGCCTGCAAGAGCAGCACTTTATAGATGCCGGTCATCCTCAATGCCCTGCCAGACAGAGGGGGAGGGCACTTTCATTGAAATTTAATCTGACAAAATCCTTCCTTCACTTACCAGAAGCCCATAGCTGGTTATTCCAAAAATAATTTCTTTCTTATGGTCTTTCCTCAACTGCATCAGGTTTTCTGGCTTGAAGAGTGTTTCGAAACCCTCTCGCTGTTGCTCATTTTTCACGGTGAGGGTAAGCTGCTTCAGCCAGGGCCAGCGATTTCCCCAGATGAACCGATCGTTACTGCTCATGACAAGATTATGGGATAAAGATGGATTGACCTCCACCTTTACAGTCTTCAATGTGAACACGCAGTTTAGTAAAAGATAATTGTCCTGATGGACTGTCAATGCTGAGGTATAATTCTTCCTCAGGACCGCCGATCACGTACATCTCTGTAACAGGGATATTTTTAAATGCTCTTGTCAGTGACAATCCCCAGATGAGCTCAATAATGAGAGCCAGAAGCATTGCTATGCCGACCAGAGTGGTGATTGTAATAATAGTACGTCTATTCATTATGGGATGTTTTTTCCTTTAGCCTTTCTACTTCGTCCCGGTACTCTTCTCTTATTCCGGTCTCTTCGGTACCTGAAAGATCATCTAAAAAAGCTTCAATAAATTCCTGAATTATCGTGACAGCTTGATCATCAATTGTAACAAAGGAAATTCCCATGCCTTCTTCATGTGTCCCGTGGTGTTTTACGATACCGGAAGCGGCAATTCTTCTTTCGGTATTTGGTAAACTGATGAGGAGGTCAATAGAAGAACCGATGGGGAGAAGTTCTGTGAAATCTCCTTCCCTGTTGATGAAGCACCCGTCAACTGATATATTTCTGGTGGTTCCCTGTCGGTGGGATTTTTTTTCCTTTACAACTGCACCAAATTTCAATCGTGGCTGCTTTCTCCTTTTCTGCATGGAGTCTCCTCTTTACGGTATGGGGTTAAACAAATGCGAAGCAGTGTGACCATGGTCACGGTATTTCTTCAGTGTTGTATCAGGACAAGATGTACCTTGCTATAACTGGTTTGATTTTACGGCACCGGTGTGAATGAGTCAACCAGAAAAGAAACCCCTACTCAAGATATGTTTATGATATGCAAGGCCTGCAAGCTCAGAGAATTCCGCCGTAAATATGTTCCAGTTCATGACTCGACAATGGATCACCATCGTTTAGAACATCCCCTTCTATGACTTCACCAATAAAAAGGGTGTGATCTCCGGGCACAAACTGATCTATGAGAACACAGTCCAGATAAGCAAGGGCATCTTTAATGATGGGCGCACCAGTTTTCTTAATTTCATAGGGGGTATTGAAAAACTTTCCTTCGGGCTTGTGTGTGCTTTTGAAAAGGGGCACTTCTTTTTTTTGTTCTGTGCTCAGTATATTGACTGCGAAAACTTTTCCTGTTGTGATCATTTGGTGTGAGTAGCGTTCTTTTTTTACGGCAACCATGACCAGCGGAGGGGAAAAGGAGACTTGTGAGACCCAGGACGCAACCATGCCATTGATCTGCGATTCCTGTTTTGTAGTGACAATATAAATTCCGGTGGTCAGTTTCTTGAGTGCTCGATCTACGTTCATTATTCTCTCCCTGTAAGTCTTTCGTGTTTACTTCAACCTTTGAATTCTTCTATAGCACAGTAGGGCCTGAAGATAAAGAGTATTAAGAGATGTGAATATTTCTAATAAAAGGTGCCTTGACAGAAGAGAAATAGTGCTTATATTTTAAAAGATTACTGCATGGAAAGGAGTGATACTATGAGATTTGACAAGTTTACTATGAAAGCACAGGAGGCTATACAGGAGTCTCAGAATATTGCTGGGAAATATGAACACCAGCAGATTGAGCCTGAGCATATTTTAATGGCCCTGACCTTACAGAAGGATGGGATTGTTACTCCTATACTAAAGAAACTGGAGGTTGACCCGGCCGTTGTTTTAAGCCGATTAGAGGAATTACTCACCAAGATTCCTAAAGTTTTTGGTGGGGGTATGGATCAGGTCTATATTTCTCCCCGCAGCAAGAAGGTCTTTGATCAGTCTTTTCAGGAAGCCGAACGCCTGAAAGATGAGTATGTGAGTACCGAACACATATTTATAGCCATTGCCGATGAAAAGGGAGGGGAGTCTTCAAAGATACTATCTTCACTGGGAATCACCAAAGATGCCCTTTATAATGTGCTGGTCAGTATTCGTGGGAGCCAACGGGTAACCGATCCCAATCCTGAAGATAAATATGAGGCCCTTAAACGATATGGCAGAGATCTGACCGATTTTGCACGCAAAGGTAAGCTCGATCCTGTTATTGGGAGGGATGATGAAATCAGGCGGGTCATTCAAGTTCTTTCCCGCAGGACAAAAAATAATCCCGTACTGATTGGCGAGCCGGGGGTTGGAAAAACTGCTATTGTTGAGGGTTTAGCCCAGCGGGTTGTGAATGGAGATATCCCCGAGGGGCTCACCAACAGGAAGGTTGTGGCTCTCGATATGGGAGCCCTGATTGCAGGTACTAAGTACCGGGGTGAATTTGAAGACAGGCTCAAAGCGGTCTTAAAGGAGATTGAGGAAAAGAGCGGAGAAATTATACTCTTTATTGATGAGCTGCATACCGTGGTGGGAGCTGGGGCAGCTGAAGGGTCTATGGATGCATCGAATATGCTTAAACCTGCATTAGCACGGGGAGAGTTGAGGTGCGTAGGTGCGACCACCTTAAATGAATACAGGAAATATATCGAGAAAGATGCAGCACTGGAGAGGAGATTTCAGCCCATTGTAGTCGGTGAACCATCTGTGGAGGATACCATTTCCATTATTCGCGGTCTCAAAGAGCGCTATGAGGTTCACCACGGGGTTAAGATTCAGGATTCGGCGGCTGTGGCAGCGGCCACCCTGTCCCACAGGTATATTTCTGACCGGTTTCTTCCAGATAAGGCTATTGATTTGATCGATGAAGCTGCTTCAAAACTGAGGATTGAGATGGACAGCCTCCCAACCGAGATTGATGAGATTGATAGAAAAATAGTCCAACTTGAAATTGAGAGAGAGGCCCTCAAAAGGGAAAAAGATCCGGCCTCCCGGGAACGCCTGGAAAAGGTGAAGCAGGAACTTGCAGAGCTCAAAGAGGAGAGTTCTGCCATGAAAGCTCACTGGGGAAGGGAAAAAGAGGTGATTAAGAAGATCCAGGATCTCCAGGAACAAATAGAGAGCACACGTGTAGAAGAACAGAAGGCCGAGCGGGAAGGTAATCTGGAAAAGGTTGCTCAGATCCGTTACGGTACCCTTACGAAACTTAAAGAGCAGTTAGCGGAAGAGAGTAGTAAACTGAACGAAATACAAGAAGGCAACAAAATGCTCAAGGAAGAGGTTGATGCGGAGGATATCGCTGACGTGGTAGCCAAGTGGACCGGTATTCCGGTTTCCAAAATGATGGAAGGTGAGCTGGAAAAGCTGGTAAGAATGGAAGACAGAATTAAGAAAAGGGTTGTCGGGCAGAAGGAGGCAATCACGGCAGTCTCTAATGCGGTGAGGAGATCACGGTCCGGCTTGCAGGATCCCAACAGACCGCTTGGTTCGTTTATTTTTCTGGGGCCAACAGGTGTGGGGAAGACAGAGTTGGGTCGGGCACTGGCGGAATTTCTTTTTGATGATGATCAGGCTATGGTGCGCATTGATATGTCCGAGTTTATGGAAAAACATTCAGTTGCCCGGCTTATAGGGGCACCACCGGGTTATGTGGGTTACGAAGAAGGCGGTTACCTTACCGAGGCCATTCGAAGGAAACCCTATTCAGTTATTTTGCTTGATGAAATCGAGAAGGCGCATCCCGAGGTCTTTAATATTCTGCTTCAGATACTGGATGACGGAAGACTAACTGACGGACAGGGGACGAACCGTTGACTTTAAGAATACGCTCATTATTATGACCTCCAATTTGGGAAGTCAGTGGATTCAGGATTTGGGGGAAAAGGATTATCAAGAGATGCAAACAAAGGTAATGGAGGTGGTCCGTTCAAGTTTTAAACCTGAATTTTTAAACAGAGTTGATGAGATTATCATCTTCCACTCTCTGGGAAAGGAAGCCATAAGGAAGATCGTAGAGCTGCAGTTGGACCTGCTGAACAAGCGGTTAGCTGAACGGAAGCTTTCCGTAAAGCTTGATGATGCTGCCAAGGATCTGCTGGTTGAACAGGGGTTTGATCCTGTATATGGGGCCCGACCACTCAAAAGGGTTATTCAGCGTATGATTCAGGATCCGCTGGCGCTCAAACTGTTAAGCGGCGATTTTGTCGAGGGTGATTGTATTGAGATAACCGTTGATCCCCAATTACATGAAATAACCTTTTCAAAAAATAACGATACCGAAGCAGCTTAAGACTCTTACCTAGTCTTATCCATCTTCCTAACAGATTTTGTCAAATTTACTCAGGTCATTGCGAGCGACCGAAGGGAGTGTGGAACGCTATATCTTCAACAGGTTATTATGAGATTGCTTCGGTCGGTTAACTCCCTCGCAATGACAGTATGAAGTAATTTCTGAGGGATGAATAATAAAGGGCACCCGCTATTATTAGTGGGTGCCCTTTATTGGAGGTATCCTATGCTTTGGTTGTAACGCTTAACACACTAGGAGGGGAAAAATTGTGAAAAGTAATCATTTGGATTTTCGGGTAACTGGTTAAAACGAGCGATAACTTTTCCGTCCTTGTCGATTACAATGTGTGTAGGAATACCCATAATTCCGTACTGCTGCGAAACCGTTCCGGATTCATCAAAGAGTATTTTATAGGGAAGCTGCTTCTGTTCCTGGACCTTTCTCACTTTTTTTATTGAGTCGTTAACACCTACAGAAATCGAAAGAATTTCGAAGGGTTTATTTCCTATGGCCTGGTAAAGTTTTATTAATTTCGGTATCTCCATGAGACAGGCAGGACACCAGGTTGCCCAAAAAGTCAGGTGAACAAACTTTTTCCCTCGAAACGAGTTAAGACGAATGTCTTCCCCGTCTATGGTTTTGAGGGAGAAGTCAGGGGCAGTGGTGAGATTAATCTGATTTGTTTCCTCCTGACCTGAAGGGCAACCCATAAGACAGATTACCATACACACAAAGCCGATACAACGAATCCAGTTAAACGGTTTTCCACTATCCATATTCACTTCCTTTCAAATCATGAATTGTCCTGCTTTAACAAGAAAGTACTCACCCACAGCAATCATCAAAAAACCGAACGCCTTTTTTATTCTGACCATCCACTGGCCGGACTGGGGCAGAGAGGAGATAAGGCCGGTAAAGGTTCCAATTATAATGAGTAGAAATCCCATCCCGAGTGCATAGGAGAAGAGCATACTTATACCGAACAGGACATTTTGCTTTGTCCCTACATAGGTGAGGAGGATTGCAAGAACCGGCGCCGTGCAGGGGCCTGAAATGAGGGCTGATGATCCACCGATGAGTAAGGCGGTGAGACCCCCTTTGCCCCCAGTTTTGGGATTGCCGAATCGGGCAAGCCAGGTAAATTCGATGGTTATTACATCGAGCATGGCCAGGCCGAATATGATACACATATTAGCAACCACCACATGCATCCAGGGGTTGGTTTGGATCTGTCCGAAAAATTTCCCCGTTAGTGCAGCAAAGGCACCTAAGGCCGAATAAACGATAGCCAACCCGAGCACATACATGAGAGAGAGATAAAAACCCCTCAGTTTGGTTGTTGAGCCTTTAGCCCCAATAAATCCTATTGTTATTGGTATCAGGGGATAAACGCAGGGGGTGAAACTGGTCACAATACCAGCCGCCAGAGAGATAGCAATAGCCACAAGTGGAGCGGATTGGATAGCGGTTTCAAGGTTGGTGGTCAGATTTTCTATCATAGTAAACAACGCTCAAAACAAGTTAACTTCAAATTAGAAAATTCTAAAAACTGAACCACGAAGCACACGAAGAAAAACTTAAGGAGCCGGAAACATTTCCCCCTCACCCTATCCCCTCCAGAGGGGCGAGGGAAGAGCTTCGTATTTATTATTATCTTTTCATTCACCATTCGATGTTGGGCGTTCGATGTTCGACGTTCATTTTTCTTCTGTACCTTCTGTGACTTCAGTCACTCTGTATCTTTGTCCTTCTTCCATCCTAATAAGAAGACGTGTTTTATGTCAAGCGTTTAGTTGTGAGAAAGGTTTTCTGATCATCGACACAGAATGTGGAAAAGCCCTCTTAGAGATAAACAGTTTTACCTTCCATCGCTGCAGAGCACTTGGTAGGTGCATCAATCTTTTTCAGAAGTGCTTTACTGTCTTTGACGATAGCATCAATGTAACGGTCATTGTGATCGGGATCGTGATGAAAGAGAATGAGGTGTTTTACTTCACTGTCCGCAGCAAGGGTGACAGTCTCTTTCCAGGGAGAGTGACCCCACCCTTTTTTAATTCGATATTCTCTATCACTATACTGGGCATCATGAATGAGTACATCTGCACCTTGAATAAAGTCAATAAACGCTTGCCTTTTATAAGTAATGTGACTTTTTGCTTTGTCAGTGTGAGGAATAATCTCATTGTCTGTCATGTAGACAAGTTTGCAATTATCGAAACAGAAGCTGTATGAGTAGGTTGTACCCGGATGATTGACACGCATGAATTTCAGATCTGTATTGGCAATACAATTGTTCTTTGCCGATAGTTCCTTAAATCTGATATGTGCAGAAAGAGAGCTTGCCTTTACCGGAAAATGTATGGACTCCATTTGGCTCGAAAAGATTCGGTTTAAAGAGAATTGGGGGTGTTTAGCGCCCAGGATCGTCAGGTTGTTATTTTTCCGGTAGGCTGGAGCAAAGAAAGGCAGTCCCTGGATGTGATCCCAATGATAGTGGGTGAGAAGGATATAGGCACGTAACCTTTTCTTTGCCGTTATGAGTGAGTTACCCAACTCCCTGATACCTGTTCCTCCGTCGAGAATAATGAGTTGATTGTCAGGAAGCCTCAGTTCTATACATGAAGTGTTCCCACCGTATTTTGCCTTATCTTTGCCGGGAGAGGGTATGGAGCCTCGGGTACCCCAAAAGGTAAGAGCCGGTTTCCGTCTCTGCATTATACTATCCTTCTCAGATTGCCAGTAGTAAGTGTGATTTCAAGCAGCATTATTCCCCGATAGAGAAGGAGGTTGTGCGGATTGCTTTCCTGTTATTACTGCTTCTTCATTCTGCTTGAGATAGTTTTGCCAGGATGAAAACATGGTGCACATTGTCTTATAGTCCTTTTCATTGTCGATGTCCAGAACGGCCCCCACAAACGGTGTAATAGTATTTGTAAAGCGAGTTCCCAGAACCCTGGAGATGCGGTTGTCTATGAATGAAAGGGGGAGCAGGGCACGGGTAGGCATGGTCAGGGGATTTAAGTGAATCTGTGAAAGAAACTGATGCCAGTGGAGCAGCACATAGCACCAAAATCCTTTTAAACCCACGTGATGGTTAAGAAATTCGAAAGCCAATTTTAGAATATTTTGCATATCTCTCTGATATCGGTAGTCATAAACTTTTTGAATGTAATGCCTGTTGGTAACTTTAAGGGGTTTTACCAGTTGAAAATTGTTCTGACGATACCGTCCCTCTTTGATGTGGAAAAAATTTGATTTAATGCCAGGCCTGCCTTTTTGAGGATAAAAGTAATTAAGATTTTCGGAAGGAGCGATTCCGAGAAAGTAGTCGTAGCGGTCTGTGTCACAGAGACCAATGAAGGTATCAATTTCGAAGGGGGTTACCAGAGGAATATCTCCTGAAAGATAGAACACGGCTTTGTCGGATGGAACTGTGTCATCCGGTGCAGCTGTCTGCGCTTCAGGGGTTAAGTGAAGGAAGGCCTTCCATGCATTGGCAAAAAGAGTTTCATCCTGTGCACATACGGTAATTTCCTTTTTGTGGTCCAGAAACCCGTGATGATCTTCAAGTGCCTTGACTACTCTGTCTTGAGGACCAATGATGCATATTCGGTTTATCGTTTCGGCCTTTTCCAGTGCTCTCAGAACGTACATCAAGAGCGGGACCTCGTTAATGGTGAGGAACGACTTGTTTGTATTGCAAACCATACGGCTAGCTCCCGTATCTCCTGCCAGGAGAACCGTATCAAATTTTTTGGTAATCTTTTCCATACCGTTTTACTTCCGGGATGCCGTGCGTTGCTCGCCCGGTAAAGTGCGAAGCTTATTTTACCAGGGTGCACGTGAAGCATCACTTTCAGTGTAGTAAGTTCTATCCCTTATTGTCTCTTACGTGAAATGGCGTTCTTGTAACTCCCGGGACACCCCCTGCAGCAGGTGTAATACACGCAGCGCATCATCGACAGATAAAGACCCTGCACCGCAACTGGGTGTGATGAGGGATTGTTCAATAGCCTTTGTGGTATCAACTCCTTTATGAGCGAGGTGTTCCACGTGGGATTCCCATTTATCAATGAGCGAGCTTATTGTTTCGTTCTGAATGTGTTCCGAACTGGAGGTGGGAATTAATCCCCAGGCTAAAATCCCCCCCCGGTCGATAAATGTTTTTAGGGGTTCAGCATATAAAAGTACTTTCTCAAAAAAACTGTAAGCATCGAAACTGAGAATATCTATATTGGCTTCTAGAAGCATAGACCAATCTGTGTTTTCACAGCAGTGTACAGCAACATAAGCATTTTCATTGTGAATGTGGGTAATGATTTCATTAAGATCTTTTTGTACGTCGTTCGCGGTTATTCCGAGATATGCAGACGAACCAAACCCCACCAGGGAGGGTTCATCCAAAGATATAATAACAGGAACACCGAAGAGATGCAATTTTTGTATTTGCCAGGCTGCTTTTAGAGCAAGTGTTTTTACGACGATGTCGCGGAGTTGAGGATGGTAAAAGGCACTCTTCCCTTTCTCATCGGTTAAACTGGTCGCCAGAGTAAAAGGACCCGTAACCTGGCCTTTGAGTGCAATTGGCCTGGTGTCACTCTGATTGAGCGCTTCGATAAAGGCGCTAAATCCCTCAGCGTATTCGGGTGTGAGTGAAAATGGGTCTAAGTTCGGGAGGGAGTGATTCTCGGTAGCAGCAAGGTAGTCTTCGTAAAAGCGGGAGACTTCATGGTTGAATTCGGGAGCTTCTGTATCAAAGTACATTTTTTGGTCTGACTTCCTGATTCCCGGTAACCCCTGGTTAAATTGAATAAGCATACCTTCTTGAGGTCTCTTTGCCAGTTGTACCCAGGCCGGTATCTGGGGTGTATAGGTCAGGATGAGCTGCGTAGCTTCACGGGCGTCATCGAGTGGCAGGCTGCCAACAGTAGTAGCTAAACACTTGGGTTGTAAAGGCATAAGACCATTTTCCTGATGGTTGCTACTTTTTTTCTCACGCAGGATACCGTGCGGAGGAGTAACTTGACTTAATGACATCTATGATGTAGAACTATTGTGTCACTGCTTGAGTGTTGTATTTTTTGCTTCTTTAATTCGTGGGGGATGTTTCATGGTAACAAAATTTCAACTAAAGATAATCTGGTTCCTCTGTGTTCTCATCCTGTTTCTCGGGTGTGGTGGTAAAACCAAGGTTAAGGAGTCCTACACTGATGAGGAGAGTTTTCAAAAAGCCATGGACCTCTATCGGAAAGAGGACTACTACAATGCAAAACCGGCGTTTACTGAACTGAGGGACAAATTTCCTCTCAGTCCCTATGCAATTACCTCTGAACTGCGTTTAGGAGATATTCACTACTTTCAAAGGGAGTACGTAGAAGCTATCCACTTCTATGAAGAATTTAAACGGCTGCACCCGAGTAATCCTCATGTGCCCTATGCCATTTATCAGCTGGGCATGTGCTATTATAAACAGGTGAGCTATATTGATCGTGATCAGACACCTGCTGCACAGGCAGCACAATATTTTTACTCCCTGAAAACAAATTATCCGTTAAGCCCGTTTGCCGGTAGTGCTATGGGAAAATATACAATCTGCCGGCAAAAAATGTTTGACCATGATTTTTACATTGGTCATTTCTACTTCCGAACAAAAGAATATTGGGCAGCCCAAGAACGATTTCAATCTATGCTCCAGGATTATCCTTTCGCGGGAGCACGTGACAAGGTGCTTTTCTTCCTGGGAAAAACCTATGTGCACCTTAATGAAGAGGTTAAAGCGGAAGCCGCTTTTTCCCGTCTGGTTCAGGACTATCCCTACAGTGAGCATACCCCTGAAGCAGAGGGCTTCTTAGAGATACCTGGCCAGGAAGAGAAGCAGGTTGCTTCAGAAGAGAGTCAGGTTGAGCCGGAAGAGGAATAAAAGAAAAAGCGATTTTTTTTCTTTTAAGGCAAGGTCAGGGTAGCATAGCTTCTATGATACTGTATGCCTTCTCTAATGTTTCCTCTAATTTATCCTTTTCCTTTCCTCCTGCCTGTGCCATATCAGCCCTTCCTCCTCCGCTTCCATCGATGCCCTGGGCTACTTCCTGTACAATTTTTCCTGCGTGAAGGGCAGGGGCCAAATCTTTAGTAACCACCACGACCAGAAAAGCTTTCTCTGCTCCTACTCCCCCTACAATGATGACACCCGATTTGAGCTGATCTTTTATGCGGTCGGCATATTCCCGCAGGGTTTTCGGATTTTCGGCTTCAACACGGGTTGCGATGACCTTGATACCTTTGACGTCACGTACCTGGCTGAGAAAGTTGTCTGCACTGCTCGTGACCATGGTTTGCTTGAGTGCTGCTACTTCTTTTTGAAGACTTTTACATTCATCAATCATTTTTAATGTCTTGGCAACCATATCCTCGGGTTGAGCTTTGAGAAGACTGCTCAATGCTGACAATGTCTTTTCTTCTTCTTTAATAAAGGAGATGGCGCCTTCTCCCGTGAGTGCCTCTATTCTCCTTACCCCTGCTGCTACACTGCTTTCTGAAACCAGTTTGAGCATGCCGATGTTTCCAGTGCGATAGGTATGGGTACCTCCACAGAGTTCCCTGCTTACCTTGTCGATGGTAACCATGCGTACCGTGTCACTGTACTTTTCTCCGAAGAGAGCCAGGGCACCAGATTGCAGGGCCTCCTGGTAGGGCATGGTGCAGGTTTCCACAGGGTAGTTTTCGCGAATTCTCTGATTGACCGTGGCCTCTACCCGGTCAAGTTCATCCTTCTCTACGGCAGTGAAGTGGGTGAAGTCGAATCTGAGCCGATCAGGGGTAACCAGGGACCCGGACTGCTTTATGTGATCTCCCAGGATGTTCCGGAGAGCGGCCTGAATGAGGTGTGTTGCGGTGTGGTTGAGTGCTGTTGCCGTCCGTTTGGTACCATCTATCTTCAAGTGCACACTATCCC
>CAVVWZ010000058.1:0-3479 GCA_963752035.1 uncultured delta proteobacterium | reverse complement strand
TCTCAATTGTTCGCTGTACTTCAGGCGTCTTTGAAGAAATTCTGTTTTTACTGCCTTTTTTAAATCTGAAGTTGCATGTTTCATAGCCGTCTGCAATTGTATGGGTTCTAGTCAATCCCCATTCCAGTGCATTCCCCAAGGCAATATCGGACATGCAAACGTAAGGCGCAAATTCTTCTGCTCCCTGGTCTTTCATAAAATTATAATTGCCACATTTAACATAATCAACACCCCAGTCAAACTCTTTGCCGTCACCTTTAACATATCGTATTTCGAAATCTCCAAACTTTAACTGCTCACTATTCTCGGCCCGCCTTTTCACCCTTTTTATTACCAAACGTGAAAACATCAGTTTCTTGAGTAACCATCGCTTAATTTTTGAAAATTCTTCCATTCTCAATGTAAGGGCTTGATGGCATAGTTCCCATGCCTCTCCGGGAGATTTTCCATGTTTTTTCATGGTTCTGTAAACCGCCAGTTCCTGGGCTGTAATAAGTAGGAATGCATTAAGTGCCTTAGCCCTTGTACCTTTGATACAGGGCACTTGTGGGATAATTTTTTCATACTCTTCTCTACTTTCTGCGTAAAGCTTATCCGCCAGTTCTTGCCCATAGCGTTCACGAAGAGTAGGTTCCATTAAGTCTGCTGTTTTGTCAAAGCTTTTTAAGAGCTTACTATTGTTAGAAAGGTAATAGCTCACGGCACCGGACTCAAATATTAATTAAGATTAAGACAACCATAGGACTGACAGCAACAGTTTTGCTCTTTCTTAGCCAATCCATGAAACGGGTTGTATACCTGAGGTTTTGTGTCGGGCAACTGTCCACACAAAGACCACAGCCGGTGCACTGTTCTGTTTGTACCGGCTTATTGTTCTGTGCACATGAAGCCACATCGACAGACATTTTACATGCATCATTACACATATTACAATTCGTGCAGTGAGTGAGACCTGTTTCGATTTTCTGGCCAACTCCTCTTCCAATTATACCAAGTAACAATCCCACAGGACAGTAGTAGCAATAACCTCTTCCTCCAATAAATAACCATAGAAACATAAATAGAAATAGTTCCAGGGTAAAATATTTTAGTATCTCCACAATCATCAACAGTCGGATAGACACGAAGGTAACCATGTAATATGCAAAGAAACTCCAGAAGAATATAAGCACCATATTCAAGGTAAAGAGGAACAGCTGGACCGATATAAGTATTTTCCTAATAGCCGGCTTTATCTGTTTAGACTGAGGTCTCTTTTTATTGTGTGGTGTTAAAGGGAGAGCAACACCCATCGACTCCGCATGCGCACCGTTAATCAGACAGAGCATGCTGCAGTGCCACCGCCTGCCCAGCAAAAGAGTGCCTGCAAAAAGAACTATATTAAAAGCGAAGTAGGCATATAAAATAATAGTAACCCCATTCACCCCATAGGGTCTCTTCAAAACTGTTGCCGAAATACGAACGTATTGAGAGGAGCTGCAGTGGAAGGGTTGACCAGGGAAAGGGGCTAATCCCAAAGTACAAATCCCAAAAGCGGGTAAGCAGTGGAAGAAGAATTAAAACTGTAAAGGCCATGAGTGAAAAGCTCACCAAGCTGGCAATTCTGAATCGAGAGAGTGTAGCCTTTTTCTGCAGGGTATAGCGAATGGTAAAAAAAGAGGCCAGAATAATAGCACTGGCCCGCACCAGGTTCTCATACATCTTGAATATGAACATGAAAATCTTCCGCGTTTCCGCATCCATCTGCCTGGTCATTCCGATACTCATACCAATTGACAGTACCAAGGACAATAAGACCTATAGCAATGATGCGAATAATTAAAATATTTATGTTTTTCTCTTTAACGGGGGCCATAAGGTTTCATCCGACTGTACAGTGGACATAGGTCTAGGGTATTTTTCTCAGCCTTGTATTACCAAGAATTACTTCAAGTAAAAGACAAGCCAACCCTGAAATGAGAAACCAGAAAAACAACTCATCATAGTTCATATAGTGTTTTATTTCCACCTGAGTTTTCTCCAGTTCATCAATTTTGTTATAAATATATTCCAAACCCCTTCGATTTTCTGCTCTATAATAAGTACCTCCTGTAATTCCAGCTATCTTCTTTAAGGATTTTTCATCCAGGTCAAGCGACTTATACTCAACATGTTTGCCATCAGATGCATTTATGGGAAACGGCACGTTTCCTTCTCGCCCGACCCCAATAGTATAGGTTTTAATGTTAAAAGACTTTGCTATATTTGCCGCATTGACAGGAGTTACATTACCTGCATTACTTCTTCCATCAGTCAGAAGAATAATCACTTTAGATACAGATGGACGATCTTTCAACCTCTTTATACAGACACCTAAAGCTGATCCTATGGCGGTAGAATCACCAGCCATTCCAACCTCTAATTGGTCAATAAAAGTGAGGAGAATTCTATAATCTATTGTTAAGGGACATTGGGTAAATGCTTCATCACCAAAGACAACTATGCCTATAGGGTCATATTTCCTCCCTTTTATGAATTCACTGATGACTTTCTTGGCTATCCCCAAACGGTTTTCTCCTTTATCAGGAAATGGATAGGTGATCTCAGCTAAATCCAATGCCTGCATACTCTTCGATGTATCTACACAAAGCATGATGTCAATCCCTTCTGCAAGAACTTCTTTATTCTTAGTGCCTGATTGGGGACGAGCCAATGCTATGGTTAAAAGAATGATTGCTAAAATACGAAGTGCTAAGACAAGATGCCTGAATAAAAGAGAATGAGATTTAAATAATTTTTGGAAGTTGGCAAGTGATGAAAACCGTATCCGGCTTATCTTCATTTTTCTAAATTGATAGAATAGCATTACTGGAATAATGAGGAGAAAGAAAAGAAGCCAGGGATCTTCAAATCTGATCATCTAAAGTCCTCCGTTGTAATTAACCCCTTGGAAAGCGGGCTCCCTCAATGGTTATTTCTTCACCAACATCCGGCGGGGTAAAGGGGACATAAGTACCGTTTTGCCAGCGGACAGTGTGAGTGTTCTTGCTGCTAGGCAAAAAGTGAGTGTGCATATTTCATTCTGTTTCCGATCTTGATACCGTTAACACATCGACAGGTAGGGGAAGAACAATTGATACAGGAGTATGCATTTTCTCTATTGGTTAATTGCCGGTAGGTCTGCCGAGCCTGCTCAAGATCTCTGTATCCCTCATAATACATAAGAGTTCTGTTGATGGTAAGAATATCGATAGCATTGCCACAACTGGGAATGCACTGAGCACACATAGTGCAATACTTGTGCTTTATGGAGTTATAATACGTGTGAAGAATCTTTCTGTCACTCCAGCTCATCTTTTTTCCCACTGCCCCAACATTTTCCATGAGTTCCTCCATATTTTTCATCCCGGGAACAGCACAGTCCACAAAATCCTGGTTCAATGCCCATGCCAAGGTTGCCTGATTGGGACTTAAGGAAGCGATAGGCTCATCATCATATC
>CAVVWZ010000057.1:0-8369 GCA_963752035.1 uncultured delta proteobacterium | reverse complement strand
CTCCGCCCAGACCCCTCTTTCCTGTTCCCGGATTAACACACTTTCTTGCTTGAGAACTAGCTGCTTTTTTTATCATGCTCCTTTACTCCTTTTCGATTACACTGGGTGAATAGAAGCTTTCTGTTCTAGATTTAACCCATAATAACTATAATTATATTATAGAAGTCAACTTATACTCTGCCTTACTTTTGTTTTTTTCTATATCAACGATTATATGGAAGCAATTTAAGGACCAAACACAATAACATATGCTATTTGTTTTAATTATTATAAAATACTGTATTATAATGATTATTTTTTAAACAAACGTTGGGTTCTCTGGCAGGGAATAAAAAAACAGCCAACTGCTGTTCCTTTAAGAACATACGAAGCCGCCTTCACTATAATACTATTAATTATAATGATTTATGGAGATGTACGGGGAGCAAAAAAGAAACTATTCAGGAACTATAACCAAATGAAGGTGGGTTTGGGTTATAATCAGGAGAAGCAATCTCTTTACAAATCCTCTGATTTTATTGGGTTTTTATAGAGTTTTGCCGTAAGATTGCCACGGCCTTTGGACTCGCCCCCTGAAGAATGACGGAGTCATCCTGAGGAAGTGCCCTTGGGGTGCAATAATGGTAATTGCAGGTTAGCCGATTTGTGGGACAAGACACCGGTTACACGAGAAAATCCGGCACAAAAGTGTGATGGAAATGAAACTATCCCCCATCAAAGGGTAACATGATGGTAACCTGGTCACCCTCATACAAGGTAGTATCAAGGTCGGTTACGGAGCGAAAGGTTTTTTCGTTGATAAGTACGAGGAAGGGAACTATGGCAGCAGTAGACTGGTCTTTTATCTGGTGCTCAAAAGATTTACCATATGTATGACACATACTCTCCAGCAGGGATCCCAGGGTATTGCCCTGCTGAAGTTTATAATCTATCTCTCCGTTTCCCACAATGTCTCTTAAGTTGGCAAACGTCCTCACTTTTACGAGCACACTTTTTCACCACCTTATAGGCCTTCTTCGGCCTGTTTCAACCATTCTTCAGCAAGGATCTCTGGTATGGTAATCTTTTTCTTGTCTGGTTTGGGATTGTCTTCCGAGTAAGTAAGGGCATTCACTTCACAGTATTTAACACAGGTGGGATCTCCTCCACAGGCGTCACATTTTCTGGTATAGACCGGAACGGGTATTTCCGGAAGCCCAATTAAGTTAACTTTGATACGTGCTTTTTTGGGATTAAAAACCTTCTCCCGCACCATTGCGCAGGAAAGCTCACACATCCTGCACCCTGTACACTTGTTCAGATCAACTGCCAAATGTTTTTTCATTGATATCTCGACCTCTCTTAACGAGTAGTAATGCCTCCCCCAACCGAAACAGATTCCCTTTCTGTTTGTACGGGATCGCTCTCCTCGCTGGGATTAACATGTTGGGCAAGCTTTAGACCTAACTGGTCATCCAGTGCCTTGATGGAATCGGAGAGTTTCCGTTGTGTTGCAATGACGATCATCTGAAACCGCTCTATTCGCTTTTCCCCTTCTTCCATGTATTCGACTACGAGTGTCCGGCCATCTTCCAACTCCACCACTGATTCCGGGACAGCGTTTTTACAGGTAAGGTTTGCAATCTGTTCAAGACAAGCTTTATAAGCGTCCATCTCTGCAGCGGGATGGCTGGAGAAAAGCCACAGTTCACTTCCCTCGATCTTCTTGCCTGCCGCTGCTGCCTCTTTCAAAAGGAGACCGAGTCCATTCCGATTACTGTTCTTCTCATCACTGTAAATAAAAGCTATCTTATTGGGAATCTCCCCATCAGAGGGCCGAAGGATCAATCCTCCGTAAGGCCCCTCAAGGTGAAGCATGCCTTCAAATTCAAGGTCCGTAAGCACGTTGAGCGAGTGACCATACCCAAAACGCTGGTCGGGCTGCTCGAAGGGCTGTATGCTGCCGGGGGTAATAATAATAGAATCAACTTCAAGCTCCAGCGTTTCATCCACCTGATCAAAGACTATAGCATCTTTTTCACATGCAGCCTGACATAGTTTGCAACCAAGACACCTGCGGCAGCTTAAACACCTCTGGGCTTCCTCCTGAGCCTGCTCGGGAGTAAAGCCTTGCTCAATCTCTTCAAAGTTTTTTACCCGCTCACCTGCGGGCAGTTCCGGCATGTGCGCCCGTTCTCTTGGGATATCTTCAAATTCAATTATGTATCTGTCTTTATCTTCTAACATTCACTTCTGCCTGTTTACTGTTCAAGAAAATTCCTTATTGACTCTGCCCCTTGCTTGCCCGAAGCAACCGCCTGTATCGCAATGCCGGGACCATCAACACAGTCTCCTCCGGCAAAGACACCCGGTTTTCCAGTTGCGAGGGTGTCCGGGTCTACTACTATGGTACCCCAGCTGGTAGTCTCAATCCCGTCACCTTCAGAAACAAAGGACAGATCAGATCGCTGACCAATGGCTGGTATAATGGTGTCCAGGGCAACCTCAAATTGGGAGCCTTCAACCGGTTCAGGTCTTCTTCTGCCCGAGGCATCAGGCTCTCCAAGTTTCATGCGTATTAAGCGGAGTCCGGAGACCTTGCCGTTTTGTGACAATACTTCCTCGGGGGCAGTAAGATAGTCGATGGTAATATTTTCAGCCAGTGCGGCCTCAATTTCTTCTTCACTTGCAGGCATTTCAGCCCGGGAACGTCGATAGAAGATGGTCACCTTATCGGCACCGCAACGCAAAGAGCAGCGTGCTGCATCAATGGCCACATTTCCTCCCCCGATGACACCCACAGCACGGCCCACCGAAACCTTTTCACCAAGGTTGAGATTTCTGAGCATATCCACCCCCGGATCCACCCCGGGGGTATCTTCTCCGGGGGTTCTCATTCCCATAGCCAGGTGGGCCCCCACCGCAATAAAGGTCGCTTTGAACCCCTGGCCAGCCAGGTCCTCAAGGGTAAAGTCTTTTCCTAAGGCAGCATTATACTGAATCTCTACACCCAGGTTTCTTACCACATCAATTTCTTGCTCTAAAATGGTGCGCGGAAGCCTGTAATCCGGAATGCCTACGGCCAGCATCCCACCCGCTCGGGGAAGTGATTCATAAACCACCACCTGGTATCCTGCGAGGGCAAGATCATGGGCACAGGCCAACCCTGCCGGCCCTGCCCCGATGATGGCAACCTTTTCCTGTCTTTGCCGGGCTTCTTTTTTAGGTGCTTGGGGCAGACTGCTCAGACAGCTCATGGTCGGCAACAAAGCGCTTTAAGTCCCTGATGCACAGTGGTTTATCCTTCTCTCCCCGATTACACTCATCCTCACAGGGGTGAGGACATATTCTGCCAATTATGCCGGGAAAGGGAAGCCGCTCTCTGATGAGATCCAGGGACTCTGCATATCTTCCCTCTGCAATCAGTCCAACGTATCCCCTGACATCCAGGTTGACCGGACAGGTCCGCTGACACACAGGGGTTTCTTTTACGATATTATAAGAGAAAATGTCCGTACTAAAGTAGTCTATCGCCGTACGGAAGGAATGGCAACGGCTGTAATCGTCCCACATATTGATGGGACATACCCTGATGCAGTCCTTACAGTCGTTGCACTTTTCTTCAAGCACGCGCAGGGGACGTTTTACAATTTTTACCCGGTATTTCCCGTCTTCCTGTTTTATTCGCTTTATATCGGCGTTGGTTATAACCTCGATGTTGGGGTGTTCCTTTAGCTGTTTGCAATCAATCCGGGTAAAAGGCTGTGCAGGATCACCTGAATTCCCTGAGGTTATTGTTTCCCCGCTCAGTCCAGGGGCACTTTCAAGCAGGTACACTTTATTGCCTGCCTCTGCCTGTTTAAGGGCAGCCTTAATTCCTGAAACACCTCCACCTACAACAAGTGTTGCCTTAGCATCCATTCTGTTTTCTATCCTCTAACTGCACAAGGGTATAACAGGGAACCCCTGCCGTGACCTCTTGTAAATCAACAAGCTTTCTCCTGCGCAGAGCGGTAATATGTTGTAAGACCAGCGATGGAGAAAGCTTTAGCCTTTGAGCAAGTTCTTTTACTGAGAGGGGTTCCTTCTCAAGGTGGAGAAGAATTTCATGCACCTGTAAATCCTCAGTAATAAGACCCTTTAACAGCCTGTTCAGTTCATGCTGGGTGAAGACTTCACCGTACGCATTTCCTTCCTTGAAAAATTCTGTTCTCTTCCCCAGGATCCATCTGAATTTCTCCTGCTGGGAGAGATTTTTCGCAGCCCTTAACTTAAAGGTAATCTCTTCTCGGTCCATACCTTCTGGTAGGCCGAGGGGTCCCAAAGATCGGATCTTATCTGTAAAGCCCGTTACGATCTCCACATAACGGGGCGCCTCAGCAGCAGAAACCCACTGAAGGCTCAACCGCTCAGGATCGATTCCGACCTGGCTAATCAGCTCTTGTGCTGCACCTATGGTGTGAATTGCTTCCGCATTACCATCCTGGTAATGACATTCACCCAGGTGTCACCCGCCAACCAGTATACCGTCTACCCCCTGCAGAAAGGCATCCAGAATGAATGAGGCATCCATACGGCCCGTACACATTATCCTGACAACCCTGATATTAGGGAGGGTACTGGAATCGGGAAACACCCGCAGCATCTGCCCCGGCGTAACAACACCAGTGACAAAAGAAACCTAAAATCTTTGGATCAAAATCTGCTTGAATGTTATCTGCTGTCTCTTGCATCTTTTTGTATAGTTTGAAAAAAGTGTTATCTGCTTTACGTTACGGGTTTAAATCCTCCGCCCTGGTTCTTTGAAACGTGGAACGTGCAACCCGCAACAATTCTCTTTTTATTTATTGTGCCAGCATGGCATGGATCTGTGCCTCAATCTGCTCGCTGGTAAAACGTCCCATAGTAATGGTCCTCTTTGGACAGTGGGAGGCACACAGCCCGCATCCTTTGCAGGAGGCCGCAATGGTCTCAGCCTTCTTGCCCTCCGGGGTTTCGACAACCCGTATGGCATTATAGGGGCAGAGGTACTCACAAATTCCACACCCGAAACAGTCAGCCTGCTCAACTGAAGAAACGATAGGCTCTACATCAACTTTTCCCTTTGCAAGGGGTATGGCCGCCCGTGCGGAAGCTGCAGCCGCCTGGGCAATAGATTCATCAACCGGTTTGGGAAAGTGGGCCAATCCACAGAGGAATATGCCATCCACTGCAAAGTCAACCGGTCGCAATTTCGCATGGGCCTCAAGAAAGAAACCATCCTGAGTCAAGGGAAGTTTCAGCAAGCGGGAGAGTTCCTCATTTTCCCGGGATACAATGGCAGTGCTTAACACCAGTAGATCAGGCTTGAAATTCAGTTGTTCCTCCAACAGGGGGTCAGTAACCGTTACGGAGAGGGTTCCATCACTCTGTGTCACTTCCGGTTTGTTGTCCGGTTCGTAGTGTATAAAGAGGACACCTGCCTCACGGGCCTTGCTGTAGAAATCCTCCCTAAAACCATAGGTGCGGATATCGCGATAGAGAATGGCTACTTCACATGCCGGGTTGAGTTCTTTAATCTTGAGGGCATTTTTTATTGCCTTACTGCAGCAGAGCTTACTGCAGTACAACCGTTCTTTTTCCCGTGACCCGACACACTGAATCATCACCACCTGCTTCAGTGTAGAGATGTCCGCAGGTTCTCCATACATTTTTTCCTCTAACTCCGACTGGGTCAGCACCTGTTCATTCTGTCCGTAGAGATACTCTACCGGTTTGTATTCCGTCCCCCCGGTTGCAACGACAATCACCCCGTGCTCGATCTCGAGGGGATCAGCCTCCTTACCGTTGCGGGAAATGAGAGAGGTCTTAAAGTTTCCGATATAGCCGCTAATTGAACCAATCTCAGTTTTGGTATGAACCGTAATCTGTTCATGGCCCTTCACTTGTTGTTTCAGATCTTCCAAATAGTGGTGGGGGTCACTCCCGTCCAGTGTAAAGTGAATAGTATTGAAGTTTCCGCCCAACTCCTCATCCTTCTCAACCAGTGCGCACTCAAAACCCTGCCGGGCAATTTCCAGGGCTGCGGTCATACCCGCAACTCCACCACCAATCACCAACCCCTTGGGCACAACCGGAATGGTTTGATCCGTTAGCGGTGCAAGCCTGTTGGCTTTAGCCACTGCCATGCGCAAAAGGTCTTTGGCCTTTTCCGTTGCCGCCTCTTTCTCATGCATATGCACCCAGCTGCACTGATCCCGAATATTAGCCATCTCAAAGAGACACTTGTTGAGACCGGCTTCCCGCAGGGTCTCCTGAAAAAGCGGCTCATGGGTGCGGGGACTGCAGGCGGTTACCACTACCCGGTTGAGGTTGTACTCTTTGATCAGGTTTTTAATATTTTCCTGGTTGTCCTGTGAACAGCTGTAGTAGTTTTGTTCCGCGAAGACCACATTGGGAAGGGTGCCTGCATATTCTTTAACCGCCTTAACATCAACCACCCCGGCAACGTTAATACCACAGTGACAGACAAAGACACCGATACGGGGGTCATCCTCAATGGGCAGTTCTTCAGGATAGGTCTGCTCTTCCACCAGGGTACCCCGCACTGAGGCAAGCAGACTTGAGGCCGAGGCCACTGAGCCACTCGACTGGATAACCGTTTCCGGTATATCTTTCGGTCCCTGGAAGGCACCTGCGACAAAGATGCCCTCACGACTGGTGTTAATGGGGGAAAACAGTTCAGTCTGGGCGAATCGATAGTCATTTAAGCGTATCTTCATCGTGCTGGCAAGCTCCTGGGCCTTTTTAGCGGGCTCTATACCCACGGAGAGCACGACTAAATCAAATTCCTGTTCCTTGTGGGTTCCATTTTCTTCGGCATAGTGAACGATCAGGTTCTTCGTCCCGGGAATCTCTTTAAGAGATGAAACCTTGCTTCGTACAAAGGTGATCCCCTGCTGTTTGCCCCGTTCATAGAACTCTTCAAAGCCCTTGCCCTGGGTGCGCATATCCATATAGAAAATGCTTAAATCTAAATCAGGCTCATGTTCCAGTGCAACAACAGCCTCCTTGATGGCATACATACAGCAGACACTCGAACAGTAGGGATTGTCAACGGTTACGTCCCGTGATCCCACACACTGTAAAAATGCTATGCGTTTGGGAGTTTTTGCATCAGAGGGCCTCTGTATGTGTCCCATAAAGGGCCCCGATGCACAGAGCACCCGTTCAAACTCGATGCTGGTCATCACGTTGGCAAAACGCCCATACCCATATTCAGCCTTACGTTTGGCATTAAACTCTGTCAGGCCCGGGGAGAGGATAATGGAGCCAACCTCGAGGTTCACGATCTCCTCCTCCTGGTCCAGATCGATGGCATCGGTACCGCACGCCTGCTCACACTGCCTGCACTCTTTATGGTTGAGATAGAGACAATGGTCCTGGTCAACGGTGTAACAGGCAGGAACAGCCTGTGCATAGGGAATGTAGATACACTTAACCGTATCTAACCCCAGGTTGTAATCGTCTCTAATCTGTATAGGGCAGTAATCAGCGCAGTTGCCGCAGGCGGTACACTTTTCCTGAATGATGTACCGGGGTTGCTTGCGCAGGCGAACGGAAAACGCACCCGCTTCTCCGTCAACCCTTTCCACCTGAGCATTGGTAATAATCTCTATATTACGATGTCGGCCAGACTCAACGAGTTTGGGAGACAGTATTCAGAGGGCACAGTCATTGGTGGGAAAGGTTTTGTCGAGCTTGGCCATCTCGCCACCAATAGCAGGAGACGACTCCACCAGGTAAACCCGGTAGCCCAGCTCTGCAAGGTCGAGAGATGACTGTATGCCTGAAATGCCGCCACCCACCACCATTACCGCACCGATCTTCTTTTTCTGTGCTGGATCAGTTTTTTCGTTCATAGTAGTCTATGTCTATACAAGTGAGGTTTAAAGCTTGTCTATAATCTCCTGGAGCAGTTTTTTCGGCTCAATAGCTACTTTATTGGCCCGTTTTTCCACGATTGCCTGGAGAATCTTATCCCGTACAGTCTGTGAAAACTTGTCAATGGCTGCTATCTGCTGGGGAAAAGCAGGGTTTACATACCCCTCTTTTACTGCCATATCCCTGAGCACACCCATGGTTTCTGAAAATCGCACATTTTGCGGACAGATAAAGCTGCAGGTGTTGCACAGGGAACAGAGCCAGATGAAGTCGGAAGAGAGTACCTTCTCTTTCATTCCCAGAAGAACCATGCGAATAATTTTGCGGGGGTCATAAGTGGAATCAATGTCGCTTACCGGACATCCTCCTGTACATACCCCACAACCAAAACACTGTTTTATGTTCTCCCCGCCCGGCTGGTCTGACACTTCATACTTGAACTGAGGGTCCAGCTCATCAATTGATTT
>CAVVWZ010000056.1:0-9068 GCA_963752035.1 uncultured delta proteobacterium | reverse complement strand
AGGTTTCTTTTTTCGTTAATAACTTCAACCATGGAAGCAAGCGTTGAAGATTTACCCGAGCCGGTTGGCCCGGTTACGATTAACAGCCCTTGTGGCTTTGAACAAAATGATTTAACAACCGGGGGTAAATTGAGTGATTCGGTAGTCGGCACCTTGAAAGGAATATTCCTTAAAACAAGGGAAGTTGTACCTCTCTGTTGAAAAATGTTTACCCTGAATCTGCCTACTCCTGGAACAGAGTGAGATGTGTCAACAGAATGTTTTAGCAGGAATTTCTTTTTTAAGTACTCGTTCATGATACTGTCAGCCATAGCCTCAATTTTTTCTATGGTGACCGGCTCATAGTCGGTGCTGACCAGGTTACCATCAACCCGTATAATTGGTTTTGTCATAGGGCGCAGATGCAAATCAGATGCACCTTTTTCTGTCATGTTTTTTAGAAGCTCGGAGAGTTCCATGGGTGTTAGTCGTTAGAAATGGTTGGCATTATGTGTGAGTTCAAAGATGTCAGTTGCTTAAAACAATCTGTTTGATTTCTGGTGATTTGTCACCACTGAACTCTATTTATTAGTATCGGTGCCTTTTTCTACAACTTTAGTGGAAAAGGGTCTCAAATCGACCGGCAGGTGCTGGGCAAGCCACGCCTGGCCGGTTAAATGCACAGCTTATGTAACTAGGGTGCGTGGGTAGCATCACTTATACAGAACAGAGGTTACATAAAGTGCACATTTTGTAAATAATTAAAGAATTTCTCGAGGCATGTCGATAACAATAAGTGCACTATATAATAACTCATTGACGCGGTACGGCAGCATAGTGCTGGCCGGCAGGTGCTGAGCAAACCCCGCGCTGCCTGCCCGGTTAAATGCAGAGCTCATGTAACTGGGGTGCGCGGGGAGCAGCACATAGCTTCAGATATATGTCCATATATTGTTTCAGGGGGTGTGTCTGTTTCACTCAATTGAGGTTGTCTATGAAAGAACAAGATAAAGTGTCAGGATCCAAGATTGCAATTTTTTTCCAACATCTCATCTCTGGTAACTTCGGTTTTTGATCTCGAACATCTTTTAGGATTAATTATAGAGTCAATTACTGAGGTGATGAAGGCTCGTGCAAGTTCATTGCTGCTGCTGGATGAAAAGACGAAAAAACTTTATTTTCAAGTAGCTACTGGTGACAAGAAAGATGATGTTAAAAAATTTGAGGTAGGTCTCGGGGAAGGCATTGCTGGATATGTGGCAAAAACAGGAAAACCCCTCCTGGTGGAAGATGTGACCAAAGATCCTCTGTGGGACAAGAAAATTAGTGAATCAATCGGTTTTGATACCACCTCCATTGCATGTGTGCCAATGAAGATAGGGGAGGACGTCATAGGAGTGGTTGAAATCATTGATCGGGAGGATGGTAAGGCTATAAGAAATGAAGACATGGAAATACTCGTGTCTTTCGCGAACTTAGCTGCATCAGCCATTGTTAAAGCTCAAGAATATAAAAAGCTTTTTGAAGAGAATGAAGATCTGAAAAATCAGTTGGAGATGAGATATCACATCGTGGGAGAGAGTAAGGCAATAAAACAGGTCATTGCTGATGCACTTAAGGTAGCTAATTCTAAAACAACTGTATTGATTGAAGGCGAGAGCGGTACGGGAAAAGAGCTGTTAGCCAGGCTCATTCACCGGTCCGGATTGCGACGAGATAAACCGTTCGTTATTGTCAATTGCGGAGCCCTCCCTGAAACACTGTTGGAAGCAGAACTTTTTGGGCACGAGAAAGGATCATTTACGGGGGCACTGTATAAAAAGATCGGTTTATTTGAGACAGCCGATGGCGGTACAATATTTCTTGATGAGATAGGTGAAATGAGTCAAAGCATGCAGGTAAAGCTGTTACGGGTATTGCAGGAAGGCACCTTTAACCGTATCGGCAGTTCTGTTCCCATAACGGTGGATGTTAGGGTCATATCTGCTACCAATAGACATTTAAAGACTATGACAAAGGATGGCCACTTTAGAGAAGATCTCTTCTACAGGCTCAATGTAATTCAATTAAAGGTCCCGCCCCTCCGGGAACGGCGAGAGGATATGCGTGTATTGGCAGAATACTTTCTTACCAAGTTTAACGCTGAAAGGGGTATGCGGAAAACAGAGTTTTCCACTGAAGCCATGAAGGCCATTCTCAGTTATGACTGGCCGGGGAATGTGCGTGAACTGGAGAATGCAATTGAGCGGGCCGTCGTGATGGGAGATGGAATTAAAATCATGACGAGTGATCTTCCTATTGGCAAATCCGATCCCGGTTTCCAGGGAGGTGTTGAGGTGGGAATGACCTTAAAAGATGCTCAGGATTTATTCAAAAAGGAATTTTTGAAGAAGACATTGGCTTATACCCACGGCAACAGGAAAAAAGCTGCTGAAGTTATGGGAATTCAGAGAACCTACCTTTCCCGGCTGATCAGTGAATATGATCTGCGACTGTAATGATCCTCAGGTAGTGCCTGCTTGGAATCATTCTTTTAGGGAAAAAGAATGCACTGCTAAGACCACAACCAGGAGGGCAGTTATTCCGGCCGTGAGTATAAAGCAGACGGTCATGTAATTGAATTCCAATGGCTGATTGATGAATTTATCCAGGTTCCAAATATATCCCCAGTACATGATGAATAGAATTGCTCCCAGTAATCCCAGCACGTATCGTCTCAGTGCAAGGCAGAGGATCATCATCGCCATCAGGAGCTCTATGTGCCATAGAGGGATTTCAAGTAGAGTGCTCTGTGTAAATTCCATTTGCTTTTTCCCTTAACAATAAAATAGTGCCATTTTCCGGAAAATACCTTTCTGCCGTTACCAGCCTGCGAGCCTAACCTTTTGCCCTATCTTGCGATTTGCCATTCTGCTTTTTTCGAAATATTGATCAGCATATTCCCAGAAGAGCTTGTCAGAAGCTGCTTTGAGAGAAAGACGTTTTTTACTGTTTTGGGCGGATTGTTTCCATGTCAGCTTGGTTAACTGTTTTTTGATCAGATCAAAGTCGTTAAGGGTAAATTTAAACCATATGGCAGTCGGCCCGATACTTAATCTGTAGGGGTGAAGGCCCTTGTATCCTCTTCTCTTCAGCCAGTATGATTCATACCATTCCTTTAGATGAAATACCGGTTTAGGATTAAACGGTATATTGTAAGGGGTTTCGAACCATATCTCTCCGTAGGTTTTTCCTTTGCGTACTTCAATGTAAGGAATACCTTCTCTGTTGTGCCGCTGGTAAAGGTTTTTGCTTGCCTGACTGGAATTAGTTACCGTTAAGTACAGCAATCTCTAACTCTTTTTTCATTGCTTTAAAACCTCCTTGACTCATATTCTTTGGTTGTCCTTCATTGTGTTAGAGGGAATGATTCAGAGAAGTGTAGCTGTTTCCATCCAGGTAGCTTTCTTCACCAAACTGGTTCCAGTAAAAGGGAATGGGAACAGGAAATCCAGATAAGCTAGGTTTAGAATCCCCCATCTGCAATTGCTCAGCCCGGAACAAATCGGGTTCGCCACGTACAACTTCGTTAAGGAAAAGAAAGCACTCGTCCTTCCTGGTTTCTCACCAGCAGATCTTTTCCACCGTCATCATTCCAGTCCGCAACTACAGGAACTGCCTGGCTGGTAAAGTTAATTTTCGCACCATCAACCTCGATCTGAGTGGGTGGGGAAAAGAGAGGTTCACTGTCACTTCCTTCGTTGCGATAGAGCACCAGTGCGCCGTTGCCGCTTCCCAGCAGAATGTCTTTCTTGTTGTCGTCATCCCAATCAACAATACAGGGTGTGCAGTATGAGTCAACGGCAAGACGAGTTCCGTGAACATCATAAATAGTGGTGGGTTGAGCAAAAGAAGAATGGGTTGTGTTTCCCCGGTTTGCATAGTAAAGAAGCGATCCCTCTCCGTTACCCGCCAAAAGATCACGTATTCCATCGTTATTATAATCAACCATAAAAGGTGCTGCATGGGTGCCGACATCAATTGTTTTTCCATCGACTGTCAGGAAGTCATATTCTGAAAAAACAGGTTCGGCATCTGTCCCTGTGTTGGTGAACAGTGCAATCATCCCTTCCTCTGTGCCAACCAATAGATCTTTTGTACCGTCATTGTTGTAGTCAACTTCGAAAGGAGACAGATTATCGTCACTCCTGGAAAGAGGGGAATAGGCAATTGCCAGGTTTCTTGTAGTGATGTTGCCTGCCAGATCCCATGCCTTAAGAGTTATCAGGTTGTCTCCCGGAGCAAGCTGTACAGTGGACTGAAAATGTTTTTCAGCAGCCTTAATAGTGGCCGCAACCTCGTTTATGGTAATGGCTTCAAGATTGGACTCATCGAAACTCCCGGATAGTGAAAAGATTGGAGATCGGACATTTGGTGACAGTGGAAGAGATGAAAGATGGATTTCCGGTTTTTTCTGATCGCACATAAAGAGTATGCTTGTTTCTGAATAAGGTGAAGAGTTTCCTGAAGGAGAAACAGCTTTTACCCGTACTTGATAGGAGTGGTTGTGTTCACAGGTGAGTTGATAGAACGGCAGTGGTGTGGTTTTCTGGCATATCTTTGTGAGGCCATTTTTCTGTCCCGAACTAGGGAAGAACTGTGTGTCGGTAATTTCCATAAGGTAGTGGTCTACCGGTCCCCTTGAGGGTGCCCACGATATAAGGGCCTTGTGTTCCTTAAAGTAAGTGGCTTGATCAAAGGATGATAAGGCCTCATTAACCTGAACCGTAACAAGATAAAGCAGGATAGTACATGCAAGGGCCCGCAGACTGTTCCAGAGTGATATGTTTCTTACTATGTTTTTCATGTTTTTGTGATCCTCTAAAGAGTGTTATTGTTCAGAATTTCAGGATGTGTATTACTTTAAGAATGTTACTGCTGGCCTGCCGGGGGGGCGCAGAGCCGTGTTCCGGCTTTCAGTTTCCCTGTTCGGTTCCTTTTGAGTGCTGACTGTGTGTTGTGCACTACTTTCACCAGATAACTGTTCCCCGGCAAGAAGTGGTATTTCTCCTGTTGAATTGCAGCCGTACACTTCTATCTCGGCAATCTGGGCTAGTTTGAATAAGAGAAAGAGTGTTTTTGACTTGGTAATATGGATTCTGATGTATCGAGACTCAAGACCGTTCGTTTCCCAGTTGCCGGAAGTGATGGATTGGCCAAAGACATAACCCTGCTCTCTGCTGATGTCTACCCAGGTAGCGTTATCCTGACTTACCTGTATCGCAAAGTTTGTGGGAAAGAAGTCTACACCAAACAGCTGGGAGGCATACATGGTAAGTTCGCTAATCTTCTTTGTGCTGCCAAAATCAAGAGTGATGTATTGCTCTTTTTTGAAGAGTGAAATTACGGAAGACCATACCGTTGATGGGTCCCCATCAATAAGGTTGTCCGCAGAGTAACGGGGCGATGCACTGGATGCTGTTACAGAAACTGGCTGGATCTTTTGCGGGTCAGCACAAGTGCTTTGAGACCCCTCAAGGATTATTTGAGCTTGTGCGGATTCGGTCATCCACCTGCCATCACCTTTGCTGAATTGGGCGTAAACCGTTTTTGTTCCGTCCCCGGGTTCCAGAGTCCACTCTTTTGTTTGCCTGTATGGTTCGAGGGGAGACCATTGTGTGCCGTCGTTGCTGATAGACATTACTGCGTCTGAACCAAGTTCTTCTCCAGCGAGGATTGGGCTTGAAGTTGCCGGCACTGGATCATTGGCGGTGGCGAAGAGGGTTAAGGTAACCTCGGGTGAATCGGTCACTGAGGCACCGTTATTTATTATAATGTTACCGCTCACCGGGTTGACTCCCGGTTCCACCGTGGTGGTTGTTGCCACGGGGATGGTAGTAGTTCCGGGTATGCTGGTAGTGGTAGCGGGTGTCGTTGTAGTTGCAGGGGCGGAAGTTGAAGTAGTAGCAGCTGCTGTAGTTGTTGTTGAGGCAACGGAAGTAGTGGTAGTGGGTACAGTTGTAGTTGTAGAGACCGCTGAGGTCGTGGTTGTGGGTGCAGTAGTGGTTGTTGATGCTACTGAGGTTGTGGTTGTAGAAATTACGCTAGTAGTAGTTGTTGTAAGAGGAGTATAATTTATTGTTATGCTGTCAGTCCCGGTGTTGTCAGCAGCATCACGGCCGGTAACCGTAATAGTATTATTACCCGACTGCAGGGTGATGCCGGAGATGGACCAATTGGTGGTTCCAGATGCGGAACCTGAACCCCCTCTATTATTAACCCAGCTTACCACTGTTACACCCACGTTGTCTGAAGCTGTACCACCCAGGGTGATGGTGCTGTTAGAGGTAGAATAGTTTGATGATGCCGTTGGAATGGTGATGGTGACTGAAGGGTTCTGGGTGTCAGGAGGTACTCCACTTTCTTCATCGGATTTTTCACTTTCGTTATCAGAAGTGTCGTAGGCTGTAATAGCTACGTAATATCGTACCCCTTGATCTAAGCCTGTAAGTTCGTATTCTGTCACATTTTCCACATCGATAGGATCGCCATAGGAACCGGGGGAAGTGCCGTAGTACACGTAGTATCCTGCAAGGTCTCCTTCACCATTGGGATTCCATTCCAGGTTTAAAGAATCCCCGTGACAGGTAGGGATAATTGTAAATAAGAATATCAGTGAAATAACTATCGATTTAAATAAGCGCATAGAATCTCCCCAGGAGGTACTTTTTAAGAGTAACTTCTAGGGTAACTATGCAAACAAGATACCATCGCCTGCAGTGTGTATAATTTAGTGTAGATTTAATCCTTTAGCAGGGTGGAACTCAAAGGTGCAGGTGAGTAACAAATTACTGTATTAAAGTTAGGCACATAGCGTGGCGAATATCTGCAGGATGAAACCCCTGGATATCAGGCCGGAGTGTGTGTGTCAGGGGTTTGTGAAGTGATGAGAGTTTTTCTGGTGGAGTGTATGAAAAAACATAATGCCAGTTAGATAATTGGATAACCCGGATCCAGGGTGCGAGATACTGTCAGTTTCATGAAAACAGGGGAGGAAATATGAAACCACAGAGCGCACAGAGGAAAACTCTGTGTTCTCAAAAAGAATTTCCCTTAGAACATATATCCGAGCAGATATCTCCAGTGCTCGATAGAGCTGAAGCATACAAGGTAGGGAGAAAGAAAAACACAGGATTGATTATTTGATTGAAAAGCAGGTCATTGTGGAGTTACAGGCTGTTGAGTCAATACATATGAAGCCCGGTTAGTAAGCTATGTAAGGGCACTGGATAAAAGAGTTGGTTTGTTGATTAACTTTAACCTGGAAAGATTAAAATCTGGCATAATAAGACTACTAATGTAAGAGGACACAGAGGGGAGGTACGGTAAAGGTATCTAACTTATTGATAGTTAGTTTATTCTCAGTGTTCTCTGTGGTTTTCTTTTGACAATACGGGGTGGGAAAAGGGGGCAGCATTAGGCTTTGTTTTTGAAAAAGGTGACGGTTGGCTTTAATCCTTCAGCAAGGGGAACGGTTGGTTCCCAGCCTAAGATGCTTCTGGCATTGTTGAAAGAGAGGACACTTCTTAACTGTTCACCGGGCATAGGTGGCCCGTGTACTTCCGGGGTATTTGATGATAACAGGTTTTTGATTTCTTGAAAAATGGTGTTGATCGAGGTCTCGATGCCGGTGGCAATGTTGATCTCGCCGATAAAATCGTGGGTCAAAGCGAGCAGATTGGCTCGCGCAACATCCCGAACATAGACAAAATCCCTGGTTTGCTTGCCGTCACCATTGATTATTGGCTGTTCACCCTGAAGCATTTTCTCTGCAAAGATAGCGACTACACCGGCTTCACCATGGGGGTCCTGCCGAGGACCGTAAACATTAGAATATCTGAGAGAGATGTAAGAAAGCTTGTGTGTGTTGTGATAAAAGGAGAGGTATTTTTCTGTGCTCAATTTTGCAATGGCATAGGGGCTTAGGGGTCTGGTGGGATGCTGCTCATCCGCAGGAAAACAGTCCTGTTCTCCGTAGAGTGCTCCTCCAGTCGAAGCAAAAATAAATTTACTGATGTTGTGCTTTACACAGTTTTCTAAAAGGTTAAGAGACCCTTTGATGTTTATTTCCATATCATTGATTGGGTCTTTTACGGAATCTCTTACAGAAATCTGCGCAGCATGGTGGATGACCGCATCTATCCTCTTTCCGCTGAATACGTCAGACAACTTTGTATCTAAAATACTCAAAGGGTAGAAGGTTGCTTGAGGATGTATGTTCCCTTCTTTTCCACTTGACAAATCGTCAACTACAGTAACCGAATGACCTTCCTCTATCAAAAGATCGGCCACATGAGAACCGATGAAACCTGCACCACCTGTTATGAGAACCTGCATCTATATCCCCTCGAAAATGTGTATTCAGTCCTGATCAGTTAATGAATAACTAGCACATTTAACAACTTATGGAAAGTCCTTTTGATCAGGCTGGTAATTATTTTGTGCTTGAAGGTAGATATGCTTTCCCCCTGGCACCACGGAGAGGGGAACAATCTTTGTTCGTTGGCTCTAAAGTTTTATTTCTTCCTACCGAAAAAGTCTCTACACCAGGGGTACTGTATTCACTCTAATCTTTCAACTGTTGTGTGCAATGTGCCCCAGTCAATCTTTAATATCTATAAAGGAGAGATAATGAAGGTCATACGCGCATTTAAAACGAGTTTTTGTCTGATTGGTTGTTCACTCTTTTTCTTACTATGCTTTCAGGCCACCTCTTACGCTCAAGGGTCCCCCCCGCTTTTGCAGGTAGATGTCAGTGAGTTGGACTTTGGCGAAGCTGATATTTCCAAAACGTTTGTTATTACTAATGGGGGAGAAGGTACGCTGGAGTGGTTGCTTTCTGAAGAAGAGGACTGGTTGACCACTGATGTAACCAGCGGCATGTTAGGAGCAGGACTATCCGAAACGGTCACCGTAGAGGTGGACAGATCACAGGCAGTTTCTGCGGGTTTATTTACAAGTTTAATAACAGTTACCTCACTTGATATGAGTGAAAGCATTGAGGTTTCTATACTGGTTTCTGAGGAACCCGTTTTAATGGTTAGCCCGGT
>CAVVWZ010000055.1:0-16532 GCA_963752035.1 uncultured delta proteobacterium | reverse complement strand
CCCCAAATCCAACCAGCCAGCAGCCCTGGAAATTTATCGTGCTTACGGGCACCTCACTAAAAAAGGTTATTACGGCCATAGAGGAAAACTTTGCAGCAGCATTTCAGAAAAAAGAGGAACTCCCGCCGCCACCCTTAAGTGAAGAAATGAGCGATATTTTCCAGAAAAGAAAGGATAAGGCATTTCAACAAATGATAGCAACCCTCAAAGAAAAGGAATTTGATATGCAGTCAGTGGGCAGTGGCAATTTTGCCTTTCACCACGCCCCCATGGGAATTATTTTTGCCACCTACCCCTGGAAAGATCAGAACTTTTATAAATCCACCGTGGCCGCCCTCGCACAATTTCTCCTTGCGGCTACTGCACAGGGTTTAGGCACCTGCTGGATGAACGCAGTGTCTATTTGCCAGGAATCAATTAAAGAAACCCTCAACCTACCTTCAGAGCTTATCCTGGTTGACGGAGTTGCCCTTGGATACCCTGTTGAAGATTCTCCCTTAAACCAGTTGCCGCGGGAAAGACTCCCCATTAACGATGTGACAGACTGGTTATAAATAATCCATCTTCCGGCTTAACAAACCGCTTCACAAACTGGTACCCATGAACTATAACACATGTACAAGTTTGCTTATTCCATCCCTTTTGTACTAAATCCATTCGACCCTTGCAACAGATGACTCCAAAAAAAAGAGACCTTACAGGCAAACAGGCAAGAGTCCTTACCTTTATTAAGGACTTTGTCAGCAAACAGGGCTATCCACCGACCGTTCGGGAAATTGCCAACCAGCTTGGTATGTCCGGGCCCCATAGTGCCAAGCGGTTCCTCGACATGCTCGAACAGAAAGGTTACATCAGGCGTGTAGCCAGGAGTTCACGTGCAATCGAACTGGTTGAAACCCCTTCTATTCCACCGGTGAGGATGGTCCCTCTTGTCGGCAGGGTACGGGCAGGTAGCCCTCTCCTCGCTGAAGAAAACATAGAATCAACAATTGGGATTGACCCCTCCATCGCCCGCTGGGAAAATGTTTTTTTGCTACGAGTCGTAGGAGACAGTATGATTGATGCACACATTACAGATGGTGACCTGGCTCTGGTCAAACCACAGTCGACCATTGAAAATGGAGAAATTGCTGTAGTTTTAATTCATGAAGAGGCTACCATCAAACGTTTCTTCAAAGACGATACTACTGTCCGACTGGAACCTGCAAATGTGACCATGCATCCTATTATCATTAAACCCGGGGATGCAGAAGTAAGCATCGTAGGTAAAGTAGTTGCCATCTTAAGGAAGCTTGAGGGCAAAAAACCTGCTCATAATGCCCGGGAGCTATAATGAAGAGCGAAAATATCCCCAACCGGGGAACATTTTTTTCTTCCTCCACCACTTCAGGTTATCCAGACTACGATGGCCCTCCGATGGGCACCATAATCCCTGCCTCCAGGCGACCACATCTTTAATTCCCTTACTCACTGTACCAGGCTTTTGATATGCCCTCATATATAGGGTGCGGCCTCATGTATCCAATACCTTAAGATCATGACTGTTTTCTACTAAAAAGATTGACCGCAGTGCACAATGCTCATGGGCCTGTTACTGGAAGAGAAATAACCGAAGGTTCCCCCGCCTCAATTCACTCCGGAACCCCAGAAAATCGCAATTATTTGCAAAATTCATTAAAGTAGTTGATTTTCAAACCGAAAAGAATACTATTGCATAGCACGACTGTATCTATTCATTTTTGAAGTTCTAACAGGTAATTCCAAAACCAGTACCGGGAATGTGCGCATCAAACTAAAAACCCTTTTTATACAACAATGAGCCAATCAGTAGCAGATAATAAGAATATATCACGAACTGGGGCAAACCCACCACGTGGTCCCAAACAGGTAAAACCGGGGGCAGCTGGAAACAGAGACTCCAGTCTCAACAGCACCCTCAAGCGTGCTGACAAGGGGGAGGGATCACAGAAACTCGGCCAGATACTCCTCAAAGAAGGTATCATCACCCAAAATCAGCTGGATGAAGCCGTAAAGATCATGGAAAAGACCCATGCCCGCCTGGGAAGAATCCTGGTGAAATTGGGTCATCTGGAAGAGAAAACCATCGTAGAATGCCTCTCAAGACAATACAATTATCCTGTCATTGAGATACCGGAACATGAGATCCCGGAAAAGGTCATAAAACAGATCCCCTATGAAGTGGCAAAAAAACACTTTGCCATCCCCATTGATTATAAGGAGAACACCCTTATTATTGCAATGGCAGACCCTACCGACAGCATAGCTATCGAGGATATCCAGTTTAAAACCAACCTCTCCATTAAAGCAACTCTCTCCACAGAAAAAAACATTATTGATGCCTTTAAAAAATATTACAAAATCGATGACAAAGAATACAAGAAATTTCTAACCAGCAAAATAGAGCTGGAAGAAGAAGAGATTAAAGTTGAGGAAATTGAGGATTATGGGAAGCTCTTGTCCGATGCTGTCGACGAGTTCGGCATCAAGTATGATGATGATATTGAACAGCAGGAAGAGCTCTATTCTGCGGCGGACACACCTATTGTTAAGCTGGTTCAGTCTATAATCACCAAGGCCATTAAGATTGGTGTGAGTGATATTCACATTGAGCCCTTCGAGAAAGTTTACTACGTGCGGTATCGCTTAGACGGTGAACTCTACAGGGCCATGAGTCTGCCTCCCTCAATTAAAGAGGCTATTACCTCCAGGATAAAAATATTATCAAATTTAGACATTGCTGAAAGGCGTATGCCTCAGGATGGCAGAATCAAGTTGCGCCTCGGGAAGACCCGCGCAATTGATATACGTGTTAACACCCTGCCAACTATTTTTGGAGAAGGAATAGTAATGCGGCTTCTTGACAAATCAAACCTCAAGGTTGACTTGTCAGGGCTCGGTTTTTCACACGAGGCACGGGATAAATTCGAAGCAGCAATAATGAAGCCTTACGGCATGGCACTGGTTACCGGTCCAACCGGAAGTGGAAAAACTACTACCCTCTATTCCGGTATTAACAAGCTCAACACAACCAACAAAAAAATCCTTACCGCTGAGGATCCTATTGAATACAACTTTACCGGTATAAATCAGCTCCAGGTTAAAGAAGAGATAGGACTAACCTTTGCCAATGCGCTCAGGGCATTCTTACGCCAGGATCCTGATATCATAATGGTAGGTGAAATCCGTGACCTGGAAACAGCTGAGATTGCCATTAAGGCGGCCCTCACCGGACACTTCGTTCTGAGCACAGTCCACACCAATGACTGCCCATCAACCATTGGAAGGCTCATGGATATCGGTCTCAAGCCCTATCTCATCTCATCTGCACTTACCATAGTAGTCGCCCAGAGACTCCTGAGGCGTATCTGCGACAAATGCAAGGTGCCCATCTCAAATCCCAATCCTCAAACACTCAGGGATCTGGGGATGGATCCAAGCCAACTGGAAGGAGTGGAACTGTTTCAGGGTAAGGGATGTGACAACTGTTCTGGAACCGGATTTAAAGGACGTGTTGCGGTCTACGAGATGCTTAACGTGGATGATGATATACGGAAAGAAATTACCAGCACATCATTCTCTGAGGTTACCTTACGAGAAGTTGCTGTTGAAAAGGGGATGCTCACCTTGAGGCAAGAGGCACTGCGTAAAGTTATAGAAGGCACTACCACCATAGAAGAGGTCCTCCAAAAAACTACTGTTCTCGGATAGCACCAGCAAAGAATAAACGGATAAAATCACATTTGCTGGTTAGTGTATCCCGGAAGCTCTCCTGTAAACATCTTCAATTTTTTCCAGCTGGTGGCTAAGGTTACATTCCTCAATCATTTTCTTTCGCGCTTCTTCCCCCATTCTTGCACGTAACTGGTTATCTGTGATCAAAAGAGAAATAGCACGTGCCAGATTTTCCGGTGTATCATCAACGACTAATCCGCTAACACCATCTTCAACAATTTCCGGCAACATACCTCTGTTAGCAACAACTACTGGTTTTCCCATAGCCATAGCTTCTCTGACTGCCCTGCAGCTTCCATCACTACCCGGAACGAGAAAAACTTTCAGATCCAGAGCAGCCAGCATTTCAGGGTATCCATGCAATTGATACCCGGTGAATAATATATTGTCTGAAAGTCCCATTTCCTGGGCAGGCTTAATGGCGACTTCCTGTATGTGCGTACCTCGTCCAATAATAAAGACCTTCAGTTGAGGACTTTTACTAACCACCAGCTGTATGGCTTTTAGAAAAATCTCAAATCTGCGGTGGGGCTGAACCCGTGCAACAATACCAATAAGGGGATCCTGTTGATCTATGCCATATTTTGATCGTACCTTTTTACCATCAATATTTGGATTAAATCTTTCACAATCAACACCCGGAGATATCATCCATAGTTTATTATTTGGAAAACTAAATTGTTTTTGAATGGCATGCCGGGACATTTCAGAAACAGTTATCAGGGCATCCGTAGAAAAATGTTAAAAGGACTCTGTTTCGAAATCCACTGGATAACCCGGTTCCATCATAAACAGTACGTACAAGTGTAACCTTTTTTGAACATAACCTGGCGGCTATTCCTGCTACTATGTGGTCATTAACAAGGTGAGTATGAATGAGATCACAGTTCATCTTATTGATAAATTTGACCAACCGGTAAATATCGTGCGCATTCTGCCAGACATGCATATGTTTATTGAGATAAAAACCATTTACTAATGGAACCCCTGTCTTACGTGCCCGTTGCACAAGGGAATCCTCAACTTCAACAGGCGGATGGGCACAGGCAAAAGATAGGTCATAACCTTTTTTGAAAAGATACTGTACCGTTGCAAGAGCATGCTCAGCCGGTCCGGTCCACTTCCAATTGCTATAGAGGTGCAAAACCTTCATATGCATCAGGGGTTAAAAGCTAGTATTTGTGGAAGATGAAAAAATTACACCGTAGGGTCGTGTGTTTTTTTGCCTGCCGATCTCCAAAATCCTCTTAAAATATCGCTTGCGCTGTCCCATCTGGGGTGTTCCCTCAGAATAGATTCTGAAAAACTTAAGACGGTCTGCAGGGGTAATGCAATCAGCAATAGAGGCGTTAACTTGAGCAAGATTATTTGCCATCTGTTCGAAGGAAAGCTTTCGCGTAAAAATAACCCGGTCCAAATCAACAAAAAAGAAATTCCATGAATGCCCATCCTTTTCAGTAACCAAAATATTATTGGACTTCAGGTCAGCATGATAAATTCCCTGTGCATGGATTTTTTGTAATTGCTGTGCAAGGTCTGAAATGAAACGTTCTTTCCTGATATCCTTATCCCGGTTTGATTTAGTCCCAAAGTATTTCAGCACATAGTCATTGAGCTCATAGGCGTCTTCAAGAAACTCTGTAATGAGTATGGTTCGTTTCAACAGACCTAACCTTTTTTCTTCGATGAGTGCAATGGAGAGGGGTGTTTTCATACCTCTTACCTGCAATCCGCGGGCAGCAATCCAGGACCGCATCGCCCGGGAGCTGGTGAATGTTCTGACTAAACTGTTCCACAATCCGGTAACCCGTGACTCTTTTATAAAATATCTTCTGCAAGTACCGTCTTGTGTACTGACAGTTATTGAAGAGACCAGCTCCTTCAGAGTTTCTTTCAAGACGGTGCGGTGAGCAGATAACCGGCCTGCATCATACTGATTTAGGATTTCTCTAATCTGGCCTTCGGAATAGATCTTGCGATAATGAAGAGACATCTGAGAACCTTTCCTCACTGCAAACTCACTACTTTCGACAAGACACCTCTTGGTTCGGCTTCTGAGGTGAACTCTCCACAATTGCGAGGCCTTGTGATTAATCTGTCCTGCAAACTCCTTCAGGCTGGTTTCAAAAGAAGGAGAATGGCTGGCATATTCCTTGAGAAATCGCCACTGTTCAGGAGCAGAGAAAGACAATGAATTCTTAAGCTGAGCTAAATCTCTCACACGCATCCAGACTGGCAGTTTAGGAAAATGCCAGACCTTATGGAAATCGATTGGATAAATCACCAGCCTGCCACCATCACTGGTGTCAACCAGTATATTGCCAGCGTGAAGGTCACGATAAAAAAACCCTTCCTCATGGATTGCAGAAATCACCTGTGCCACTGCTGAAATGATCTCTCTCCTGGAACTGAAGGCTTTTTTTGAATCATTACAATCCTGGATCTTCTGAATATAATCACCCAGGGGCAGGGCAGTAACCAGAGCTTCGGTAAAAAGATAGCTATCCTGCAGGAAATGCAACCTTCTTTGCTCGCCTTTCGCCAGTGGGCGGGCTACCGAAATACCCCGTTCAAGAAAAGCATGCATATTGTTCCATTCAGCAGAAACCTTTGAGGACATAAAAAAATATTTAATCTTATCAGTGATGCCCCGACACTTGTAGCGCTTGACGAACAGAAGATTCGCCTTTCCTGTCACCTGCAGAAACATACTGACCCTTACATTATTCTCCTTGATCACTCGACATTCCGGGTGTGCAGCTGGTTGCTGGATTTTTTTCAGCAGATCTCCTGGAATGAGATGGGTATATGAAGCATCTACAAGCCAGCGCAATCCATTTATGTGCAGGTTCTGGTAAGAACGGTTATTATTCATCAGAGTTCTTAGTATCCTGAGATAGATTGCCCTGCTTCTGGAGTTCCCAGAGCTTTGCATACCTGAGGAAAACATAAAAAGAGGATGTAACGGCAATAATAAATCCGGGAAGGCCATCAAGAAATCCCCTTTTTAGAATATAAGCCCCTATAAATTTAAGTGGCGGACGAAATAAAAGCTTTAGGAGGCTGAATGTATCCCCTTCGCGATTTAAGCCTGCTGCTGTAATAGTAGAAAAACTATCTACTGTCTGTAGCTGTTGGGACAGGTTTCTATAAACATAGTGATACAGCTCTGCCGTAAAATATTTTGTGCTACCTTTTAGGACGACTTTATCATGTGGATCCTTCCCTCCCCACTGACCTTTCGATTTCTTAAAGAGACGCAGTTTATAATCGGGGTACCAGCCACCATGATTGATCCATCTACCAAGGTAATAGGAGTGACGCGGGCAATAATATCCATCCACCCCAACAGCTTCCTCTGAAAGGTTTCGCTCTATTTCCTCCCTCAGTTCAGGAGAAACCCGCTCATCGGCATCTAAACATAAAACCCATTCATTGCTGGCCTGAGCAAGGGCACAGTTTTTTTGCTTAACATGGCCTTCCCAGTCCTTCTGAATAATTACATCCGTATATTCACGGCAGATTGAAACGGTAGAATCTCCACTCATTGAGTCGACAACCACAATTTCCTCAACCCAGCTTAAAGATTCAAGACAGTCCCGGATACTCCGTTCTTCATTAAAGGTAATAATGCATGCGGAAACAGGTGGTCTTTTCATACTTTTTTCAGTACACATTCAGTTTTTAAGAAAGTGGGTATGACACGTGAAACTGTTTATCATGTCGGTTCTTTAAAGAAGCTTGAACAGCAGCAATAACCTCCGCAGGCTTAATCGCTGACATACAGCCTAAATCACTACAGTTCCTGTTCCTGCATGGATTACAGGAAACATCCTTCCTGAGCATAATGTTTGGAGTGCTCTGAGAGGGAGCATTCACTACAGGATCTGTAGGACCATACATGACTACTACAGGGGTTTTTACAAATGACGCAATATGCATGGGCCCACTGTCACTGCCCACAAAAAGATGGCATCTCCGAAACAATTCTGCAAGCTGTCTTAAGTTAACTTTTGGAGCGATGGTTGAGGCATGATTCATTTGCTTTACAATATCGTCTACCGTATCTTTTTCTCCGGGGCCCCACGTCCATAGAATGTGGGCATTGAACCGCTCAATTAAGGTGTCGGCCAGCTGGGTATAGGATGAGAGACTCCAGCGCTTGTAGAGTGTTTTATTGCTTGTTCCCGGATGAATGGCAATCAGCGGTGTACGCCCGGTCAGTTGTCTCTCTTTGAAGAAATGATCAACCAAATCCCTATCGAAAGTGGTAACAGGGATAATCGGATCGTAATCCGAACGATTAATACCCAGGAAACCTATAAACCGTATATTTCTCTCTATCCTGTTAAGTCGCACTTGTTTCAAGATCAATATGGTAGTTATTAAAAAAATAGTTCCCTTCCTTACAGAAGTTTCGGGCTCAACCCGACCCGGACGGGAACTCCGGAGAGAATGCTTATCACACCACTCTTCAAAATACCATGAAAATCCATACCAGATCAAAGTGGTCATCCCGGATTTCCCTGACAAATGCCCCAATTTCTTTAAGTGTCATGGGCAAACGGAGGAATCCTTTTGACCACTTACCTCTCTTTACTATAAATATGCGATCAGATCGGAATGACCCTCAAGGAGATCTCTTGAGCTTTCTTCAACTGCCCATGCAATGTAGGCCTCAGGGAACTTGTTTCGAAGGGCTCTCAATGCAGGTAAGGTCCTCACCACATCCCCAATAGCACCCAGGCGAATAATGAGAATCCTTTGGGGATTTTCTGGTATAGTGGTATTCATTAGTACAGATGATATAATAAGGCTCTCCGTAGTTTAGTTGCCATTTCATTATAGAAGGGTGTTAATTTTTTTCAAGACAATTCTCATCTCTATTTTGATTCTTCATACAATAGCAGAAAATGATCTTTTTAAAAAAAGTTCTTGCATTTCATTGAAGAAGTCCGTAAAAAAGAACTCATTTGAAAACCATAAATTTTCTTTTCCATAATATTATACCGCTATACCAGAATAATTAGGAAAGGAGATGTGTTAATGCTCAATAAGACCCGAGTTGCGTTTATTACTATTGTTCTTCTATCCCTTATTCTGCCTTTATCGGCCTCTGCCGGTTCCGATTCAAGCTTAGAGACACCGCACAAGTGGCTTCGAAGTCTTTGGCATTGTAACGGGTTACGGTATGGCACCACTCGACGACACGTCTTCAGACTATGAAGTGGTACCACTTCTCTACCAATTCGGTTTTGATATTAACCCCCTTGCCGAGAAACTTCGTATTAAATCACAAAGAACTAATTTTGAACTTCTTGTGGAACCACTGACCAATGTTGTTGTCAGTCCCGGCACAAATGCAGAGATTGGCTGTTCATTGTTTTTGAGGTATTCAGTACAATCTCGCTACCTGGATTGCCCCCTACCTTGAGGTTGGCCTAGGATATGTCTATACCACACAGCATGTTCATGAACAGGGTTCCCAGTCCAATTTTATCACCCAGCCCGGGATAGGAACTATGTTTTTCATGGGGCATCACTATGCACTCACAGTGGGTTATCGTTACAGACATTTGTCTAATGCAGGTATGGCAACTCCCAATCGTGGCGTAGACTCTCACTTTGGCATAGTCGGCCTCACCTACGTTTTTTAACTGAGTTACCAATTAAACCCCCTCCTTATTTATGTTTAAATTAAACATTATAAATTGGTACGTATTCCGGGAATTGTTGGGACCGTTTATCACCAGCGTCTTAACCTTCAGTGCCATCATGCTGATGGGCAGAACCCTCAAACTCTCCGACCTGCTTGTCAATAAGGGTATGGGCTTTGTTGATATCCTTCAGTTGATCACCTACATCTATATACCATTCCTGGGGTACATTATCCCCATTTCCCTATTGCTTGCCATTCTACTGGCATTAGGAAGGTTATCCGCAGATAACGAGATCATCGCTATGAAATCTTCCGGCATAAGCCTTTACCAGCTTGTTTTACCGGTTAGTTTTTTTTCATCCATTGTCCTTCTGCTCACAATACTGCTCACCTTCTACGCCAACCCCTGGGGATTCAAGGCACTCAAAGACTTTACCGTTAAGGCGCTCCAATCCCTATCCGAGGTAGGCATACCGGAAAAAGTTTTTAATGATGAATTCGACGGGATGCTTATTTATGTCGACAAGACGGTTGGGCAGGGAGGAGGTATGAAAGGAATATTTATCGCAGATAAGAGGGATCCTGCCATATCCACTACAATTGTTGCAAAGGAAGCTTATATCACATCTGATGCAGATGCCCTGTCATTAAATTTGAGACTATATGATGGGAGTATTCACCGTGCCGGTAAAGTGTTAGAATCTTATCAAAGGGGTAGTTTCAAAACCTACGATATAACCCTTGATCTCAATGCCTCTTCTATTGGTGAATTAAAATACAATGAGATGTCCCTCACAGAATTAGAAGATTCCTTAAGGAAAATGGAACCTGGAAATCCGGAGATCAATGAAATCAAGATAGAGTACCATAAAAAATTTTCGATTCCTTTTGCCTGTATTGTCTTTGGATTACTTGCAATCCCTCTCGGAATAAGAAAGGTTCGAGGAGGCAAATCCTACGGTTTTATAATAAGCCTCTTAGTTTTTTTATTCTACTACTTATTGTTAATGCTCGGGGAGTCACTGGGCATCGATGGACGCCTCCCGCCCCTTATAAGCATGTGGCTACCGAACATTATTATGGCTATTCTCGGTCTGTATCTCTTTTTTCATGCTGCACGTGAATCCTCCCCTCTTGTAGTGATCTGGTGTAATCGCTTAACAACAGCATCTGTTGCCTACGTTAAAAAAACCTTATCCAACTCTTAAACAACCTTCATTCCGCTAACATAGTAAATTTCATCCAGTACCCTTTTTAATCACCTGCTTTCCTTACAGATACTAAGCATTCTCTGTGCAATCTTCCCCTCCTACGCAACCAACATAATTAAAACTTACTGATTTACAGTACGTTAGTATAGTATAATATAACACATTACCTTACAGGAGGTGATGCACCCTGAGAAAAAACTGTAAAATCATATGTTGCTATTGTGGCCATATGCATAAACACAACGATGTAGATGCCCCTCTGGAAAAATGCCTGGCATGTAAGGAACCACTTTCCCACGACACATCATGGAACCCACATGCTGTTAGGATTTTTGTCATGAATGCTGACCCTCAGATCGTCAAGCGCTTTATTGATGAAGTCAAAAACAAAAATTCACGACAAAATCTAAAGAAGAGAGGAATTCCCCGGAAGAGATCACCCCGCACTACAAAAAAAGTGGCCTAAAAAACCCTTGCCAAAATTCCACGCCTTTGCTATTTTCAGTAACCAGTAAGCCATGTAGCCGTAGTGGTTACGACATTCATCCTGATACTCATACGTTTAATCCCCCCGTCTATGAGTTAATTCATGTTCCCTGCTAGTAAAATTCCGGCAAACTGTAGTCTTATCGCAGAAGGCAATCTAACCCTTTTAATTAGAAATGACTTTAAAGAGAGGCTCCTCAGACAGGGTATTTTAAACCCTCAAAGGCTTATCTCCACAGCCCCTCGGGAAGTCAAACAGTTTGAGGGCCGTGGACTCCTTCCTTCACTTCCCATTCAAGAAAGTAGCGGGAAACGGATGGTCGCAAAACTCTGCCTGCGAGGTGGTCTGCTAAGGTTCTTTAACAGAGACCTGTTCTGGGGAGGAAATCGCCCTCTTACAGAAATGGTTGCAAATACACAAATTCTCTCCAGGGGCATACGAACAACAGAAATCCTTGCTGCTGCTAAACAAAAGGTAATTGGCCCACTCTACAGGAATTTCCTCTTCTCACTGGAACTCACCGATTGTATTGATTTAATAAACTTTTTTAACAGGTTGAAAGATGAATCACCAGAAAAACGCTTTGTGCAGAAACAGCACCTCTTTCAAGCTATTGCCAGGTCATTTTTCACCATGCACAGCAAAGGAATATACCACAGTGATTTACACCTCAAAAATATCCTCATTTCATATGAGGATGCCTCCCGTGCAACAGTGATATACATTATTGACTTCGATAAGGCGATTTTGAAAGGCACACTCTCCCCCAGGGAAAAGATAAAGAACCTCCTCAGGTTTAACCGTTCATTGGAGAAATATAAACTACAGGGGGGAATGATTACCAGAACAGATCAGCAGAGATTATTAAATGAATACTTTAGCTATGATGGGCAGGCATTTGTTTTTTATAATAAATATAAAGATATATATTCTCGGCTGATGAAGCTGCGGACGATTTATATGGACGCTGCTTGGCATTCCTTCAAAGGTGCACAGGTCAACCTAATCAAGCGGGGTAGCCTCTTCGATCAGCATAACAGGAATGTCCTCTTTGATATGATATGCAAGATTACAGTGGTGACAAATCAGCTTTTCGTCTTTTTCACGGTATTCCAATTCCCCTGTACAGCCCGGATCCCGAACACACTTGGGACAGGCCAAAATATCAAGCAGTTCTTTACTAAGCGCCATTTTATGTATCCTCCTCATCAATTAATAGAAAGATGAAACCACGGGGCGAACAGAGTGGGGTTAGAGCGTTTGAAACCACTCCCACTGTTTTTCAAGCCCCGTTTTTAAATCAACCTGCGGGCTATATCCCAGTGTATTTCTGGCCTTTCTGGTTTCTGCAAGGGTATGTTTCACATCCCCCTTCTGCACATCTTGATACACTATTCTGGGGTTTTTCAGGGTTATCTTTTTCATGGTGCCAAGGACATCATTTACTGTAACCCGCGATCCTCCTCCAATGTTAAAAACCTCCCCCACCAGGGTATTCTTCATGGCCAGCAGGTTGCCTTCTACTGCGTCAGAAATAAAGGTAAAATCCCTTGTTTGTAACCCGTCACCATAGATTTCGATATCTTTATCCTGCAATAATGCACTCATGAATTTGTGAAATGCCATATCTGGTCTTTGCCGCGGACCATAAACGGTAAAATAGCGTAAAGCAATTGTAGGAATGTTATAGTTTTTCCAATAAGACATGCAGAGATGCTCACCTGCAAGCTTGGTTACACCATAGGGGGAAACCGGTTTTAACACACTGTCTTCCCTCAATGGAAGTTCTTTCGAATCACCATAGACAGAAGAAGAAGAAGCAAAAATAAATTTCTCTATCGTAAGCTTCTTGCATGCCTCCAGCAACCTTTGGGTAGCCACGAGATTGAGGGTTGTATAAACCTCAAACTCTGATCCCCAGCTTGACCGCACTCCGGCCTGGGCTGCCTGGTGAAAAATGAAGTGAGTTCCCTTAAGCAGATCCGGCAGGTTAAGATCTAAAAGATTTCCCTCAATAAATGAAAAGCCGGGTAATGATAAAAGATTATCTAAATTCGATTCCTTAATCGATCTGGGATAGTAGTCAGTAAAACAGTCTATGCCCACTACCTGGTGGCCCTCGCCTATAAGCCTCTCAGCAAGGTGAGAACCGATAAAACCTGCAACTCCAGTTACTACCGATAACATCTCTGAACCTCCCCTATAGCTATATTCACAGTTCTCATCTTATATCAACAATTACAACTGTCCTCGGTTTTTTCTTGACTCTGTAACTGTCTGTCAACCGCAGATAAAACAGCTTCTACGGAAATGCCCTTCATACAGGAGCAATGCTTACACGTTCTCTTAAAGCAGGGACTGCATGACAATTGACTCTTTACAGTTGCAGCATTTTTTGAATAGGGTCCCGTTCTCCACGGGGATGTCGGTCCAAAGAGAGCAACAACAGGAGTTCCCATTGCAGCGGCAATGTGCATGGGACCCGAATCCGTGGTAATCACAAGCGCTGCACGCTGAAGGAGATAGGCAAGCTCTTTTATGGTCGTCTTTCCCGATGCATTAACTACCTGCCCCCTCATAAGAGACATGATCTCATCAATAGATGGGGAATCGATTTTCTGCCCGGTAAAAATAATTTGAGCATCATACTGATCGATCAACTGGTCAGAAAGTCTGGCAAAGTTAGGGGAGTCCCAGAGCTTAGTCTCCCAGCGGGTTGTAGTATTCACTACTATCAGTGGTTTGCTGTCAATGATTCCCTCTTGTTTCAAAAAGGCCTCTACGGTACGTCTTTCCCTTTCACCAACAGCTATGATACTACTCCTGTTCCCTCCCTGAAGGATATCTTCCCCATCTGCAAAACCACTTAAGGATTTTACCAGGTTGAGGTTTTTTTCCAGAGCATGCTTTTCAAGGGGCTCGGGAGGAAATCGTTCATTGAGAAAGAGATAGCTCAGCTCTCTCGACTTGTCATACCCAACCTTACGCTTCCCGCGGCACAAAAAAACAAGCAGGCCACTTTTCAGCAAACCCTGGAAGTCTATAATCAAATCATAGTTTACTGATCGAATTTCCTTAATAAAACGAAAAATTTGTTGAACTGTTGTAAACCAGAGTGAGGGTCTTTTAAGCTGGGAAAGCCACCGTTTCCTTCGAGATACAATCACTCTGCTGAGATAGGGATGACCCTCAAGAAGTGAGCTTGCATCCTCTTCAACCAGCCAGGTTATGTTAGCATGGGGATAAAGGTGATTGAGGGCATCAAGGGAGGGTAGCGTGTGTACTACGTCACCAATTGAGCTCAATTTAATGATCAGTATCTCCCCTGTTTCCACTACTATAGTCCTCTATTATCCACTTGGCTGCCTCAAGAAGATTCTGGGCAATGCATACCGGTTTTGCTGGAGAATCATCATCGATCTTTTCTGCTTCATCCTTCCCGTATCCTGTTAATACCAGGATCCCCCGTGCGCCTGCCCGCTGGGCAGACTCTATATCAGTCAGCTTATCTCCCACCAGGTAGGACTTGCTCAGATCAATACCGTGTTCATCTGCTGCCTGATTGAGCATTCCTGGAGAGGGTTTCCTGCAGTCACATTCTCTGCGATAGTGTGCAATTGTACCATCAGGATAGTGAGGACAATAGTAGATTGCATCTATATAAGCCTTTTCTGCTGAGAGCATTGTTTCCAATTCCCGATGAACTTCTTTGATCTGGGTCTCAGAAAAATATCCCCTCGCAACACCGGACTGATTGGTAATAATAAAGACTTTCAATCCAGTAGCATTTAAAAGGTGCACTGCCTGAGCGGCCTCCGGGATCAGTTGAAGTTGACTCACATCAGACAAATAACCGACTTCTTCACTGATTACACCGTCCCGATCTAAAAACACTGCTCTCTTCATTCGGGTTACTTTGATCCTTTTTTACCAAACACCCTGGTAAAGATTTGGTCTATGTGCTGTAAATAGTGTTTTAGAGTACAGCAGCCTTCTATCTCTTTTATGGTCAGGTGTTTTTTTACCGTGGCATCTTTTAAAATCGTATCCTTGAAATTCTTACCGGAATCCCAGGCATTAAGCGCACTCTTTTGTACTACCTTATAAGCCTCTTCCCTGCTCAGTCCTTTTTTGGCCAGTCTGAGCATAACTGCCTGTGAAAAGAAGATGCCATTGGTTAATTGAAGATTCTTTTCCATCTGTTCAGGATAAACAACCAGGCGGTCAATCATTGTAGTAAAGCGGTTAAGCATGAAGTCGATTAGTATTGTGCTGTCAGGACCTATGACCCGTTCGACAGAACTGTGACTGATATCCCGTTCATGCCACAGGGGAACGTTTTCCATGGCAGCCAGGGCATTAGTACGCACTACCCGTGCCAGCCCTGAGAGATTTTCTGACAGTATGGGATTTCGTTTGTGAGGCATAGCAGAAGAACCCTTCTGCTTTTCCGAAAAAAATTCCTCTGCCTCCCTCACCTCAGTCCTCTGCAATAGCCTAATTTCCTGGGCAAACTTATCCAGAGAGCTTGCGATCAATGCAAGTGTGCTAAAGTATTCCGCATGTCTGTCGCGCTGTATTATCTGTGTTGATACAGGGTCGGGTTTAAGACCCAGTTTTTTACATACATGGCTTTCCACAGCAGGTGACAGGTGGGCAAAGGTTCCAACTGCACCGGAAATCTTGCCATAACTTATTGTGTCCCGTGCCCGTTGCATGCGCACAAGATTTCTTTTCATTTCCTCATACCAGAGGGCCATTTTGAGACCAAAAGTAATGGGTTCTGCGTGAATTCCATGGGTCCTGCCCATCATGACGGTCCTCTTATGCATAAGTGCTTTTTTCTTTAGCACCTTAAGAAGCTTCTCAATATCATCAATAATAATTTCAGCTGCTTCCTTGAGCAAAAGAGAAAAAGAGGTGTCCAGAATATCTGATGAAGTAAGCCCCATGTGAATATAGCGGGCATCTTCTCCCACATACTCAGAAACAGAGGTGAGAAAGGCAATGACGTCGTGTTTTGTTTCGCGCTCAATTTCATCAATTCGTTCTATATTAAAATCCGCTTTTTTCTTGATATTCTTAACCGCCTGCTGGGGTATCTCCCCTCGTTTTGCAAGAGCTTCACAGACGCATATTTCAATATCCAACCACTTTCTGAACCTGTTTTCAGGTTCCCAAATACTGCCCATCTCTTCCCTGGTATAACGCGGTATCATCATCTCCCCCTTATATGGTAACTGAATAATTTAATAAACAAACCACAGAGCAATAATTATTAAAGGATAAATAAAAAGTTTCAACGGATCTGCGCTGCTTAAGAACACAGAGTTTTTTCTCTGTGAAATCTGTGGTTTGTCTTAAAAAAACCTTATTCCTTCACAGCTTCTTCCCGCAGCACCCTTCTTAACACCTTTCCAAC
>CAVVWZ010000054.1:0-7777 GCA_963752035.1 uncultured delta proteobacterium | reverse complement strand
GGAACAGGTGCTACCCCGCAAAGTGGTTATGGATTTCCCCATTGGGGATACCGCACTCAAGGTTATCCTTATGCCTCCGGCTTTGGGGTCGGCCGTGGCGGATTACCTCGTGGTGGAGGAAGGGGACGTGCCTTCGGGGGTGGTAGAGGACGAGGGTGGAACTGGTAGTAAAGTATAAAATACTCTTACTACAGAATCCACTCGTGGGTTTTGATTGTGCCGGTAAAAGCGGTCTTTTGGCCACTTTATAAGTGGCCATTTGGCCAACGGTAATTAAGGTTAAAAAGGAGTAGCCACAAATGTTGTGCCTAACCATTTGATTATTATATCACTATTCTGTTGATTATCCTTGGCACAATTGCTGCGTATAGGGAAGGCTGAAGGCAGGTGAAAATGATTTTGTGCCTGCTAAATTAAAATTGGGAGCAACGATCATGAGTACAGACAAATGTGATGAAAAGAAAGTCTGCCAGAGTTGTGATGAATCTGAAAAGTGTAGCCAAGAGGAAAAAGAGGCCCATGAGCAACAATTGCTCGATGAAAAGATGTCATATATCAAGCATAAATTTATGGTGATCAGTGGAAAAGGTGGTGTCGGCAAAAGTACTGTTGCAGCCAACTTGGCAATAACACTTGCCCGCGAAGGATATGCCGTGGGATTGATGGATGCAGATATCCACGGTCCTAACATTCCAAAGATGCTGGGGATAGAAGATGAACGGCCCGGTGCGTCAACTTTAGGCTTACTTCCTATTGTTACTAAACACGACCTGAAAGTTATGTCCATTGCCTTCTTTTTGCAATCTAAAGATGATGCAGTCATTTGGCGTGGCCCCTTAAAGCACGGTATAATCAAGCAGTTCCTGGGAGATGTTTACTGGGGTGATTTAGACTATTTAATTATTGATCTTCCTCCCGGGACCGGAGATGAGGCATTGAGCGTAGCACATCTCCTCAAGAATATTGATGGAGCCCTTATTGTTACCACTCCCCAGGATGTAGCCTTACTAGACAGCAGAAAAGCAGTCACCTTTGCCAGACAGATGAAGCTACCCCTGGTAGGAATTGTTGAAAACATGAGCGGATTTAACTGCCCTCACTGCCATAAAACTATTGATCTTTTCAAGAAAGGAGGAGGTGAAAGAACATCAAGAGAAATGCTCGTTCCTTTTTTGGGCAGCATACCTATTGATCCCGAAATAGTCTTGTGTGGCGATAGCGGACGTTCACTGATCGGCAATCCTGATCATAGCGAAAGCAGTGATGCCTTCAGCAACATTGCTTCAAAGTGGAGACAATTGCTGGAAGAAAGATCGGAATCAAGTGGAACTAAGCAAGCAAACATAACCTAAACAGTTCAAGGAGGAAAGATACGTGAAAAAAATAGCATTAGCCTGTGAGGACAATCAAGGACTTAACGGGCAAATAAGCCAGCATTTTGGGAGATGTCCCAGCTATCTGATGGCAGATGTTGAGGGCAGTGAAGTAAAGAAGTCGGAAGTTGTTGAAAACCCTTACTACAGCAACCATATCCCTGGAAAGGTCCCTCAATTCATCAAGGAACAGGGGACACACGTAATGATTGCCGGAGGTATGGGACCGAAGGCGATCGAGATGTTTAGTAACTTTGGTATAGAGGTTGTAACCGGGGCAATCGGCAATGTGGGAAATGTCCTGCAAGCCTATTTACAGGGAGAAATCAGCGGAGTGGAACCCTGCAAGCACGATCACCCCGGATAACATAATCATTGTTGAGAAGACTAATGGCACCTAATTTGGAACAGGAAGAAACCTAGATAGTTTAACACCACTAAGAAAGCAGGAGGTACAACTAATGAAACTGTGTGTTACGTCCTCAGGGCAAAGCCTAGAAGATTCTGTCGATCCCAGATTTGGCAGATGCCAATATTTTATTATTGTTGATTCAGAAAATATGGAGTTTGAGGCTATCCAGAATCCAGCTATGAGTGCCGGAGGAGGAGCTGGTACGAAAGCTGGACAATTAGTAGCCGGAAAAGGGGCAGAGGTTGTTCTAACAGGTAATGTGGGACCCAATGCATTCAGTACCCTTCAAGCAGCAGGTTTAAAAATTATTGTTGGGTTATCAGGAAATACAGTAAGTCAGGCAATTGAAGGATTCAAAGCCGGTCAGTACGACTATGTGAATGACCCGAGTGTAGGGGCCCATCACGGCCAAAGTTGATTGATAGCGCTGCTCAGGTATAAATGATCCGTGGTGTGACTATCCAGAAACCACTATTACAAGAGGTTTGAGAGGAGAAGAAAAATGGCTGTTAAAGTAGATTTAGAGAAATGTACGGGCTGTGGAACATGCGCGGAAGTATGCCCTGTAGAGGCTATCAAGATTGAAAATGATAAGGCACAAATAGATGAAGAAGAATGCGTAGACTGCGGTACCTGTGTTGAGGAGTGTCCGGAAGGTGCCCTTTCACTTGAAGAATAACACCATGTAAAGGAGGTGATTTATATGCCGAGAAAAGATGGAACAGGCCCTCCTGGAGGAGGTGGTCCTGGAACGGGCAGAGGAGGCGGCAGGGGAAGAATGAGCGGGACTAAAGCTGGCGCAGGACCCGGAGGAGATTGTGTGTGTCCCTCTTGTGGAGCTAGTGCTACTCATCAGGCTGGACTGCCCTGCTATCAAATTCAGTGCCCTAAATGTGGCGCCACAATGGTGAGAAAGTAGGGGTAGATATGATTATTTCTGTAGCAAGTGGTAAAGGTGGAACCGGCAAAACGACAATAGCTACCAGTTTGGCCCTCTCCCTGGAAAACGTTCAATTTCTGGATTGTGATGTTGAAGAACCAAATGCTCACATCTTCCTGAAACCACAAATCAGAAAAAAGGTATCGGTTGGTATACCGGTCCCTGAAGTGGACGAATCGAAATGTAATTACTGCGGTAAGTGTGCTCAAGTCTGTGAGTTCAATGCCATAGTGGTCGTTAAGAAAAAGGTTCTCTTTTTCCCGGAACTCTGCCATGGATGCGGGGGTTGTGCATATATTTGTCCGGAGAAGGCAATAAAAGAGGCTACAAGAGAAATAGGTGTTATTGAAAAAGGTACTTCAAGAGGAATAGATTTTTCCCACGGGGTTTTAAATGTGGGAGAACCTATGGCTCCTCCTTTAATTAAGCAGGTAAAAAAGCTTATCACTAACAAGAGGACGACTATTATTGATGCATCACCGGGAACTTCTTGTCCAGTGGTTGAAACTGTGAAAGATACTGATTTCTGCCTGTTGGTAACAGAACCTACTCCCTTTGGATTAAACGATTTAAAACTGGCAGTAGGAATGCTCCGAAAACTGACTATACCTTTTGGAGTGGTAATCAATTGTGCTGATATAGGAGATAAGGAGGTAGAAAAGTACTGTGAAAGCGAAGGCATTTCAATAGTGATGACTATTCCCTGGGATAGGAAGATAGCAGAGGCATATTCTACTGGGATACCGTTAGGGGATGCCCTGCCGGATTTCAAGGATAAATTTTCTCAACTTTATAAGACCATAGAAAGGTTAAGCGCAAAATGAAACAATTGACAATAATCAGCGGTAAGGGAGGTACAGGGAAAACCACTATTACCGCTGCCTTTGCTACTCTGTCAAATTCCCATGTCATTGCTGATTGTGACGTAGATGCAGCTGATCTTCACTTGATTTTACATCCAACTGTAGAAAAAAACGAGGAGTTCTATGGTGGTAAAATAGCTGTAATCGATAGCGAGAAATGTCAGCAATGCGATGAATGCATCAAAGTTTGCAGATTTGACGCTATTAAAGATTATAGTGTTGACCCCATTTCTTGTGAAGGTTGTGGGGTTTGTGTCCATGCGTGTCCGGAGGACGCCATCTCTATGGAACAGCACATGAATGGCCATTGGTTTATTTCCCACACAAGGGCCGGCTATATGACACATGCGAAACTGGGTATTGCTGAGGAGAATTCAGGAAAACTGGTGACCCTGGTAAGACAGCAAGCAAAGCTCATTGCTGAAAGAGAAAAAAAAGAATACGTCATTGTTGATGGACCACCCGGAATCGGTTGTCCGGTGATAGCAGCAATAAGCGGAGTCGATTTACTGCTGGCAGTCACAGAACCCACTTTATCTGGAATACATGACCTTGAAAGGGTAGTAGGAGTTGCCAAGCATTTCAATGTCCCTGTCACCGTATGTATTAATAAATATGACATCAATACTGAAAACACATCGAAAATTGAAGACTACTGTTTGAAAAATGGTCTGGAAGTGGCAGGGAAAATTCTCTATGACCCTGGCGTAACCAAGGCAATGGTGAACAAAAAATCGGTGATTGAATACCCTTGCGAGGTGACAGAAGAGATCAAAAGACTCTGGGAAACGGTGGATTTAAAACTGAGGAGCTCATAAGAAAAGCCAATGGAATTAAGAGAAAATATCATTAAAACTTTAAAGGGAATAATAGATCCCGGTACTACGTTAGATGTAGTAAGTATGGGATTAATCAAGAATCTTACTGTAACGGAAACCGGTGACATATCTCTTGACTTTCAACCATCTTCCAATGTTTGCCCTTTAGCCCTTCCCTTAGCTCTTGATATTCAGAACGCGTTAAAAAAATTGGATGGAGTTAAAGGTCTTAGCGTAAAAGTCATAGATCATCAGAAAGCTGATGAAGTTAATCAGTACTTACAAGAGGAAAGTAGCTAATCACGGTTTTTATAGAGAGATGGGCCTTGTTGATTATACACGGCGGATTATGTCTTTATTACTTAAAAGGTAGCAATGAAAACTGATTATTATCAGATTTTGGACCTCAAGAAAAGCACAACAGATGAAGAGATCAAGAAAGCATACAGGCGACTGGCATTCCAGTATCATCCTGACCAAAACCCCATGGATGAAGAAGCAGAGGCAAAGTTTAAGGAAATAAGCGAAGCCTATACTGTCTTGGGAGATACGGAGCGAAGGAGGGTTTATGATAAATACGGCTATACCGGATTCAGGAGACACTATGCCTCAGATGATCTCTCTTATCCCAATTCAGGTTTTTACTCTGGTAGAGGCAACCCATTTTTCTTTGGTAGAGGGTGTAGGAGATGGGCCCGTAATTGGCGCAGGTGTTCAGTTAATCAGTGATACTACAGACAATGCCATGATTTATACTATTGACATTACTCAGGACGAAGCACTGTCTGGAACAGAGCGGATGATTTTGGCAAAGACAAAGAGAATGATGTAATGTTTCGGCTTACTATCCCGGCAGGCATAAAAAATGGGACAACGCTAACACTAAAAAGCGAAGACCACATTTCTACCAATTTGCATGTTCAGGTAAATGTCAGGTAATAGTGTTGAACTTGGTTGGTTACCTTAAAGTTAGATTTAAAGAAATTAACTGCGCCTATTTATGAATATCATAATAGTGATAATAGAAAAGTATCGCAAAGTGTAGGAGGCATGAAAAATCAAGATGATAAATATGACTGTGCTCCACAGTGGAAATCCTGGTTGAATAACGTGCCAGGAAGCCATGGGGTTGGCTAAGGCAATGAAAGAAAATCTTGTAGCATAGTCTTTGCTCTTCTTTTTCTACTCTGCAATCTTTAGGTGGGATTATTGTAATGGATATACGTATTACCATTCTTTGTGAAAATACCGTTAACGGTCCACTAGCTGTTATAGGTGAACATGGATATGCTGCATTTATAGAAACAGAAAGAGGTAACTATCTTTTTGATACCGGTCAAGGATTTACTATCCTCCAAAACGCACACTGTCTTAAAAAAGACCTTTCTTCAATTAAAGGCCTTTTCTTAAGTCATGGCCACTACGATCACACGGGAGGCCTTCCAGGCGTTTTAACACTGAATAACAGTGTAAAAGTGTATGCACATCCTGATATCTTTTCTCAAAAGTATGCCCTGGTGCAAACCAATGGCAATGATACACAACGGTATATCGGCATGAATTTCCCGAAAGAGCATTATGAGAAACGCGGTGCTCAGTTTGAACTCAAATCCTCTCTCAGTGAAGTAGCAGAAGGTATCTATTTAACGGGTGAAATACCACGCACAACAGAATTTGAGAAGGGGGATCCCAGGCTTACAGTTAAAAATAATGGAAATTTTGTGCCAGACCCACTTCTGGATGACCAATCTCTTATTATAAAAACCAAACATGATGGCTTAATTATTCTCCTGGGGTGTACCCATTCAGGACTGATTAATACCATACAGTATGTTTTGGATCACTTTAAGGGAGAAAAGTTGGGTGTTTTAATGGGAGGGACCCATCTGGCATTTCTGAAAGACGATCAGGTTGAAAAAACTATAACGCAACTCAAACACTATAATTTTAACAGGATAGGCGTGTCTCATTGCACAGGCTTAAAGCCAGCTATGAGGCTCTTTCAAGAATTTAAGGATAAGTTTTTCTTTGCTAATGTAGGAACAGCTCTTTATTGAAGAATTAAAAGTTGTCCAGATAGGTAATGAGCACATAACTCATTCTATCAGGCGGCAATAAAAAAATGGAAGTTCCACATTGTTCAGGACAGAGCTGAGTGGAAAAAAATCATCAGACAACTACTAATGGTAAGGAGGAAATCATGGCACAGGAACCGAAAGTGAAAAAAGCTACGAAAAAGAAAGATGCTACAAATGGAAGAAAAACAATCTGCGATGCAACGCAGCAGATGATTGAGAAGGCCACTGCAGATGGTGTTTCAACTGTCTTCGACCGCGCTGAAACCATGAAGCCATGTCCCATTGGGGCAGAAGGTAGTTGCTGTAAGAACTGCGGCATGGGTCCCTGCCGGGTTCCGGCTCCCAAGAAAAAAGTGGAAGGCAAGGAAGATAAAAGGAGAGGTCTTTGCGGTGCCACCGCTGAAACTATTTCCGCTCGAAATTTCATCCGGATGATTGCCGGTGGGGCAGCCGCTCACTCTGACCACGCCAGAGGGGTTGCGGAAACCTTTCTGGCAGCAGCAAAGGGAGAAGCTCCCGGTTATGGTATTAAAGATGAGATGAAGCTTTTTCAAATCGCTATGGATTTTGGAATTGAGACCGACGGAAAGAGCGTTAAAGACATCGCCATAGAAGTAGGGGAAGCAGCCCTGGCAGAGTTTGGACGGCAGGAAGGAGAGGTTCACTTTTTAAAAAGGGCTCCTCTTAAACGACAGGAAATCTGGAAAAAACTGGATGTGGCACCTCGCGGTGTTGATAGAGAAATTGTAGAGATAATGCACAGAACCCATATAGGAGTAGATCAGGACTACAAGAATCTGATCAACCAGGGAATCAGGGCCTCGCTTGCCGACGGGTGGGGAGGTTCAATGATTGCTACTGAGCTTCAAGACATCATGTTCGGTACACCCGTCCCGGTACTGGGCAAGGTAAACCTCGGCGTCTTAAAAGAAGATGAGGTTAACATTGTCATTCATGGTCATGAACCGCTTCTCTCTGAGATGATTGTGCTAGCCTCCCAGACCCCTGAAATGGTTGAGCTTGCGAAATCGAAAGGAGCCAATGGTATCAACTTATCCGGTATGTGCTGCACCGCCAATGAGATTTTAATGCGCCACGGAATACCACTCGCGGGAAACTTTTTACAGCAGGAGACCGCAATTGTAACCGGCGTAGTTGATGCCATGGTGGTAGATGTCCAGTGTATTATGCAGTCAGTACAGGATGTGGCCCAGTGTTACCACACCAAGATTATTACTACTGCCCACAAGGCAAAGATTCCCGGTGCAACCCATATTGAGTTTGATGAACGAT
>CAVVWZ010000053.1:0-23102 GCA_963752035.1 uncultured delta proteobacterium | reverse complement strand
ATGCTTATTGAAAGGAGTTTACCAGTAAGCTGACCATTATTGATGAGGGTAAGGAAGTCAAGCAGAAGGTAATTCAGGTCAATGATCCACTCCAGTATAAAGGGGTCTGGATTTACCAATCCAGTTACGGGACGGCCCCGGACCAGGGAGTAGTTCTTGTGGGGGTAACACCCACAGCTGGCCCTCAACAGCAAACAAAGCAGTACAACATCGATGTTGAAGGTCGCGTTAGTCTTAATGAAGAGGGATATGAACTGGAAGTGAAAAAGTTTGTCCCGGACTTTACCCTGGGCAAAAACAATGAGGTTGTGAGCCGCTCCCAGGAACTGAGAAATCCGGCTGCACAGCTTGCACTTTATAAGGATGGAACACTCCTTGAGGAAAAGTGGATCTTTGCAAAGTTCCCGGATTTTCATGGAGAACAGAAAGGCCCCTACCGGTTTAATTTCCTAAACTACAGGGGAAAAGAGTACACCGGTCTCCAGTTAACCAGAGATCCCGGTGTCTGGATAGTGTGGCTGGGATGTTTCTTTCTTTGTTTAGGGTGCTACCTCATATGTTTTACAAGCCATCGGAGGCTCTGGGTAAAAGTGGAGCCCAAGAAAGACGAGTACCTGGTTACCCTGGCTGGTTCCGCCAACAAAAATATGTCATCCTTCTCTAAAGATTTTGAAAAGTTTTTTCAGAAGGTTAAAATCCATGAGTAAATCAACTTCATAACCACACACAGGAGATTCCAGATGAACAGTTCCACCTTTTTGGGCATGACCACCTTTGCCTATCTTTTTACCATGGTCCTCTACTTCTACTATCTCTTTTTTCGAAGTAAAACCCTGGGAATCATAATACGAACGGCCACTATAATTGCTTTACTTATTCACACCACCGGGTTGGGACTTCGCTGGTATGAATCCTACCAGCTTGGATACGGCCATATCCCCCTCTCTAATATGTATGAGGCCCTGGTATCCATGTCGTGGTGTATAGTTCTGGTTCTCATCCTGATGGAACAAAAATTTAAGACTGAAACAATGGGTGCCTTCGTGTTACCCCTTGTTTCCCTTGCCATGGCCTATGCCTCCCTGGCGCCCAATATCCGGGATGAAATTGAACCCTTGATTCCAGCTCTTCAGAGTAACTGGCTCACCTATCATGTAATGACCTGTTTCCTGGGATATGCAGCTTTTGCGGTATCTTTTGGTGCAAGTATAGCATATCTTCTTAAAAACAAAGAGGCCCCGCCGACCACAGAAGAGGACTCGGGTAGTCTACCTGCGTTAGAAATGCTTGACGAACTCATTTACAAGGCCAATGCTGTGGGTTTTCTGCTTCTGGGAATAGGAATTATCACCGGAGCAGTCTGGGCAAACTATGCCTGGGGAAGCTACTGGAGCTGGGACCCTAAGGAAACCTGGTCGCTCATAACCTGGTTTATCTATGCCGCATTTCTCCATGCCAGACTGACCAGGGGTTGGAGAGGCCGTAAAACTGCTATCCTTTCCATCATAGGTTTTTGCGGGGTTCTCTTCACCTTCTTCGGGGTCAACTACGTGCTATCCGGATTGCACAGCTACGCCTAACAATGCCTGAACAAAAAGCATTGTTCAGGCACAAATTCGAATATCGAAGCACGAAATTACAAACAATATCGAATGACCAAATTCAAATGACCAAAACCTGGCATTTCAATAGTTTCTCCCGACAATAATTAAAAATCAACTACTGATGCTCCTGTAACTCCCTTGAGATGGCAGGTGTCATTGAGGAGGGTCAGATAGTAATTGCCATCTTTATATTCAAAGCTGTTAACGGCACAGGTATCTTGCCGAATATACCAAAAGTGAGAGAGATCAAGTCCTATTACAGAACATAAAAGTACCTTATTCACGACCCGGTGAGACACAATTGCTACTGTTCTCCCCGGGTTGTTTTCCACAATCTTTACCAGGGCCTTTTTTGACCGGACCTCCACCTCCTCCAGACTCTCTCCATCCGGGAAGGTAACCTTATGGGGTGCTCTTAGCCAGGTTGTGTAGAGATCAGTATACTCTTCTTTAACCTTCTGGTGGGAAAGCCCTTGCCATGCACCAAAATCGATATCAATAAAACTTTCTTCTAGTGCAATTTCTATATTTCTACCTTTGGTCAGCAGGTGTGCGGTGTCCAAGTGCCCTGCTGAGGGGACTTGAATACAGTGCACCTATATCACTATCGTGCAAAGAAGCCCCAACTGCTTCAGCCTGTGCCAATCCTACTTTATTTAAGGGAACATCAACTCTGCCCCGGAATACCTGCTGTGTGTTCCAATCCGTTTCACCATGCCGTACCAGGATTATATGAACCATAGAATTTCCTCCACCCCATCACTTCTTATGAAAAACATTTGTCTGATTGTGTCACATACAGAAAGGTGAGTCAAGCGGGGACGGACTCCCTTTTCCTGTTGATATAAATTACATATTGCGTTAATAAAAAACAGACATTCCTCCTCACCCCTCGGAGGCTGTGTCATAATGTCATTGCGAGGAAGTAACACGACCGAAGCAATCTCATCAAGAGTTGTAAAAAAGAGATTGCCACGCTCCCTTTTGTCGCTCGCTATATGACCGGGAGAGGGCATGAGACAGCCTCTAGGAGAACTAATTTATATGCTTGGGGCATCTCCTCGGTGGGGCATGAGGTTTTAATGCTACAATAGGACATTGCGTTACCATGAAAATTGCATTTATTTCTGACCTCCATGTAGACAGTTTGCCAGAATCCTCTGATGTCATTGATTGCATACATAAGAGACTGCTCTCTATAAAACCGGATGTTTTTATCATTGCCGGTGACATTGCAGCACGCACGCAAGTATTTGAAAAGACCCTGCGGGCATTTTCGGAAATACCCTGTGAAAAATTGCTCGTCCCTGGGAACCATGATATCTGGGTTGAATCCTCCGCATTAAAGAAGGGCATTCACAGTGGAGTAAAATATACCGAAATTATCCCACAAATCTGCAGCCGCAATAACTTCATCTTTCTGGGAGTTGAACCCTGCACCATCGATGGCATCGGCTTTGCGGGCACTATAGGCTGGTATGACTACACATTACGAAATAAAGCATTTGACAACCTGTTTTCCATGGACACCTATCGTAAAAAACACTATGAGAATCGGTTTACCTGGAATGACCTTAAATTTGCCCACTGGATGGATGTCCACAAAAACAGCCGAAAGTGTGACGAAGTAGTTGCCAGGGAAATGGAAGTTGCATTGCAAACTCAGATACAGTCGCTTAGCCACAAGAATATTAATACGATTGTTGTTGTAACACACCATATCCCTTTCCAGAAAATGGTCATACATCCAAACCGTCTTCCCTTTGATTTCTTTAGTGCTTATATGGGCAGTGCAGGGCTGGGACGTACAATTCTTGATGAACCTTCTGTTAAATATGTTATCTGCGGCCACAGTCATATAAAAAGTTCTCTTACAATGGATAATCTCCAGGCATTGAAAAGCCCCCTGGGATATCCCCGCGAATGGAAAACAAAAGATATACAAAAACTTATAGAAGACAGGCTTTCCTGTATTGAAATATAAAAAAACAGGAGACAGAAAACAGAAGTCAGGAGTCAGAAGTCAGAAATCAAATGCCTAAAGTGAGCTAAATTGCCTAAAGTGCCTAAATTATAAACTTTTAAAAAAACATCCGAAATCCGCAATCTGAAATCATCAATACTCCAGTACTCCAACACTGCAGTACTCCTTGAGGTTCTTGGAATACAAACCACTATTTTTTTAGGAGGTATATGCTATGGATAAACACTTTGAAGACATGATGAGAAAAAAGGTTGAAGCAGATCGGCTTAAAACAGAACAGGAGTCAATAGAATTCTGGCATGCCAAATTAACAGCAATCAAACATGAACAGACACTCGAGGCACAACAGGCAAAGCTCAATGAAATCCTTCGCACTATGGAAAACAGAATAGGCTTGCTTGACCGTGAACGCAAACAAATGGGATAGAAATGAACATTATCGATGGTCACTTACATGCAGATTTTGACAGTCAGTGGTTACAAAGTATCGGCTATCACTGTGGAGTTGACTTTAGTGCAGGCGGGTTACATAAGGAAATGAAGGAATGCAATGTAATTCACTCTGTCTCCATGGGGCTGCGCAGCGCATATCTGGGAATGGATGCAAACGCCCCAACTCCCTATGAGACCCCGCAGCATCTGCGACAATCACATATCACCTACATTGCCGGGATAAACCCGCTTATAGCAGACACGCAATCCCTGGAAAAAACACGGGCAAGCATTCTTGAGGGCTACAGCAGTGGTCTCAAAATATACCTTGGCTATTTCCCCTTTCCACCCAATGCCCCCGTTTATAGGCCTTTTTACCGTTTAGCCGAAGAATGCACAATTCCTGTTATCTTTCACACGGGGGACACCGAATCTTCGAACAGTAAACTTAAATGTGCACATCCTTCAGGCATTGATGAAATTGCCATCGAGTATCCACAGGTAAAATTTCTCATAGCCCACCTGGGGAACCCCTTCCTCATGGACGCCGCAGAGGTGATAGCGAACAACAAGAACGTTTATGCGGATCTCTCCGGCTTTGTTGCCGGCGCTGATGATTTTGACTATAGTACCCGGTACCAACTTCCCCGGCTACAAGAAGCTGTTGAGAGAATCGGAGACACTTCCCGCTTGCTCTATGGATCTGACTGGCCCCTAACTCCTATGAAAGAATACCTCAACTTTATCCGCACCCTGTTCCCCCATCAGGACGATCAGGAAAAGGTGTTTTTTAAAAATGCCCTTCAATTTTTCAAGATAAAGCTGCACTAATATTTCGCCATTATTGAAATTCTCAATGCACCCCACACTTACAGACTGTGCACAAGGTCAACCAGAAACTTTACCTTCTCAAAAGGGGTATTCATTAACACCCACCCCCCCAGGCTGAAGACATGGGCGGGTGCCGCCCTCCCCTCCTGCACAATTGCCCTTACCCGTTTTTCGATCTCATCATCAGGGGCAAAAAGGCAGTAAGGCTCGAGATTCCCCTGGATGACCTGATTGTCCCCCAGTTGCCCTATGGCGTCTTTTAGCGGTATTGTCCAGTCAACTCCGATAACCTCTATATCCAGCCCGGCAACTGGAGAAGAAAGGAAGGTGGTACCGTCTGAAGCAAAAAGCAGGGGAACACCCTTTGCATGTACTGCGTTCACAAGCTCTTTTATGTAAGGAAAAGCGAACTCCTGATAGTCTTCAAGCGAAAGGGCTGCGGGTGCTATTAGATCAAGAATCATTATTACATCTGCACCAGCGTCGATCTGAGCAGGGATGAATTGGCTGTAGAGTTTGGTAAGTTTTTCAAGCAGACGATGGAGGGTTTTAGGTTCAGAGTACATCATTGTTTTTATCTGGTGGAAAGGGGTAGGTCCAGTTGGCAGTCCTCCCTCGATAATAAAGGAAGCCGTACTCAGGGGACCACCTACCCATCCTATCAGGGGAACCTTACCCGTAAGCTCTCTCTTTGCCATGCTGAGGGCCTCAAGCCAAACAGGCATACCCTCCCCGGGGTCTGGAATGATAAGTTTGGTAATATCCTCACCTGTTCTCACCGGATTTTCAATTACAGGACCTTTAACAGTGTGTTTGACCCGAATCCCCATAGCTTCAACAGGAATGAGAAGGTCAGACATGTGGATTGCTGCATCAACACCTAAATCATTGACAGGCATTATTGTACACTGGGCACTCAGCTCAGGGTTCCGACAGATCCCCTCAAAACCATATTTCACCTGCAACTCTTTAAAACCCGGGCATACTGCCATCTGGATTTCAATAACGATGGGGATTGTATCCGGACGTTCTCCCCGTGCAGCTTTGAGGTAAATCATCTGATCATTGTTCATAACGCTCTCCCCCTCTATCAACTGAGTATTTTCAAAACGAACCACGATATAGGATGCATGATTCAGGATGCAAGATACATGGTTAAAAAATTCCAAGCACTAAATCGCAAACTAACCCCCCATGCTCCTTCGAAATACCACGAACCATGAAAATTGCCACTTTCCCTCTCCTCGGCAGAAAGGGAACACTTGCAACCCGTAACTTGCAACCTGTTATTCATCACGATACTACTACATCACCCTATATTCTTCCTTCTGAATTCTGACTCCTGACTTCTATATTTTTATTGCTATTGTGTTCTCTGTGGTTAGATTCTTCCCCGGATAAGAAGTAAAAAAATGCTACTCTTTCTGCTCAATGGTAAACGCCTCCTGCAGAGTCATCTGGTGTATCTCGTCAATTTTACTGCTTAGCTCAGGTCTTTCCCGCTGAATTCGCTCTTTGTGCTGGAAAATAGCATTCCACAATAATCGGGGAACCTTATACTGGTTAATACTTCCTTCAAGCACTTCACCTGCCACCAGGCCAAAAAGATAGTCAATTTCCTCATCCTCGTAGTAAGGGTTGATGGCATATCCCTGGGAGATGCGGTGTATTTCAGGATTAAGAAATTCGAAGGACTGCTGCCACCACCTGATATAGTCTTCAATACCGTCGTTACCTTCAAGTTCCTTAACAACCGCATTAGCCGCGTGGTAGCCGCACATCAACGCCCCCTGATTTTCCACTTCCGCAAATGCGGCTGCATCACCTATAGCCATAACATTGTCCATGACGGGTCTCTCAAGGGGCATAAAGGCCTTTACAGTGATCCCCATTTTATAGACAACCTTTGCCCCGGGAAACCATGAGGCAAAGGGACCTTTTGTAATAAACTGCTCTAAGATCCTCCTCCGGATTTCCCGGTTCAGGCCTGATGGCACCAATTTTCTGCAAGCGCTCACCGGAAACCGTCTGCAGGAAATGAAGGGGAGCAAAGGGGGAAAGTGACTGACCGTAAAACTGAATCCAGCTATTGGGGTAAGGGTTGTCAATACCCTCCATGATGTATTGTACTACCTTAAATCTTCCCATGAGGAGACGATCACCGTTCAAACCGACACTTTCTGTAATACGGGAATTAATGCCATCAGCGGCAATAACTTTTTGTGCTCCAAGCCAGTATTTGTTTGTTTGATCTTTTACCAGCACCTTTGCTCCAGCCCCGTTGTTTTCTGCCTTAAGGCCAAGCGTTCCCGGCAGTATGGTAACCCCCAATTCTGTAACTTCTTCAAGTAAACCCTTTAAAAGAATCCCCTTGTCAAAAACAGCCGCAATAGGTTTTTCTGAGCTAAAATCTATTCGATGCCCGCCCGGAGAAAAGACCCGCCAGTTATACAGAGGATAAAGACCACCTCTATAGCCAACCTCAAATCCGTTTTTAGGAAAAACAATCTTCCCCAGCTGTACTTCAATATCCTCTCCTAAAAAACCACCTTCAAGACCATAGAACATCATGCAGTCTGCCCTTCTCCACCCGGAAATATCCTTTCTCTTTTCAACAAGGGCAACTGAAAGATTATTCTCTGCGGCTGTCTTAGCAGCCATAAGCCCTGCAGGACCGGCTCCAACTATAATGAGATCATATTTTTTATTCATGTCTACTGCCCTCCTCCCCCACGTGTAAAAAGAATTCCAGCCTGTACTGTAATCCCGTCACCCACTCAAATGATAGAAAGAACATACTTTTATCAATATCATTTTCTATCAACGATCCAGAATGTCAAGAATAATATCTCCTTGAAAGTAATGGGTTGCTTATCAGAATAGGAATGGCTATAATTATATTTCTTTCTCCTTCTCTATCGCAGCAACTGTATCCTAATGTCATTGCGAAGGAGTAAAACGACTGAAGCAATCTCATAACCTGTGGAAATAAAATAGATTGCCACGCTCCCTTTGGGCGCTCGCAATGACCAGGAAGGATAGAACCCAGGGGACGTTCTTGAAGTATTTACTTATTGATAGGTACTAACCAGACAGTAAAAGCAAAAGAACTCGAATCATGAAAACTATTATATCTCTCGCAGCATTCTATCTTCTTTTTCTTGTTATACTGACCCTCTTTCAGCGTAAATTTATCTATTTCCCCTACAAACTGGACAGTGAATTTGAGTATCCCCGCTACGTTTCTCAGCTGGAAGAGGTTTTTATCACCTGTGAGGATGGTAATATCATTAACGGGCTTTATGCTACCGGCAGGGAAAGAACCCCTGTTGTGCTCATTTTCCACGGCAATGCCGGCAATATCACACACCGTGACGTCATCCTGCAGGGCTTCAACCAATTAGGTTACTCAGTACTTCTGATTGATTATCATGGCTATGGAAAAAGTGAGGGGAAACCTTCTGAAAAGAATCTTTACCTTGACGGTAAGGCCTCCCTCGCATGGCTCAGCAAAGAAAAAAAGAAGAGACCAGAGGAGATTGTGCTTTTTGGAAAATCACTGGGAAGCGGTGTGGCAGTTGAACTTGCCACAGAAAATGTATTTAAGGGTTTGATTTTAGAAAGCCCCTTCACCTCAATAGCTTCTGTTGCCCGTTCTCACTTTCCCTACAACCTCTTCCCGGTCAGCCTCCTACTTATGGACAAATTCGACAATGCCACCAAGATTAAGAGAGTACACTCTCCTCTGCTCATAACCCATGGCACAGAGGACTCAATTGTTGACAAGGAAGAAAGCAACAAACTCTTCCAACAGGCAACTATGCCTAAAGAACTCTATTTCATTGAAGGGGCAGATCACAATAACATACAGTATTACAATCCCCAAAAATACTGGGAGACAATTGCAGGGTGGCTGGAAGATCTCAATAAATAGAGAAGTCAGAAGACAGAAGTCAGAATTAAGAATAGAAATCTTCAATCCCATTTTATTTATCATTCAAAATCTGCCCTGGATCGCTGCCATTAAGCAGGAACATCAGCATCTGATAGTAAGATAGTATAAACCGGACCCTAAAAAAGATGAATAAAAGTTAAGAAAACAGCCTGTACTACCGATACACATACTAATCATCAAAGGGAAATTACCGGAAATTGCGTTTTATCACAAAGAAAGGAAATCCATGACCAACCCATCAAGCGATAGAGATTTTATTGGACACTTTGATCCGGAAATGACCATTTCCCCGGAGGAGTACGAACCCTATGTTGGAAAAAATCAGATAGAAGATCTCAAACGTCTTGCTGAGCCACTTGCGGAAAAAGGATGGGTGAATATCAACTCAACCCTGATTGGTGGTGGGGTAGCTGAAATGCTGCGAAGTGCAATTCCCCTTGCCAGAGGCCTGGGCATTAATGCCGGCTGGTATGTTATTCGAGGTAACAACAACTTTTTTAGTGTAACCAAGAAATTCCACAACATGCTCCAGGGAGTCACCTGCCCTATCACTTTGGATGAAATTTTTGGTGCATACCTTGACACTATTGATGTCAACTCCAGAAATACCTTTATCACATCTGATCTGGTTATCATACATGACCCTCAACCTGCTGCTATGGTCATGAACGGTGTCATCTACGGCAATGTGTTATGGCGATGTCATATCGACACCTCCTCACCAGATCAAACTATCTGGCGATTCCTTCTACCCTATATAAACCAGTATGCCGGTGCCATCTTTACCATGCCCGAGTTCGTAGGGCCGGACCTGAATATACCACTCTACCAGATAATGCCCTGTATCGACCCGAGAGCAGAAAAAAATCGACATTACACAGAAAGTGAGGTTCTGAATATTTTAGACCCTCTTCTCACAGAGCACGACATTGACCCTGAGCGGCCTATTCTTGCGGCCATTTCCCGCTATGATATCCACAAAAACCAACATACCATTCTTGAAGCATTCAAAGAGTTGCGCTCTGTTAAAAAGTATGATCCCAGCCCATACCTTATCTTTCTGGGGAATACTGCTGATGACGACCCCGAAGGGCTTGCCGTACTTACTGAACTGCAAGAAAAAGCAGGTGACGATCCCGATATTAAATTCCTGGTTGATGTTAAAAACAACGATCATGTGGTTGGGGCCTTAATGCATCGAGCACGAGGGTTTGTTCATGTCTCAACACGTGAAGGATTTGGACTTGTAGTTTCAGAAGCACTCTGGCAGGGAACACCTGTTATTGGATCCAGGATTGGTGGTATCACTAAGCAGGTTATCGACAATCAAACAGGATTTCTGGTAAACCCAACAGATGTTACTGCTATCGCTGAAAAAATGGCCCGTATACTGGATGTTCCTGATGAAGCAGCTCAACTGGGATCTCAGGGACGTGAGCATGTCCGCAAGCACTTTCTGCTGCCCGAACTGGTACGACGCTACCTCCATCTGTTGCAATTTTACAGTGGAACTAAGCATGAACTGCCTGAGTTCAGACTAAATGATCTCACCTACAGCGAAACAATGAATGTCGTAAGGTCAAAACATCTCCTCAACAACACGGTATATAAAAAGAGACAGTGCAGCCAGCACCTGTGCTCTCAGAACTGTGCCGGGGATCCCCAGTAACACCGGTCGTTCTGCTTACCGAAATCACGAGTCCCCAGCTCACGCCCCTTCTCTAAATTTAACTTGACATTGTAATCTGCCGTGCGTTAGATAGTAGATATGATTTACTGATTCTAACCGATATTGTCTTCAGGAAAATAGTAACCTAATTCATAGAGAAGGTAAGGTGCAATATGTCCCCAAACAACAATGGAATCTGGAAGTACTGTTACTGGCTGGATGATTCAGGATTATCAGAGCTCAAGCAAGAGATGGCGGATCAAGATACTCCTATAGTTCGTGCTGAACAGAATCCCTGTGAGGCACTGAAGGGTGATATCGGATATGCAGAACCTCCCACATGGAGTACTATCTGCAAACATGATGCAGCACCCTGGTACCGTGCCTCGAAACATAATGGCAAGAACCTCATTGTCTCATCATTCCCCCTCGATGAAAGCTACACCCCCTTTCTTGAGACAACAATTGAACAATCCTCATTTGAACCAATAGACTTTCCCCCTGAAGGTGAGTTCGCACATCTGGCCCAGGACCAGACCTACCGTTCCCGTGATCTTGAGGGTTGGGGAGCATTTCCAAAGGAGGTTGGGAATGCTATTGTAAAAGGGCTTTCCAAGATGTCGGGTAAACAGCTTGACTCATTTGAGGACCTTTTATGCATCTGGGATGCAGTGCACTCTAATTTTCTGAGTCCCCGGTACCGGGCAGGCAAGGAATTCATGAATGCACCTTACTCTATTGCTGACAGTATTCATATCGGAACATGCTGTGTTGAACTCTTTAACCTCCTTGACTCGCAAGAAGATGCGCTGTTGGTCAGACCCTGCATTGGGAGTGTTATTGTAAAGGTTCTCGAGAAACAACCGCTATTACCTTGTGCGTTTGGCCAACCCACGAAAAAAATCTTAAGGGAAAGGCTAAGCTGTGAATTTAGACCATGCTGCACTGATTATCGTTGACATGCAAAATGATTTCATCCATGACGATGGATTCGTGAGGAAATCATCCCGTGAAATAGGTGTTCCATCAAGTGCCCTCGATCTCTTGAACAAACCTATCCCGAACATCAAGAGACTTGCCGAAGGTTTTCGTAAAAATGGGTTGAATGTCATTTATATCTATACTGCCTGGGAAAAAGACTACTCTGACGTTGCCCTGCCACTCAAAAAACTGGGGCCCAAGGCTCAAGCAATGGGGGCCCTGGTCAAAGGGAGTTGGGGAGCACAAATAATAGAGGATCTGACACCCCATGAAACGGATCACCAGGTAATGAAAAAGGCTTACGGTGCATTTTTCCAGACTCCCTTAGACAGGATATTGCGTAATATGGGTATCACCACCCTTATTATGACCGGTGTAGCCACCAATTTTTGTGTAGAAACAACCCTCCGTGAGGCCGTAGCCTACGGCTATGATGTTATCCTCGCAAGTGACGGTGCAGCCACCTTCGATCCTGATGGCCATCAGGCAACTCTCAAAGTGGTTTCCACAGGTTTTGGTGAAGTGATGACCACCGATGAGGTCCTCGATTCCCTTTCTTCATAGTATCCTCATAATAAAGAAGTCAGAAGACAGGAGTCAGAATTCAGAATCTTCTCTCCCCTCTCCCCAAAGAGACTGTGTCACAATCCTCTCCGGTCATTGCGAGCGACCGAAGGGAGCGTGGCAATCTCCGTTTTTTAACGCATTATGAGATTGCTTCGGTCGTTTCACTCCCTCGCAATGACATTATGACACAGTCTCTTTGCAGGCAAGATTAAGGAATAAAACATATTTACAAGTAGTTGACACTAGCGGTAAAGTACAGAAAATTCTGGAATATTTTCTTGACAGCCCCCCCCAGTTTAGTTATATCTATGCAAGTTTTTTCATAATATTTTCCCTAAAACTAACCCATATAATCTCTCTATCAAAAGGAGCGTAATATGTTCAGGGCTATTGGAAGATTTTTTGCGTGGCTGTTCAATCCCATAGGCAGAACCCTGCTTGTTGCCCTTGCGGGGCAACTCTTTTTCCTCGTTTCCGTGCTTACCATGATTCCGTTGCGCATGGCAGAAAATCCCGTGGTTAACTATAACCTCTTTTACGTGCCCCTCCTGGCATTAATCTTCTTCGCCCTCTTTTACAGGGCCTGTGCAGAAGAAAATGAAAGCCGTGGTATTCTGTACGGCTATTTCAGCGCCCTGGTTGCATGGCCACTGATTGGAGAAGTAGCAAGCATGCCACTGGATGATGGTATTGTTACCCAGTTTAGCGGCATCAACATAAAACTTCTGGGTGGTTACTTTTACGTAGTGGTCGGCTGGATCCTGCTTAAAGTCATGTGGCGGACCAAGGCGGTCAAGAGTTCAGTCAATACCTTTTTCCTGGTATTTTTGTGCATATGGTCTTTTGAACTGTACATGGACAATTATTCATCCAAGGTACATATTGATATGATGCCGATTATTGCCAGCCGCGTCGCACTAGTCTTTGGCATAGCATCTCTGGTAATCCTTGTGCTCGCATGGAGAACCACCTCTATTGTAAAGAAAAATGTATTGGGGTGCCTTTTATACATAACCTTTTCCCTGGTCATTATGGGCACTTCTCAGTGGGACAAACCCTCATCCTTCTACGTCAAGTATGAGGCATCACACATAGACCACGAGATTCAGGAACTCCAGGAGGAAAAAGAGTATCTTGAATACTTAAGAAATTACATGATTGAAAAAGGGTTGGCCACAGAAGAAGAGCTTGTTCGCAAAAAGCATACAGAGCACGAAGAAGAAACGGAACAAGCAGAAGAAACAGTAGAAATGGAATAATTCATATCACTCTAACTGGAGGTTGGTAATGGAGAATCAATACACAACACCCTTTGCCAGATGGGCACGGATTTTTGAAATTATTATCCCCATCTATATGTTTGGCAAATCGTGGGCTATGTTCGATGAAAGGACGGTCGAGCTCTTCCAGGCTGTCTTCCCTAAATTTTTGGTGGACGGGGCAGTAACCATAAGAGGATTCCTTGAAACAGGCGGCGAAGCCTTCGGGCGTTTTGTTGCCACCTATGCGGGGACCCTACTGGGCTTTGCTGTTGTGGTGGTACTTGCAATAGTAATGCATCTTGTCCTTCGAGACCGCAAGTTCATCGACACCCTCCGGCTAACCTCGGTCACCTTATTACCCCTCGCTATCATGAACGGCACCTTATCCCACGTCATGAAAACCTATCTGGAAAATATTGATGCTGCCTCTGCAACACCTGAAGCACTGAAAGGGGCAGTAGTCACGGCATCCAATAACTATTTTTATCTTTTTTCCCTCTTTTACATCATAGCACTCTTCATGATGGGCCGCAGAACGGGTGCTCAAGGCTGGAAAAAGTGGGCTGTGGTGGGGGTTGGCGTGCTGTTTCTGGTGGCTTATGTACAGTTCGGACTCTTGATTGATGCAAGTGAATGGGCAGAACTATCTCCAAAACTTATGGAAGCCCTGGCAAAGTAAAGGAGTAACAAGCTATGAATATATCCAAACAGACCTTTATCAACTTAAATAAATATATGATCGTTGCAGCATGTGTCATTTATTTTATCGGGGTATTTACTCCGGTAAAATTTCTGCAGCCCGGACTCATCTTTGTTTTCGGGGCAGGATTTTTCTGTCTGCTGCACATCAACTATTTTTGTTGCCGATTGAAACACGCAGCCCACCTCTGGTTGTTTCCCCTGATTATGACCATTGTATGGTATCCGCTGAGTCTTAAGAGTGACCCGGGAACACAGAATATGCTATTCTACTACATAACCCTGCTTCTCAGTGTCATTCCCTTCCTGGCCTTTATGTTCGGGCGCACCGAAGAAAAGGCAGCAAAGAAGGAGCGCCTTCCCATAATAAGCTTTCGAACGGTTGTGCAGACCGCGTTCTTTCTGGGATGGCTTTCAGTTACCGCATTTGTCTATATCAGGGGGGCAGACTACTACACCGATACCCGGCCTGATCTCATGTTCTGGGGCCTCTTTCACGTAGCAACTGTAGCATTTTTCCCTTTTCTCTTTGGCAGGGTGCTCTGCAGCTGGATGTGCCCCAATGCAACCATGCAGGATGGCCTCTTTAAAAATATGAAGCACGCTAGACCCTTAAAGTTTCTCCTGCCGAAATCCATTGAGGAACAAAGCCATTCCACGGCAATGACCCTGAGTGGTAAAGCGGACAAGACTGCACCCTACATGCCTTTCACCCTGCTTCTTACCTGGTTCATCGTTTTTAACGTTGAAACTATCTGGGACCTGACATCCGAACCCTGGTGGCCTGCTATTGCCTACATGTTTTTCCTGATGGTTGTCTCATTTCTCATGCCCTGGAGAAAATTGTGCACTCACTACTGCTGGCTTTCAGGTTATCGCGGCTTTGCCTGTCAGAACAGCCTCTGGCGCATTCGCTATAATAAATCCAAGTGCAGACAGTGTAAAAAATGTCTTGCTGAAGCGGCCTGTCCGTTTTTCATAGACATCTGCAACCAGGACAATGAGATGCCTGCAACCTGCTGCCTCTGCTTTAGCTGTATGGAAGCCTGTCCCTTTGATGATGTCATTACATTCAGGAGGGGTGAGGAAGAAAAGGAGAGGTTACGGGCAGGAGTTCCCGCCTAAAGGGAGGCAATAAATAAGCGGACTTTAATTAACCGCAGAGACGCAAAGAACGCAGAGAAAACCAAACAGTAAAAAAATTACAGAAATAGATTTTAAAGGAACATTAGAAAAGCTTTGTTACATATTCTAAAACCTTAGCGTCCTTTGCGTCTTTGCGGTAAGAAATAACTATCATCAATCCACCACTCCAACATTCTATCACTCCGCGAAGTTCAAGCTTACCGATAAAACACCATTCCAACTACTGCAGCCCCCACTATAAGCAAAGCAGGGTGTACATTGAGGAAGGCAATCAAACAAAAGGCACCAACTGCGATAAGGGCTGTATGCCAGGAATTGACACTTGAAGGGAAAATACTGTAGATCACCATGACCAGCAGTGCAATCACCACAGGCCGTATCCCTTTGAGTAACCCTTTAACAGCTGCCAGGTCTTTGTACTTCAAATAGAGGGTGGTGAGGATAAGCATCAAGATTGAGGAAGGAAAGAGTAACCCTGCCAAACCAGCCAGTGCCCCTGTTATTCCGGCTGTTTTGTATCCAACCAGCAGGGACATCTTGGTAGTAATAGGTCCCGGGAGGGAATTTGCCATGGCCAGGGCGTCCGTAAATTCACCTATATTCAACCACTTATAGTTATTGACTACCTCCACCTGAATGAGGGGAATAATGGAGTGACCACCACCAAAACCTAAAATCCCCACCTTTGCGAATGCATAAAATAAGACAAACACCTCTTGCATTTCTCCTCCCTTAGAAAAACACTTTTATTATCTGCAGTACCAACCATCCTGAATCAAGCATCTTACATAAATCACTGTAAACCATAAGTCAAGCAGGAATTGGAGAACATAACTTTTCCCCAGGTTCATATCCCTTGGTCCATCCATATAAGCACTTATTCCAGTATTCTACCGATCAATTTATATTCCGCAATCTGCAATCCCAAATCTGAAATGTTGAGCCCTGTACCTCAATTCAAGTTTTTTCTCCTGCCTACCGAAAAGATGTTAGGTCATACATAAATTGGTTCAATTTAAACAACCATCATCTGTGCATCTGGCTTTATACAGCCAAAACATTCATTCCTTTAAATATAAATTGTTTAGCACTCATTCTTTCAGAATTATTCTAACGCACAGTTTAATAATCCGTTTTTATATTAAAACCGTTCATTATTGAATAATTTATTACACTGGCATTTATTTTGCTCTTCTAACTGAATACTAAATTGTTTCTCGAAAAAAACTTAACCCATCTTCCCGGGAGTAATCAACACAGGTAATCCCTGACCAAAAGGGATCTAAAAATTACCCTAATCCATTATCTTGTTTTATCCTCAGAATTGAGAGGAGGTGATTACCTAGGAATAAATTCAATAGTACGTTTTAGAGGAAACAAATGTAGAGCACAATTAAGGTGTCTCAATTTATTGACAGTTAGATTATTCTCTGTGGTTGTGGTCTTAACAATAACTGCCACATAAAGGAGGGTAGTATTATGAAAAGAAACATGTGGGTAAGCATCTGTTTAGTTACAGCAGCTCTATTTACACTGGGTGCGGAAAACTCCTGCACGGCTCCCATGGATGCGACGGGTGATTATTCAGGTAGCTGGCAGATTAAGGTCACTGAAGGTGAAGGAGAAGAAGCCACCACCAGAATTGTTGAGTGTGATAGTCTCAGCATGACCCTTGACCAGGATGTTAACCTGGATTATCCTGATAATCTCAAGGTAACCGGTACAGTTTTTATTGATGACTATTCCTGTCTTCTAGAGACCGGTTGGCCTGAGAATATTCCCCTTCCCGAACCAGGGGAGATTGAAGTTACCGGAACCATGGGAACTACAGATAACAGGATCATCCTTGCAACTGGCGGAGTGGGTACAGGAGCGGGCATAATTTTTGGCCTTGATGGATATGGTGAAAGTGATACTCCAACCGGTGATGAAATTCCGGAAATGACGAGCTACTCAGGTAACTGGGGACTCGCAATCAGTGTTGTTTTTATAGGTACCATTGGAGGTGGCGGGACATTCGAAGTTACCAGAGATGAATAAATAAAAACAGAAGTCCGGAGACAGTAGTCAGAAGGTAAGAATTGTTTAGAATGCCTGAATTTAATAACGCTGGAGTTTGAAATCAGGATATAAGAATCATCATTGCTCCATAAAATATACCTATCCAAGATCTCCGATACCCGGATCAAAGAAAAAGCCCTCAACACGTTGAGGGCTTTTTTGTAATCTGTTATAGCTTGATTAAAAAAGATAACCGACCTTAAAGTGAATATAGTTGTTGGTATCATTAGACTCAGTGTATCCCCTGTATGCCGGAGTATCTCCATGGTTATTGTAGGGACCTCTGTTAGACCAGGTGTAGCGGGGCAGCAGGGTAAACCTCCAGTGTACGCCGGGGGCATACTGGATAAAGGCCCAGATATTTCCATAATTTTGGGTGTTATAAGACGTGTTAAGCTTGGTCATCACCTCCTGTTTGAACCAGTCGGTGGTAAAATCCAGGCTGAAGGAGGTAGAATCGTTGTTATTGCCTCCTCTGTTGTAGCCGTCTTTGAAAGTCCTCCTGTTAGCACCAATGATCCAGTCCTGATAGAGCCCAAAAGTCACATCGACACTCCGCTGGCCGTTATACTTGCAAATAAATTGGGGCATAAAGTCTTTACCGATTTCAAAGGCATAACCGAACACATCATGTTTTCTAGTACCCTCAACTACCCATGCACCTCCACACGGATCAAAATGCCGTTATTAAAGGTCACCCCTATTTTATAGGCCGCTTCAAACCGCACATTCGCTTTCAGGGGGATCTCGCCCAGACCGAAAAAGGGAAGCTTATAAACATACTTGGTAGCGGTTACACCAAGGTTATTGACTCTTTTGTAATCGAACATTCTGGTATCGGGCGAATCAAGGGGTGGCTTGCCCAGTGATGCATTGATATTGTATTCCGCCGCAAAGAGGTTAAAGCCACCGAACCCTGACGTTGTAAAGAGCATAGCCGACAGGCGTTTGTGGCCTATAATTATTCCTGCTCGGCTGTCCCCAATCAATGACAACCGGGCCAGCATCATAGCCGTTATAGAAGATAAACGTCCAGTCCCAATCCCAGTTAAATCCCCTTAGACGAAAGCCTCCCTGAGAGTCACTCAAACCCTTTGGGTCTATTAAATCGTCGTCCCACTTGTTAAACAGCTGGGAAGTGAACCCGCCCGTATAGGTTGAGTTGTACATGGTCCCTTCCGGAGACGGGCTTACGGCCTTGAAATCAGCGGGAACCCAGATAACCTCAAAGGTGAGGTCATTGACAAAGCTTGTCTGGTAGAAACCGCGAAACATCCAGAGCCCCTTTTTAAAATCCTCCCAATCATCCACCCCCATCATGTGTGACCGTATATCAACGGGATTAACCACATCGGCAGTACGCTGAAGGCTCGTCTCACCCCAGACCACCATCTGCTTACCCACCCGAAGGGTCCAGGGGCCACTGACGTAATTGAAGTATAGCTCCCTCACTATATCTCCCCATTCAGTGGGGGTCTTAAAGGACTGCCGGTCACGGGCCCGCTGACCACGATTGTAAGAACCGGTCATACCAGGACCCCAATCGTAGAACCATTCAAACAGGCCGAATACATCAAGCAGCTTTTCACCATCGTTATAGGCATGGTAGAGACCTTCAAGATGCAGGTGGGTCTTGAACAATGTGGGGACACCCCGTGACGGATACCTGCCTCCGTTTGAATATGAGACCATTGGGGTTGTTTCTTCCCCTTCCCCGTTCCCAGTCTTTTAAGGTGTATTTCCAATTTGCTTTTTGTTCAATAGAGCCGTTAACCTCAAGTTTTTTATCAAACAAATAGATCCGGGCAGAAGAAATGGTGGGGGTAAGGATAAGAGCAATGAGGAAGGAACCGATCAGAACATTTGCAATCCGTTTACACATAACACCCTCCTTAAAATGGTGAACAGTTGATCACTCGATCAATTCAAACTTATCAAAAAATACCAGTAAAGGCAACCATTGTCAACGATAATTGGTTTGATGCCTTTACATTCTCTCACTAAAATTCCAAATGCCCCGCAGTGTAATCTTCCCCCCCATTGAAAGCTCTCTTGCCAGGAATGGAGGCAAGGAAAACTCTTTCTACCCGGTGATAAATTTAGGTTTCAGTATCGCTACAAAACTGGTCACCAGAAAGAGTGCCCCGGCACAATTCAAAAACAGGATAACCGCCAGGAAAAATCCCATCATTGCCTGGAACATCAGCGGAGAAATCACCCAGAAGAGTATGCCTATGGTAAGGGTCGTTGAAACATAAATTACTGCCTTTCCCGTAGTCAGTCATGGCGGTGGTGATGGCGGTATTTAAGTCCTGGCAGACTGTATACTCTTCCTTAATCCTGCTCAACAGGTAGATTCCGTAATCAACACCCAACCCTATACCCACCGCAGACACCGGCAGAGTACTGGTGGTAATGGTAATAGGGGTGGGAATGGCCCAGAGGAAACCTGTTGCCATCAGGGCAAAGGCAATAATATTGGATACAATGAGCGGGATAATCAGAATCACCCCCGCCGTAAAACTCCTGAATACAATGGTGCAGAAGAGAAAAATAGCAAGCAGGGACCACCCCAGTGTTTGAATCTGATATTCCTCAATCACCTCATTAATGGCCGCCTGTACACCGAACTCACCTCCAGCCAACCTGTAGCGCAGTGGGGCTTTTATTTGCGAGATATTATCTATATAGTTTGTAACCCTGCCCATAACTGCCTTGATGGTAGAGGTCATCTTATCCCTGCAATAGATGATGATGACGGCAGCTGTATCTTCGCCGGGATCGCAAAACCTGTCTGCGGTTCCCGGCGTGCCCATCTGGGTAAACCGCCGGTAGCTGTAAATAAGGCCCCTGTCGTTGGTGGGAAAGAAGTACCAGTTGGGATCACCCTCATGGGCAAGCCAGCCTCCGCCCGGAAAGGTGCTTGTGATGGACCGGGTAAACATCACCAGCCTTCCCGGTGTCTCTCGCATGTGCCGTTCGAAACGATACATCTCTATAAAATGGTCACCACAGGTTTCCTGTTTGCCTTCGCAGGACACCAGGTCATACTGTTTTTCACCTTCCATCATCACCAGCAGCGGACTCAAGATAGGCATACTGAAGGAAATCCTGAAACCATCCTGGTTGAACCGGTGCCAGGGCCAGAGAAGGGATGATCCCGGGACCGCGTCTCCTACCTGGATGGTGCGGGAAAGATAGCCTCCCCCAATAAGCAGTATTGCATAGATGCCAATAAAAACCCAGGCTCCACCACGTGGTATCCAGGTACCAAAAGTAGTTAACCCCCAGTCCAATATACTCTTTTTTTGGAGATTGGCAACTGACTTTTTCGGGAAAGGCATATAGGAGAGGACACAGGGCACAAAAAACATGGCTATGACCACCGTTGCAACTGACCATAATGTACAGATAATAGTAACTTTCTGGAGAATCTGAATGGGGGTAAGAGCAATCAGCATTATCCCGGTGGCATCCGTTATGATCCCGGTAAAGCCGGGGGCCATCAGATGCTCAATGACTCTCTTACAGGCGGTTTTATTGTCATCGGTTTCCGCACACTCTTCCACATAGCGCTTAATCACCTGCACAGAATGGCAGGCCGCCATTGCGGCAACAAGAAAAGGAAAGACCATCACCAGGGGGTCCAGATTGAAACCGAACAGGACCATAATCCCCCCACCCCACACAGCACTGACGACAGAAGCAACAATGGGAATAAACATCCCCCTGAGTGAACGAAAATAAAAAAGAAATAGAAAGAGCATTACCACCAGGGTAATCAGCATGATCCTCATCACTGATCCCACATAGCTGTCAACATAACCCAGGTGCAAAGGCTCACCGGCCATACTGAGAATATGGTTTTCATCCTCGTATTTTGCCTGAATCCTTATAAGTTCCTTGAAGACCTCAGAGTAATCGATTTCATCATCAAAGAAATCAGCTGAAATTAATGTCTTTTTACTGTCAAACCATACAAGGCCCCCATAAAAGACACTGGCATAGAGTTTCTCACGCACCTCATCAGCCTCTTCCTGGGTCTTTGGCACATTGGGAAACATGAGGGGTACAAACTCATAACCGCCGGAGGTCAATTGCATATCGATGATAGTATTCATTGCAATGGAAGAAATCTTGAAACGGTCTACAGCAGGAAGATAGTAGAGCTCATCGGTGATATCCCTGATTTTCTGCAGTGAGGTGGGATTAAATATATCTCCCTCTCGTACCTGGAAAATCATGGTGACTGTGTTTGCACCACCAAACCGTTCCCGGATATCGTTATACACCTTAATATAAGGGTGCCCCTGTGGAAGCAGATCTGCAAACTTGGAGTACACCTGCAATCCGTTTACTTGAAAGGCAAAGAAAAGAGTAACTGCAAAGATTGATAGAAGTATCCATGCCCTCTTTTCAATGATAAAATCTGCGAGTTTTTTCATGACCGTTCCTTTTTAGTACAACCAATAAATTAGATAATTGAATTCCCCGTTGCTATTCACCTACCAGTTCTTTGGGAGGCTTAAATTCCGGCCAATCATAGGAAATCCCTGAAAGCCAGTCCCAGGTCTCACCTCCGTCCCTTGTGTTAAAAACAGCCCCTGCCTTTCCAACTACCCAGCCATTACTTTCATCAGCAAAGGATACTGAGGTAAGCCAGCCCTTGGTGTGAATAGCACCCGCCTTACTCACCCAGGTGTTGCCCCTGTCAGTCGACTTCAGGTAGGCACCCCTGTTTCCAACGGTCCAGCAGGTATCATCCACACAGACAATGGAATAGAGTGACTGTTTGGTAGGGGTGTCGATCAATTTCCATTCTTTGCCGCCATCCTCTGTCCTGATCATTGTACCATCAACGCCTAAAATAAAGCCAGTGTCCCGATCGATAAAATAAGCGTCATAGAGGGTCAATCTCGGCATTTCCCATTCATCTTCACCGGTTTGAGGTTGCAGGAGTTCACAATCTATGTACTTCCAGTTTTGTCCCCCATCGGTAGTATGATAAATAGAACCGAATTCCCCTACCAGCCAACCCTCTAAAGCATCATGGAAAAAGAGGCCGTTATAAATAACCTCTGCGGCAAAGACATTCTCCTCCAAAATTTCTTCCACTTCCTGCGGCGCCCAGGTTTTTCCACCATCTGATGTGTGGATAAGGGTCATAAGATCACCTGCAGCCCAACCATTCATGCTGTCGGCAAAATAAACCGTGAAGAGATGGTTTTCAGTACCCGAATCCTGTTTCTCCCAGGTTTTTCCACCATCTGATGTGTGAATTATGAGGCCCACAATACCCACGGCCCAACCGTTGTCAGGATCAGTAAAGCTCACATCGCAAAAGAGCTCATCCTCAAAGCCTGTGTCCTGAACCTGCCAGAATTTTTTACTGCTGTTTTCATGACGAATTTCAGTCCCCTGGTTAGTACGGGCGGCAAACCCAAAGGACCCGATCATAAAAATATCATCTTTATCAAATGCTATGACTTTGCTGAGATTATTTCCATAAATGGAGGGTATGTGGGGAACTTTAAATGAGGATTTTTTTCGCTTGCAGGCAGTGAGAGGAACCAGAGAAATGATAATAAACATTATGGTTGCTATTTTAAAATAGGTCTTCATACCGTTTCTCCCAGAATCGATTTAATCAATATTGCATGTGCGTTTAAAAGAGATAACTATTTGTGTACAGGGCGGGCAAACAGGTTGTGATTGCATTAATGGGAATTCATAAGTTTCAATACACTAACCATTTGTTGCCACTAATTATCACTTGGAACCATTTATGTCAACTAAATTAACGGAAAAAAAGTCTCCTTTTTTATAAAAAAGAGACTTTTTCGAAATCAGGCAAATCAATCGAGAAATGGGATGCCGGGAACCATACTGTTTAATAGGTCGAGCACTTCTT
>CAVVWZ010000052.1:0-9579 GCA_963752035.1 uncultured delta proteobacterium | reverse complement strand
TGGAACCAGAAAACCGCTTTTGCCATCGAGAACTACCTCCGGTATATCACAGTGGAAGGTTGATACAATCGGCATTCCATAGGCTGACATCTCTATCAGGGCAACAGGAGCCCCTCCCTCGGTCTCTCCGTCTGAAGGGTGAATGCTGGGGGAGAGAAAGATGTGATTATTTTTGGCTTCTTCAATAAAAGCAGGGTAGGGCAGGAAGCCCAGGTAATTGATCCTTTCTGCCAGGTTCCTCGTACTGATAATAGTGGTAATCTCTTTCTTGTAATCGATTTCCCGCTGACTGCGGCCCGCGTCACCGATGAGGGTTATCTCAATGTTCCCGTAGCGGGATGCAACTTTGGCGCATGCTTCAAGGGCATAGGTGATGCCTTTTTTTTCCCGAAAGGTTCCTGCGATCAGAATCTTCACCTTCTCGCTGGCACCCAATTTTCTCGGAATAAACGGTATTGTTGCAGGATTGATCCCCAGGTGTTGCACCTTCACCTTATCATCAGGACAACCAAGCTCTATAAGGGCCTTTTTCATGTAGTGCCCTTCAGCAAGCATGAGGTCACCCTCTTTAAAGAGGTCTTTAAAGTTCCTTTTCCACCGTTCCTCCTGTGGGAGCAATGAGACATCATGTCCATAAAAAGTAGTGACCTGGGGAATAGTAAGCTTCTGTTTGAGTGCTAGATCAAAATACCCCCGGTTGCCAAAGTGGGAGTGGAGAATAGACACCCGTTGCTTTTTGAGAACCTTATAGAAAAAGGGGTAAAAACCGGTTATGGTACTGTACTGTTTCTGAAAAAACCTATTGAGTGATGAGAGATCGGAGAGGGAACAGATCTTCTCAACAGGGAAGATATCAAGATTTCTCTTTTTGGTGGTGATTACAAGAGATCGATATCGTGTAAGATGATTTATTTGTGCATGAATCCAACTTCCTGTCCTAAACAGGTAGGACTTTACGGAATGGGCAACTAATCTAGACATGAATTTGACTTTATACTGTTATGTAAGGGTTCCATACAAGATGTAATCTACATAAGGGTACTTTCCAAGGTCGGCTGGTCCAGCTTTCTTCATGCGCCAAATGGCAAAGCTGGAGAATCGAGGATAAAAAATTTTTGGAAATTTCCTTTCCTCGGCGAGCTTCTGCATGAATGATCTTTTTCGAGCTCCCCGTATGGGGTAAGCCTTCTCAACCAGGAAAAAGTTTTCCAGTGCGGTAAGGTAATCATTCATTTTCAAGCTGCATTCCGGCAGGGCAGTCCAATGCAAATAAGATAGCACTATGAAACTACGGCTGAAAACTTAGCATACTCTCAATAAAGTATCCACTGTTTTTCATGATAAGCCTGTGCTACAACCTGCTCATTGACAACAGGTTGAATTTGAGATAATTAAGTCTATGTTGTGGACATGTTTTAATACTGGTGTAAGCCTACTATAGCTTCTTACAAAAGCGATTATGGAAATTCTGGACTGGCCTGATATCCCTTTTTGGGAAGACATTGTTGCAAGGGATGTAACGAGTACATTTTACCACACTCCTCTCTGGCATGAACTTGTTGTCAAAGCCTTTAAAAACTACAGGAATGCCAGCAAAGGGTTTGTGTTCAGTGATGGTATAAAGGCAGTGCTCCCCTTTATTCAGGTAAAACCCGGGGGATTGTTTAGAGGAGAAAGTCGTTTGAAATCATCTGTTTGTGGAGGCTATGGAGGAATCATCTCTAGTGGGAAATTATCAGAAGAACAGCAGCAGCAGATTAATCATTTTATTACCTCTATGAAGGCCAGTATATCTATCGAATGTAATCCCTTTTCTGATTGTACTCTTCCGGCTTCTTTTTCCCGGAAAAGAGATTTTGTGCATTGTATTTCCCTGGAAAAAGGAGAAGACGCTATCTACAAAAATTTTTCGAGGGGAGCTAAAAGAAGCCTCAATAGGGCAGATGAAAAGGGAGTGCTAGTAAGAAGAATCCAGACACAAGAGGAACTAAAATCTTATTTTAAAGTATACAGGGCTACCCTGAAAAGGTGGGGCGATGATACACGGGTCACTTATCCTGAAACAATTTTTAAAACTATGTTTCATAATGGCGGGGATGCTGTAAAAATCTGGGTTGCAGAAAAAGAAGACAAGGTTATAGCCGTATTAACTCTTGTGTATTGGAATGGAATGGTTCATGGTTTTCATGCTGCCGCACTCAAAGAGTATTTTGACTGCTGCCCCAATAATATTCTCCACATGGAAGCAATCAGGGATGCCATTAAGAACAACTATCGTTACTATGACTTTGGTGCAAGTGGCGGAATGGAAGGGGTTATTAGATTCAAAGAATCAATGGGAGCGGAGAAAAGGGAGTTTCTTAAAGGGCATTGGAAATCACGGCGGGCAAAAAAGGGGTTAAGCTAAGATACCTCAGGCCTTTGTAAGTAGTCTTTTTTAAGCATTGAGTAAATTCCCAAATCATAGAACCTATCATTAAGAAATTTACATTCTTTCAGCAGACCTTCTTCACGGAACCCCACTTTTTTTGCCAGCCCTATTGCAGGGAGATTGTCGGGCCAGATAAAAACATTTATTCTGTTAAACGCCATGTTCTTAAATCCAAAGGTGACTACTGCCACTAGTGCTTCTGTCATTATTCCTCCACGCCAGTACTGTTTGTCAAGCAACACCCCAATCTCTGCTTGAAATTCCTGGGCGTGAAAGTTGAAGTAACCGATAGTGCCGATGATAGTATCACCGCCTTTTATTGTAATACCCCACCGAATATCTTTTCGTTTGTCATAGTGTTTTTTTAGGAGTTTTATCAACTTGTCAGTTTCTGCAATTTGTTTGTGGGGTGCAATTAAATTGTTTTTCACGGTGTCTTCATCTGACATAAAACGGAAAATATCTTTAGCGTCAGACGGCTTTATTTCTCTCAACACTAACTGCCGGGTTTCAATTTGGGGAAATGTCTTAAAGGTGTCAAATGCATCTTTAGGGTTCATGATCTTACTCACTGTTATAAATAGAATCATATTTATAGCAAATGTGAATCGCCAACGCAATAGAATATAGTTTTTAACCCATAGTGATGCTCCACGCCCACCCTGGTTAAATCAGCTTCGCATGTAACCGGGCAGGGGAGGAATAAGCAAGAAATTGACAAAGGAGGGTGTTTGTTATACATTTTCACCTCGTCAGTATGTAGCGAAGCAGTAGTACTGCGAGAAAATCTGCTCACCTTATTGATGCGTGTAATTATGAAAGTTATCGAAGATCCATCCCTGGAACTGTGGGAAGAAGTGGCCTCTCAATGTGAAGGGGCCACGTTCTACCACTCACCTCTCTGGTCGAAAGCCCTGGTGGCAACCTACCCCCACTATGTTATTTCAACAAAAGGATTCTTATTTGATGATGGGGCAAAAGCACTGCTTCCCCTGCTCGGTTACAAAAGGGGGAGCTTTCTGAGAAAGAGAGTCAGAATGAAGTCGATGGGAAAAGGGTCTTATGGAGGACTGGTTGCTACCGGGAACTGGAACGACGACAAGAACGAGCAGGTTTTCTCCTGGCTGAAATCCAGCGGTGCCAGTATCTATATTGATGGCAACCCCTTCTTCAGATACGGTTTGCCGGCGTGCTTGTCCAGGGAGCAGCTATCTACCTATGCGCTCAGACTGGATACCTCAATTGACGGAATCTGGAAAGGGTTTTCATCAGGGCATCGGAAGAGCATAAAGAAAGCCTCCCGTATGGGCGTTACAGTGAGAAAGGCCACATCAATGGATGATTACAGAGCTTACCTTTCTGTTTACGAAGATACGCTGAAAAGATGGGGTGAGAAGACAATTATAACTTTTCCCCACGATATTTTCCTCCAACTGCTTGAACCGCAACATGATACTGTTACCCTCTGGCTGGCAACCCTGGAAGGCAAAGTGATTGCAGGGGTAATAATGTTTTACTGGAATGCCATATGCTGTGGGTGGCATGGGTGTTCCCTCACCGACTTTTCGAGCTATCATCCCAATAATTTGCTCCATTGGCACATGATCCAGGATGCCCGCGAAAAACACTATCAGCTCTATGATTTTGGACCCAGCGGGAAAGAACAAAAGGGTGTGATAGATTTCAAAAGACATTTCGGTGCAGAACAGTTTTTATTCACCAGAGGGCGCGTGAAACAGTGATAATCCTGTCACTGGATCGGGGGATTAAAAGACTAGCCACCTTGTGTACCTTTTTTTGTGCGAAATCTTTTTTTCCAGTGGTAAGCTCTAAAATCCACTCTTTTGGCAGAAAGGGATTCCTTGAATTTAACCACCCCGGAGTGTCCTCCGCTTGGATTGAGGTCATACTGCCTGTATCCATTTAAACATCCATCCTTGATAATTTCCCTGTGGAGAAGATTGTTGGGGTAGTGGTCGTAATATTCTCGAAGGCTGCTTCCATGCCAGTAGAGAATAGTAGCGTTGCAGTAAAGGGCAAGTACGCCGGCAATAATCGTTTCCTGCTTTTCCGCAAGCCAGAGCTTAATATCCGGGCTTTTTTCCTGGTAGAGGTTTAAGAACAGTTCCCATGGATAGATAGTGCCTGCCTCTTCCCCCCACCGTTTGATGGTTTCACCATAGACCTGGTAGTAGCGCTCAAAATCTTCCAGCGAATCAGCACACCTGATATGTACTCCCTTTTTTTCTGCCTGCTTGATGTTGCTCCGGTGACCTCTGGAGAAACGGTTTGTCATTTGTTCGAAATCACAGTCTATATATATAATGTGGGTAAAGAGAGATTTGGAAGGAAGGCTTTCAGGAAAGTGAAGCTGTGAAAGGGGATTATCAACAATGTTCAGGTCATTGAAGGTGCCCGAAGTGAGGTGCTCGAAAATGTCTCTACTTTCTTCCGGGGAAAGATTCCTTTCCGAGATAATACCACCATAGGTACCCAGTGCCATTGACTTGTGTTTTATTTTTTTCAAAAACCTTCCCTTAGACTGTTCTGCCATTATTGGAATGAGAGCCCTGTTGCCACTTTTGAAGGTAAAACCTACCGTGGCATTGGTATAACGAGGGTAGGTTTTTTCCAATGCTGCCAGCCAGGTGGGGGAGTGAAAGAAGGTTGCATTTTCACAGTTTTTTAGTACGTCTTCCCAGAATTCCTGGGAGGGTGGATTGAACACTTCCATCGGGATTTATCTTTTTGAGGTGGTTTGAAGATGAAAACAGAAAAATTCTTTACATAAATACTTCTTTGTGAGGTTGCGCTGCCATTTCTTTTGATCATTATCAACGGCCGAAGACATCTTTTAAAACTAAATAATTACAATGCCTTAAGCGTTTATTGCAGTTGGTTGACTCCCTCACAATGTCATTCGGCGCCAACCGTAACATCTCATATATACCAGACTGTTTTTCTTGTCAAAAATTTTAATAAAGTTTTTTGAAGATGGTACCGACTTAGTATGTAAATAATCAGGCTATAGAAGGCAAGGAGCTCATTGGGGGAGGGGTACAATCTATTCCCTTATGTTCCAGGTGTATCTATACCAAGAGTAGACAGCTCTTTTTATGTGCGGTTTTTAGTAGTCTTATAAATAGTAACCCGGGAAGAATATTATGGAAATTTTTGAAAGTGATGAAAAGGTAGGTATAGATAGACGAGAGCACCCGAGAATGCAAATCCCTGCTGCGGTTACCTGCACTTTCTTTGAGGAGGTTTTACAGGGAAAGGGTAGTTTTAAGGGATTTATTCAGGATATTTCCGTGGGGGGTGTTTCCCTGGAAATCAGGGATGACTTTTTAACCATCAGGGAATCACTGCTCTTGTATACCAGTATTGAAATGGCTGTTGAATTTAATTTTCCCGAAGGAATACAGCACATAAATTTCTCGGGTCTCGTGAGATGGTACAAGCGGATGAAGAAAAATGATAAGAACTTCCTGTATCTTGGGATCCAATTTCAGAACTTAAATGAAGAGACTATGCACGTTCTTGAGAAATACTTATCACTAGGAACGGGGGATAATAATCTTATCTGGAATTTATGGGATAATCTATCAATCCAACCTTAGACCATGGGAAAGAAATGACACCACAAATTGAAGAAAACGTAGCCTGCAGCACCGTTTCCGTGAAAGACAAAGAAGCTTCCCTCACCCAAAAAATGTGGTCAGTTGGCGGTGGAAAAGGAGGGACAGGAAAAAGTTTTGTGACCCTCAGCCTGGGTGTTCATCTGGCGAGAATGCGCAAGAAGGTTGTTATTATTGACGCCGATCTTGGTGGCGCGAATGTCCATACCTTGCTGGGTATCAGGTCTCCGGAGCACACATTAAACGATTTTCTGGAAAGACGGGTTGATAGCCTGAACCAGGTAAGCATCGAGACGCCAATTGATAACCTTAAAATCATAAGTGGTGGAGATGATATACTCAATCTTGCCAATCCGAAATTTAGTCAAAAAGAACGAATTTTGAGGAATCTAAAAAAGCTGGAAGCAGACTGCATTCTGTTGGACTTAGGTGCAGGAACTTCCTTTAATATCTTAGACTTCTTCATTTATACCCAGGGTAAAATAGTTGTCATATCACCTTTCCCCACTTCAGTCCAAAATGCCTATGGTTTTATAAAAAGTGCTCTCTACCGTAGATTGATCCGTTTATTTCCTAAAAACCGTGAAATTCTCCGCTTGATAAAAAGGCTGGTTGATCCAGGAAGTGATGAGCGAATAAATTCTGTTGTGGAGTTGATTGCAGCCGTTGATACAATTGATGGAGACAGTGCCTCAATCATGCATCAGGAAGTAGACAATTTTAAAATCAAGCTCATTGTCAATATGGCGAAATCCAAAGAGGATACCAGGGTTGGAGAGATCGTAAAGGTAGTTGCAGATAAGTATCTCAGTGTGGACGTTACGGTGATGACTGCTGTACCGTTTGATGCACTGGTTGAAAAATCTATTATACTGGCAAATCCGCTCATTTTTAACGGGACCGGCAGCGAGGTTTCGGCATCGATTTATGAAATTACTTCAGACCTGTTAAAACAGGAGATTCCTGTAGTAGCTAAAGCGGAGAAACCCGCTTTTCTCTAATTGCCGGGTGCTGAATTTTTCCTGTGGCATAACCTGCCAACCTTTTGATGATAATCCTTGCAAAATCGTAATAGCTAAAAACTATTACGATTTTTTTTGTGCTTTTGTCCCGAAAACCATATCCTTCTCTTATCTTCTGAAACTATTCCTTCCCGGTTATTCATTTTTCTGCTTATCCATAATTCTCCAGTCAGGATTCCAATACAACTGGAACTTATGTAATTAATATGCAAATAATGAAAAACCACTTCCGTTTACTAAAAAAATTATATATATTTCATAAAGCTAGAGGTTAAGAAATCAGTTTATTGCCGGGTTATTGGAGTTTGTGGATAAGCAGCTCGAACTAATATTTTCATGCGTAAAAATACGCTATAAAAAAACAAAAAATACTCTATTGAGCCCATTTATTTTCCCTAAAAAGTATAGTATTTTTTTATATTATCAAATCAATGTGTTAGATCATTTTCACCAGAATACCCCAAGATTTGAAACGAGGTACTGGAGTTTTATGGATAAGCAGATTCATTTTTATGTCCCTTCACCCTAACCCTCTCCCCAGCGGGGAGAGGGTTTACCAGTTTATTCCTCTGTCCTTTTGAGGGAGTTTTGTTTTGATATTGACACACCCATTGATAAGGTTTATCCTTTTTAACAGTATGTATTATGAAAGGTATGGGTATATCCTTTACTTATAATTGAAAAAACAGGAGGACATATGGGAAGATTTTTCATTAAAGCTGCCTTTGGTTTTATTATTATTGTCATAGTGGTCTGCCTTACTATGGTGTTTGCACTGCCTTCACTGCTCTCTTCAGATTTTGCCCGGCAGAAAATCGAGGGCTACGTATCCCAGGAGCTTAAAAAACCCGTTTCGATTGAAGCGATATCGTTTTCCTGGGGTGAGGGGCTTGCTGTTTCTAATTTCAAGAGCGTGAATAACGATCAAACCCCCTTTGTTACCCTTCCTGCCCTAAAACTTCTTTTGTCGTGGACATCACTCCTGTCGGGTAAACTTGATATTGTAACCCTGGATGTCAAAGGGATAGATGTAACCATCACACGGGATAAGGATGGAAAGACAACGGTAAGCGATATGCTGGGAGCACCTGCCCAAGAGGTTTTACCAGTAAAAGAGTCGAAGTCTTCCCCGCTATCATTGGCTGACCTTTTTTTGAATGCCCACATTGAGGATGGCAACTTTTCCTTTATCGATAAGCGGCTCAACACCGTCACCCGTATCAGAGGCTTAAATGCCGATGTTGCTATTCCATCCTTAATGGAGCCTTTGAAAGTTTCTCTCAAAGGAGATGTTATTCTTAATGACAATCCTCCTGAATCGATTGAGTTGTCGGGAACTGCTCACTTTGCCCCGGAGGGAGAGGTTGACCTGCAGAAGGGTACCGGTTCCCTGGATATGAAAGCGGGATTCGGAGATCTGAACCTGTTCTTTGACCTTGCTCAAATGGAGACTTCCAAGGAGGCAACCGGGGCGCGTTTGTCCTGTACACTGGACTTAAAGAAGCTCACTCAACTTGCAGCAGCTGTTGTGGGCTTGCCTCCGGATTTCTCTCTGACAGGGAGTCTTAAAAGTGGTTTTGAAACCCGGGGAAACATTGATTCACTGGTAGCCATTGACGGGAAGACCGAATTGATAAACCTGTCGGTGAGGGGTGGACCCCTTCAGAATGCAACCTTCGAGCAACCCCGGATTACCTTTTCACATGACCTTGTACTCAATTTTGACACTAAGACGATTGATCTTACCTCTATTGCACTCAAGAGTGGTTTTCTGGATCTTTTGCTTTCAGGATCAGTTAAGGATTTCCAGGAAAATCCCAGTGGTAAGATTGCCGTATCGGGAAGCGGAAACCTTAATGATATAGTCCTGGTTTTCGGAAAAATGCTTTCTCTGCCGCCTGATCTGAAGCTGTCCGGAGATGTCAATCTGTCCCTGACGGGAGAAGGTGACCTGAATAAAGTGAGTCTCAAGGGAACAACAGATTGTAAGAATTTGGAAGTTAATGCCGCATTCCTTAACAACTATCCCTTCCGGGAAGAATCCTTAAGGCTAACCCCTGATGTCAGTCCTTACCCTTGGTGAAAAAACCACAGGTGTTGCAATAAACACACTTAAACATTCAGAGCAGGGTGGTCAGTGGCGATATCAAGGGTACTCTGGACAGTGAGACAGATGTTGACCTGACCGCCAAACTTTCCACCAGCCTTTCTCTCCTGAGAAGCAATCTTCGTGGTGTCCTGCCCGAAACCTTTCCAGAAAAGGGTCAGCTCCTCTCTGATTTGACTATCAAGGGAAATCTGAATCAATCCCTTACTCTTAAGGGAAATCACACAATCGACGGCGCAAAGATTGTACTTCCCCCTGCTCCCGGGGAGCAATCAGCTTCTTCAACCGCTACCACCTTTTCTTTCCCACAGCTGGCAGTGGCCCATGATGTAGATTACCAGGGAGATCAGGACACAATTTCCCTGAATGCACTGGAGGTGG
>CAVVWZ010000051.1:0-7107 GCA_963752035.1 uncultured delta proteobacterium | reverse complement strand
ACTTAAGGAGGTTATCTAATGAAAAAGGCAGTGTTGATTGTATCGATAGTAGTTATGGGTTTTGTTATGGCCAGACATACACATGCTGTTATCAGCGGCTCGGCTCATGACTTCTCCGGGGAATCATGGTCTGCAGGCCAAATCTGCCAGCCATGCCATATTCCTCACCTGGCAAGCAGTGACCCGTACACTCCACTCTGGGGCCATGATTCCACCCAGGTCAATTACCAGGATAACCTCGTATCTTTTTACGGTACCGTTTGGGGGAGTGTGAATGGACCAACCCTTATGTGCTTGAGCTGCCATGATGGTACGGTAGCTTTGGACAGCTATGGAGGGAATATTGGAACAGAGTTTATTGATCCCGAATATGATATTGTTCCGGATGATGCAAGTCTTGCGGGCAACCACCCAGTCTCGGTGGCGTACGATGAAACCTTACCGGACTTTAATGCGGAAGCAGCTGTTACAGCGGCGGGTCTGAAATTTTATAATATCGAAACATCTGCTGATATGGAATGCGGTACCTGTCACGATGTCCACAACTCCACCAACATAGAAGGTCTCCTCTGGATAAGCAATGCTGCCAGTGCACTGTGCCTGACATGTCACAATAAGTAAGACTAACAGACTAGAGAACTTTGTATGCCCCCGGATAAACTTTAACCTTTTATATAGTATTTATTCGGGGGCTTATTTATTTGATTTCCCTTCCGCTTACTTACTCTCACTTGCCAGTGGGACAGAACAAGTAGGGGAGGGGAGAGTACACTCTATTCGCGACCATCTTATTTAGAAAGGATGTATAAAAGGCAATGAGAGAAACTGTACAAGAGGATCTCTTTGGTGATGTGTATTTTTTTTCTCTTCTGGGGATGTGCTGCAGCACCTGTTAAGGAAGAACCGGAATATTATTATTATCCTCCGCCCCCTCAGCCACCGCGCATTCAATTTCTAACCAGCATTAACAGTGAAAAAGATTTTGTAACCCCCAAAAATTCCTTTGCTGATTTTATTATCGGGAAGACAGATAAAAAAATAAGTGTAGTGCGCAAACCTTACGGTATTGCTATTAAGGATGGGATTATCTATGTGTGTGACACACGGGTAAACAAAATTGCCGTTTTGGATTTACAGGGAGAAGCGTTTAGTTATATTTGGGGTTCAACCACATTGAAATTTTTAAAACCTGTGAATATTGCAGTAGACGAGGACGGGACTAAATATATTGCTGACAGCATTCTTGGCACCGTGGTGGTATTGGACAAGAACAATCGGTTTGTAACGGCGCTGGGAAGTAAAGAGACAATGAAACCAACGGATGTTAAACTGTTTAAAGATAAGGTTTTTGTGGTGGATGTCAAAAATGATCAAGTTGCTGTCTTTGACAAAGGAAGTGGAGAACTATTGTACAGAATCGGAGAAACAGGCAGCGAGCCGGGGCAATTTGCAACCCCAACTAATATAGCGATAGATGATCAAGGCAACATATATGTCTCGGAGACAGGGGGGTTTCGTGTGCAAAAATTGACTCAGAAGGGAGAACCCCTTACAATTTTTGGTCGCGGCCTCGGGGATGGTTTTGCGCAGTTTGCCAGACCACGCGGCGTTTCTGTGGACCGGGAAGGAAGAGTTTACAGTGTGGATGGCTGGCACAGTGTTGTCCAGGTTTTTGACGCTGAAGGAAGGTTCCTGGTGTTCTTCGGGGAGATGGGCAACCAGCCCGGTAACCTCATTCTGCCAGCACAGATAGTTATTGATTACGACAATGTCCACCTTTTCAGTAAGTATGCGTCTCCCGACTTTGAGATTGAACATCTGATCATAGTAACCAGCCAGTATGGGGGAAGGAAGATCAATGTTTTTGGATACGGACATAAAAAAGAAGGCGTCCAACCAGAAAATGCCGGTATGGAATAGACCGTTTTTCTGTGTCACTCTTCTTGTTTTATCAGGCTTTCTGTTGATGTTAACGGGATGTAACCAACATGCCCGCTACCAGGTGTTAAATACTCTCTTTGATGGAGTGCCACACCCAGATGAGGTTCTCACGGGAGAAGCTGGTAGCCCTCGAAACCCCTTTAGATGAACAGGAGCGGTTGAGAAAGATGCGCCCTCTTACAATTCGTTACAGGCACCCTTCTGGAGGATCCGCAGCGGGGGAATGTTCTCTCTGCCATGGTGATACAAAGGCTTTGGTGATTCCGGGCAGGGATATGTGTGTAAAGTGCCACTCCGATGTGAAAGAGAAACAGACATTTATCCATGGTCCTGCTGTCCTGGATTGCATTGTATGCCACGATCCCCACGAAAGTAAAGTAAAGGCACTGCTGAAGGTCATGGGAAATGAACTCTGCTTTGCCTGTCATTACAGACAAAACAGAGAGGATGCATATAGAGCGGAAGCACACCAGGAAGTGGAGGGAAAAGAATTTCTGTGCCTCGATTGTCACGATCCCCATGGGGGAAACGATAGATTCTTCGTAAAGGAAGTAGTGAGAGTTTCTGAGAAGAAGGTGGAAGAAGAGACTCTTCAGGGAGATCCCTCCTTTCAGGAAGAACCTTTCTCTTGCAGGGAGATCCTTCCTTTGAAGATGAGATGCAAAAGGAGTGAAAAGATCAGGAAAGCTTAGACCCGGATAACGTTCAGTAATTACTAAACCATAGAACTAACAACCGTAGGCGTAATGCATTCTGAATTCCATCGCCTGTTATGCCGGATACCAGAGTGGTTACAACAGCTGAGATATGCCTAGACTAGTACCAAGATTTATATGCATTACACTTTTTGTTGCCTGTAGCATTCCTTTTTTTTGCCTCCCCCACGTGCAGGTTTATGCACAGCAAGATGTTTTTACCAGTGATACCCTTAAATACTTCAGCCTCTATGATCTAAATGCTGCCCTGGAATTGGGGTTTGAATACGAGGATGATCAGAACAGACGTCCACGAAGAGAGGGTGAAGAACTCAAATTAGATGTTAACTGGAAAAGAAAACGAAACCTTTTTGAGCAACGCCTCTCCCTTGACAGTAACGGTTCCATTTACCATCGAAACTTTTTGGAGTTTAAGGCAGATACGGCTGTGCACTTCAGACAAGAGGATTATTCCGGTGATTTCGACAATGACCTGGACGAACAGTTGTGGGAATATGATTTCAACTTCAAATTCATACAGGAGAAACCATTTAACTTTAACCTGTTTGCCAATCAATTCTCCAACAGAATTAATCAAGACGTCTTTCAAACAACTGAGGTGGACACCCAGAATTTTGGTGCATTTTTTCAGTTTTATAATCAGCTTTTTCCATCGAGCCTTTTTGTGCTAACTTCGGATGTGGATGAGGATACCGGACTGTACAAAAGGGATAGAGATGAAGATAAGGTTGAACTCAAAGTTTCTAATCTGTGGGGAGATATAATAAAAACTGATTTCCGCTATACCTACGATAAAACTAATGATAGAGTTGCTACCAATTTCGAAAACATTCGTAATGATGTGATGCTGGTTAATGTTATAGATTATCAAAATGTGCACGGGACCTCCACAATTTTTAACTTTAATACATCCGGGGACCGTGATACTAATCAGTTCCAGATAATCCAAAATTTTTATGCAGATCATTCGGATACCTTCAGGACCCTCTACAATTTCAATTACACCCGATATAACAATGACACCTTTCGTGATAATAAGTTTACCTCAAATCTCTACCAGGGATCATTTGGTTTTCTCTACCGCCTTTACCAGAGTCTTGACACCGAACTGAAGGGTGAGTTCAGCGTCATTGATGAGGACGATTTTGAAGAGTACTACTATGGTCCGCGGCTTGATCTGGACTACCGTAAGACTGTGCCGGGAGGAAGGTTCTCGGCAGGTTGGGGACTTTTGTACCGCCTTACGGACAGAGAGGTGGAGTTTAGTGTGACGGAAGACAACACCAGAAGTATAGTTGGTGAAAATGTAACCCTTACAGATGGGGTGAGGAATTTTCTCAGAAACGTCAATGCCATTGCAACTTCTATTGTTGTTAGAGATGCCCAAAGAAGAGAATTGATTGAAAATGTTGACTACAGGGTAGTCCAAACCGGAAATCTTATAGAGATAAGGCGCATTGGACTGCCGAATAATACCCAGTTGCATATTGACTATGAATATGGGATTTCTCCTGACATTACCTACACCACCTTAGGAAATACCCTCTATCTCCGCTACGACTTAAAGCAGTTTTTCACCCTCTATTATAAATTTTACAACACTGATTATCATATTACCGATGGCTATGTGCGTGATGACAGAGCAAACTTTCTGGCTGATGAGAAAAGCAATCTTTATGGTGCTGAAGTAAAGTGGCGCTGGTTTTTCTTCAATGCCGAATATGAAGATGACACCTCTGACCTTATTCCCTTTGATGCCGTGCGCTATAATGGAAGGTTTCAGTTTAACCCCACCAAATATTCCCTCTTCAGTATTAATGCTGACCATACCGACACTGACTACAAGGAACAGCGGGGGGATCTGACCTATGACAGTGTCTATGCAAACTACACTGCCCAGATCGGCGTTGTTAATACGGATGTTGAGGTGGCGTACATTCAGGAAGATGGAGAAGATATTGATGATAGTGGGTGGAGAGTTTCCTGGGATATGAGGAGCCGCTTTCGGTCGGTTGAACTGGAGTTTAAGGCGGACTATTATGACTGGGATAAAATCGGGGAGAAGCGGGAAAATCTGCGATTGGAGTTTAAAGTTATCCGCTACTTCGATATCCTGTAAGGAAGAAGGGTGTTAGAACAGGTGCGAACTCTACTTTTGGGAATAATGGTGCTGGTGATCATGAGTATGGGGTGTGCCAATCAAGCTCCTCATCTTCAACAGCGTGAAACGTCCATAAAGGTTTGGCCTCCTCCTCCGGATGTGGCCCGGATTCAGTACCTCTACTCTATTTCCAGACCGGAGGACATTGGTGTATCACCGTCGTTTTTTAAAAAGGTGGTGCGTGTTTTAACGGGGAAAAAGAGATCCCCGCAGATAGTAAGGCCGTATGGCATTTACGCCAGTGGTGAGGATGTCCTCTATGTGGCCGATCCCGGTATGCGGACAGTCCATATGTTTGATCTTGAAGGATTGCCGCTATGATATGATCAAAAAGTTTAAAAAAGAGAATTTCATATCTCCCATCGGTGTTACAATGGATTCAAAAGGCTTTCTCTATATTTCTGATTCTATCTTGAAAACGGTTTTTGTGTTTAATGAGAAAGGTGACCCTGAAAGGAAAATTGGCGGACCAGATCAGCTGATCAGGCCGACCGGTATTGCCTTTCACCCGCTGCTGGAGAGGCTGTATGTGGTTGATACCAACGCACACCTGATACAGGTCTTTGACCTTGGAGGACGTTTTCTGCACAGCATAGGGCAAAGGGGGACCGGCGAAGGTGCATTCAATTATCCAACCTCTCTGAGCATAGACCGGGAGGGGCTTCTCTATGTCACTGATTCACTCAATTTCAGAATTCAGGTCTTTAAACCTGATGGAGAATTTCTCTATCTTTTTGGAAAGCACGGTGATGGCATGGGTGAGTTTTCACACCCAAAGGGGATAGCGCTTGACAGTGAAGGAGACATCTATGTGACGGATGCAATCTTTGATGCTATTCAGGTGTTCGATAAAACCGGAACTCTTCTCCTGTTCCTCGGTGAGGCAGGGCAAGGTCCCGGTCAATTCTGGATACCAACTGAACTCTTTATTGATCAGACTGATCGTATCTTTGTTGCTGATTCCTATAACCAGCGGGTTCAAGTCCTCAGATTTATTGGTGGAGGTGAGCTGTGATAAAACGAATACTGTGGGCAGGGGCTTATCGTTATGTCCGCTATTTTGATGAGTGGGACAGTGTATGGCACACAAAGTGTCCTCTACAGTAAACACAACCTCTCAGTTACGGGTACCGGTCTGATTAAGGCGACTATTGAACAGCCGGTCTGCAGGTTCTGTCACACGCCCCATAGAGAAGGACAGGCGCAGCCACTCTGGCAGGCAAGCCGCAGGTCTCTCTATACCACCTATGACAGCTCAACACTTGTAGCAGAGGTCGGCCAGCCGACAGGTGTCTCCCGGCTCTGTCTGGCATGCCATGATGGAACGATTGCCCTCGGGATGAGTCAAAACAAAATTAACACTGCTTCTTTCAGGGGTGGGATGGACCGGATTCCCAGAGGTCCATCCAACCTGGGCCTTGATCTCTCCGATGACCACCCCATTTCTTTTGTCTATGATAGCTCTTTAGCTGCCCGTAATGGTCAGCTTGCCTATCCTACTTCATTGAGAGGAACTCCGGTAAGACTTGACAAAAGGGAGCAGCTCCAGTGTACGAGCTGTCATAACTCTCATGACGATCAATTTGGCAAGTTTTTAGTTATGGATAACAGGTTTTCGGCACTCTGTACAACCTGTCATGCTATAGACTTCTGGTCTATGACCACCCATCGTTCTTCCATGGCCACCTGGAATCAGGGCAATCCTGATCCCTGGCCCCACACATCTTATACTACCGTTGCATCTAATGGATGTGAAAACTGCCACCGTCCTCACACTGCTGGGGGAAGAGAACGCCTCATGAACTACGACCTTGAGGAAGACAATTGTTTTGCCTGCCATAACGGCAATGTTGCAGATAAAGATATTGAGAGGGAATTCAATAAGCCCTTTCGTCATCCTATCAGGAAATCCATACGGATTCATGAACCCAATGAAGATCCCTTGTGGTCAACCCGTCATGTTGAATGTGCGGATTGTCACAATCCCCATGCCGCCAATGCCACTCCCGCACGACCCCCACTTGCCCCGGGGAGCCTTGCACAGGTTGTAGGTATTTCTTCCTCAGGAACGCCAGTAATGCCGTTGACTTTCGAGTATGAATTGTGTTACCGGTGCCACTCGGACAACCCGGGGAATGAACCCCCCGTTGTTTCCCGCTATATTTTCGAGACTAATCTTCGCCTGGAATTCACCACTTCCAACGCATCATATCATCCGGTAGAGGCGATGGGTAAAAACCGTAATGTTCCGAGCCTGATTCCTCCACGTACCGTTACCAGCAGGATTGG
>CAVVWZ010000050.1:0-6469 GCA_963752035.1 uncultured delta proteobacterium | reverse complement strand
TCTGCAATAGGTTATTTCCCCCTTTACTGAATTATGATTATTGTAACATTTTTTTTATAGACAATGGTAGGACAATTCCTGCAAAAAAATCAGATTTCTCTGATAGTATTTAATTTTTTTCATGTATAATAACTGCTAACTAGCAATTTTTGGATTTGGGAGGATTGTTTAAATTTCTTGGTAGTTGCTTCTGACTTCTGACTCCTGTCTCCTGATGCCTTTATTTTCTAGTTTTTCATTCGAGCTTTTTGTTTTTTACTTTGTGATTCTTCGTGCTCTTCGTGGTTAAAAAATTGAATCATTTATTCTGACTTCTTAATTATTATGTCCACCGATTTATCAAAAGCACTGCAGAGTCTTGAAGGTTTATCCATAGGAGATGCCTTCGGAGAGCTATTCTTCACCATCTCCCCACACCATACCTCACCCTCTAATCTGCCGAAACAGATCTGGCGCTGGACAGATGATACCCACATGGCCCTGTCTATTGTGGAGGTGCTGAAGACACACGGTCATATTGAACAGGATGTATTAGCTCAGGCTTTTGCACGTCGCTATCTGGAAGATCCCTATCGTGGATATGGTGGCGGTGCCGCACGATTGCTACAGCAGGTAGCTGCCGGATCGGATTGGCGAACCGTTTCCCCTGCCCTCTTTGGCAGCGGTTCCTACGGCAATGGAGCGGCAATGCGGGTGGCTCCTCTGGGAGGGTTTTTCCACGAGGATTTACAGCAGGTCATCAAAGAAGCACAACTATCCGCGGTTATTACCCATGCACACCCGGAAGGACAGGCAGGGGCAATCGCAGTTGCTGTCGCGGCAGCTATAGCCGCAAATACACCCCATCCCTCCGGCCGTGAATTCCTGCGTGAAGTGATTAAATTTGTTCCCGACAGCATAACCAAGCAGCGAATTCAGTTGGCACTGGAAATTCCATCCACCGAGCTTCAACAGGCTGTAAAATTTCTTGGCTCCGGCAGTGAAATTTCAGCCCAGGATACCGTACCGTTTTGCCTGTGGAGTGCAGCCTATCACCTCAACAATTATGAAGAAGCCCTCTGGCACACGGTAAAGGGAATGGGAGACCGCGACACAACCTGCGCCATAGTGGGTGGGATAGTATCTCTATCAGCAAAAGAGCTTCCTACTACCTGGCAAAAACAACGCGAACCCCTCCCCAGCAACTTCACGGTTTAGCCGGTTTGCCTGTTAGCCTGTTGGCCAGTTTGTTATTAGTTTTTTTTCTTCGTGTTCTTCGTGGTTAAGATACTGATTCTTGATCCTAGATACTTGATTCTGGATGTTAAAGGTTGTTCCGCCTGATTTTGAACATTTGAATTTACTTAGGACACCGATCAGAGAGCTAACATCACATATCCCTTTGTGTTCTTCTCTTGCCCGGTTAAATGTGTTTTCCATTTAATTTAGGGTGGTTTAAGTTTTGAATTTAGGCAATCTAGGCATTTTAGCTCATTTTAGCCATTTGAATTCTGTGTCCTCTGTGGTTAATATTTATAAAATTCTGACTGCTTACTTTTGATTTCCTAAAATTGAACAGATGTGCTAGCATCTATTATAAGCTAATTGGTAAAAATTATCCTGGTCATTACATTCCTATCATTAAAAGATTTTTGGGGGTTCGGTATGAGTAACAAGCCAGCAAACAAAGAAAAGAATGTCTTTCCTGTTTCACGAAGAGACTTCATAAAACATTCCGGCATGGCTGTGATTGGAGTGTGTGTTCTTGGTTGTGATATTGGCTCCAAAAAGCAAGCCTTAGGATTTGTCCTTCTGGATATGAAAAAATGTCAGGGCTGCATTTCCTGTATGTTAGCCTGTTCTTTAGCCCATGAAGGAGTTGAAAACCTGTCTTTGTCAAGGATACAGGTGCTTCAAAATCCCTATGGGAAATGGCCTAATGACATCACGGTAGCCCAGTGCCGGCAATGTGTGGAACCTGCCTGCGCAGCTGTGTGTCCGGCTGATGCTCTAAAACCCGATCCCAATTATGACAATATCCTTACGGTAGACATCGAGAAATGTATAGGTTGTAAAAACTGTATAAATGCCTGCCCTTACCCACCCGGCAGGGCTATCTGGAATGCTGAAGGGGGTCACTCGCAAAAATGTGATCTTTGTGCCAACACCCCCCATTGGAATGAAGGTGGCGGGCTGGATGGTAAAAAGGCCTGTGTAGAAGTTTGCCCTGTAAAGGCAATCGTTTTTACCACGGTGCTACCCGACCAGGAAGGAAATGAAGGCTACGATGTAAATCTGCGGGGAGAAGCGTGGGGTAATCTGGGATTTCCCACAGATTAAACAAATACACTAGTTCTTAAGTACAATACCCATCCCGGAGGATAAACAAATGTCTGGATATACCGGAAAAATCTTAAGGGTCAATTTGACAGAGGGAACTGTTGCTACCATCTCAACCGGTGATTACGAACACTGGGGCGGTGGGCATGGGATGGGTTCAGCAATCTTCTTTGATCTGGTTGACGACAAAACAATAAATGGTTTCGATCCCAAAAATGTAGTGACAATCATGACCTCTCCCTTATCAGGCACCCTGACTCCCGGGTGTTCTTCCAGAACAGAAGTTCAGGGAATTGGTGTTCAGGCTTATCCTTTTGAATGGTTTACCAGGAGTAATTTCGGTGGGCGCTTCTCATCCATGTTAAAATATGCCGGCTGGGACGGCATTGTGCATTGAAGGGGCCTCCGAAACACCGGTTTGGCTTGATATCAGAGATGATGATGTTCAAATCAGAGACTGTGATCCGTTATCACTGTGGGGTAAAGACACCTGGGAGTGTCAACAGACCATCTGGGATTATGTCTCTCAAGGTAAAGGATACGAGGATTGGATGGATCCCGGCAGTGCAGACGGTGCACAAACCACCCAGCGGCCCGCTGTACTGGCAATGGGTCCGGCCGGTGAGAATTTGAGCAGAATGGCTTGTTTGATCCACGATGCAGCCAATGGGTCCGGGCAGGGGGGATTCGGTGCCGTGTGGGGTTCTAAAAAATTGAAGGCGGTAAGTGTCATCGGAACTGGCAGTATTACAATCAATGATCCGAATGGATTATTGGAAGCCAGGATAGAACAAACGAAGCTTGGTTATGACCTTGATAACCCAAAAGAAGCTGTTTCACCCAATTTGTTTCAAAGTCCTCCCGGAGAGGGGGTAACCTGGGAAGGCTTTCCAAAGTTTACTGCACCGGGAGGCAAACGGCCGCAGGCATGTATTGGTTGTCATGCAGGGTGCCGAAGAAGGTATGAAAGTGGTCTTGGTAACGAAGCCTCCTGTGCGGAAACAACCTTTTACCTGGCTGCGAAAACACGTGAAACCCTTTACAAGGCCACTGACCTGCTCAACAAATATGGCATTAATATCCTTGAAGCATATTTTGCCCTTCAGTATATCAAAACCCTGTATGAAGCAGAAATTCTTGGACCTGGCAGGGAAATAGACTGTCCACTCAATTTTGATGACTTCGGCAGTCTTGATTTTATTGAACAGTATCTCAGTATGGTAGCATACAGAAATGATGGTCTGGGTAACGAGTGTGAATTCGGCGATGACATTGCGGAAGGAACCTTAAGAGCAGCGGAGAAGTGGGGCAGATTAGATGAGGGTTTAACCACGGGAGAGCTTGAATATCCCTATTGGGGCTATCCCTTCCACTATGACCCCAGGACCCAGCTCGAGTGGGGATATGGTTCTATCCTGGGTGACAGGGATATTAATGAACACTGTTTTATGAGACTCTATGCTTACAGCGATCCGGTTTACTATGGAGACCTGCCTCAACTGACCACAGAAGAGGTTGTCACTATCATCACAAATAAAATGGTTCCCTTTCAAGATGATCAACAGATGCTCGACTACAGTACAGATAATATGTATTCGGGACACATGGCAAAGCTCGTAGCCTGGCACCGGTACTACACCCGCTTCTGGAAAGAGTCCATGCTCTTTTGTGACAATCGCTGGCCGGATTTTATCAATCCCAACACCCCTGATATGATCGGATCGACCGGTGAAGCAGAACCCGGGTTCTTAAATGCAGTGACGGGGAAGAATTTCACTTTTCTTGACGGCATAGACGTGGGAAGGAAAATATGGAATCTTGATCAGGCTATTTGGACATTACAGGGCCGCCACAGGGATATGGTTCACTTTGCAGATTATATCTATCATCTTCCCAAAAGCACCAAAGGGAAAAAATATCTTGCGAAAGAAAATGGAGAGTGGACTTTTATCGATATTATTGAGAGACACGTAGACAGACAGAAATTTGAAGAATTTAAAACACTGTACTATGAACTTGAAGGATGGGATCCACTCACAGGATATCCAACCAGAAACACACTGGAAGATCTCGACCTGGGATACGTTGCAGATGAACTGGAGGAACAAGACAAGCTGGGCAGTGATTCATAGCACTGCCTCCCTTCTGGAAGAAGAGAGGGATTGGCTGAGAGGGGATTTTCAGGCTTCTGATTTTTTGATCATGGATCCTGTATCTTGGATCATGCATCCTGAATCATGTATCTTGTCTTATTTCTCTGTGCCTTTGTCTCTTTGTTACTTTGTCCCTCTTTATTTCTGTGCTCTCTGTGGTTAAGATGTTTTTTGATTCGATGTTGGATGTTTAATTTTTTGGATCCTTGATACTAGATGCTGGATAATGGATGTTAAACGTCAGCCGGTTTGGTTTTAAATTTTTGAGTGGTCAAACGGCTTAATTATGTGATAAAATAGTTATATGTTTTTTGCTCTCATTAAGATGTCCCCCACACTATGTTTCTGACAGGAATCAAACAATATGACCAAAGATGATATTAAGAGAGCTCTTTCAACAAACACAAAGATTCTAAAAAAATACAAGGTGAACTCTATTGCACTTTTTGGTTCTTATGTGAGAAATGAGCAAAACGAAAATAGTGACATCGACTTTCTTGTGGAGTTCGGAGAGGGAATCACTCTTTTTGATATTGTGATGCTTGAAGATGCCCTTTCCGAGATACTCAAAAAGAAGGTTACAGTCGTTTCAAAAAGAGGGTTAAGCAAATATATAGGACCGTACATCCTCCAGGAGGCTGAGACAATTGGCGAAGGATTATAAAGCATACATACGTCATATTCTTGAGTCGATAACTTTAATAGATCAATACACTGATAAACTTTCTTTTGAAGAATTCGAAAAAGATAGAAAAACGATTGACGCAGTAATAAGAAATTTTGAAATTATAGGAGAAGCAAGTAACAAGCTTCCAGAGGAATTTAGAAATAAATATCCTGAGGTCCCCTGGAGAAGCATCATTGGATTACGTAATGTTTTAATTCATGACTATTTGGGAGTAGATATTAAAGCAGTTTGGGGCAATTTAAAACAAGAGTTGCCCCATTTAAAAGAACAAATGAAAGCTATTTTGGAAAGTTAATGAGTACATCTGTTGTTCCCTGAAAAATGCCCGCCCTGCCTGTAAACCTTCCGAACATTTTGCTCTTCAAGCATTATTATTTTCTGACTCCTGACTTCTGACTTCCTTATTGAATAAGTGAATTTTTCAAGAACTTCCCCTCCCGATTAACGCATGTTTCGTTTCCAATGAAAGTGGACAGCCTGTTCAAGCAGCGCTAACTTTTTAATCCGGTATTCGCTATTTAAAATATCTTCTGATACGGGGTCAACTTCGGCAAGGCCGAAGAATTCGGTAAAATTCACAAGGCAGCGCCACGTGTAGCACCTTCGCACAGTCTCTTCGGGCGAGGATAGCGAGTGTGATGGCAACTTCTCTACAACAATGGGAAAGGCCCGTAGAAAACAGTCTTCATAAAAAGTATTGGGCTGCCAGTCGCCACCGTGCTGGAATAGGAGATAGAGGCTGAAGAGAAAAGACTGCTGAATAAAACCAAGCTCCGGATAGCCATCTCGATAAGCCCAGTTGAACTTACGGACATAGGCTGTAAGTAACAGGGGGTATATACCCTCCATGCCATGATCGGCAAGCATCCTGGAGCATTTTTTTGTCAGAACAAACCGGCTTCGGTATTTGCGTATCAGACCGGCAAGTGAGGCGGTAAGGCGTATTGTGTGCAGTTCAGAAAAATCGGTTTCGGTGTTGATGCCTCCATACTCTGTTCTGTCCCGGTATTTTTCCTGGCCCCATAATGCCTGAGCTGCCTCCCGGCACAAATTTCGCGGAAGATTGCCCGTGGCTGTCGATTTCACTCCTTTTTGGCCGATGGCCTCTGCCAACAGACTGAAAAGGGTTATGGCTGGGGCTGAAGCCTTCGTGGCAAGAACCTGTGGAAAGGTAACCATTTGTGGGGTGTCAAAAGGAAAGTTGAGCATCCGGTACATCTGATCCGGGGATAGCCCTTGAAAGTCGTCCAGGGGAGCCTGGTTGCGCTGCTGGTAAAAACTCTGTACTTGTGCCTCAAGGTCATCCAGA
>CAVVWZ010000049.1:0-14463 GCA_963752035.1 uncultured delta proteobacterium | reverse complement strand
CGTACCTGGCGGAATAGTAATGGGAGTAGGAGGATCGCTGCCATCTACCGAAATTCTGAAGCTGTCATTTTCACCGGCAGCAATGGTAAAAGAAGCAGTATCAGGTATCTCTCTGGCCCCGCCGGCGAACGCAGTTGAAATAACTGCTACTTCAAAAGCCGTGGTGTTGTCTGCATCAATGGTAAATCCATTTCCTTCCTCACCGGCCTCTTTTGCCTCAAAGGTAATACCACCTGTAACCGGATCATAGGTGGCCCTGATGTGCTGATTGAGGACATCATGGCTGTTAACCGCATCTGCAATCCCCGCCCCCAACTCATCCTGGGTAGCATCCTCGTCGGTGGTATAGGTTATCTCCTGGGTCATGCCGTTGTTTAACACAAAGGTCACCCGGTAGTTGGCTAAGTCTTGGACACTGGTAGCAAGCGGATCAAGTGGATCGCCCACTATAGTGTTACTGTTGCGGGCAACAAGTCCCGTACTTGAGGTGCTGCCGGCAGTAGTGACCGGGGCAGGGGTTCAGGCATGATAAGGCAGGATTCAAATCTGTGATCAGAAACTCGGAACCCGCCACATTAACTTTGGCCTTAATCCCCTCCATAATCTCTATCAGGATGTCATCTGCATTACCATTGTAGGTGCCGTCACTGTTAAAGGGTGCTGTATTGGTAAGGGATCCGCCAAAGATATAGCTTCCACCCAGTTTGGTGTTGGCAAAATTGATCATCTGCTCATAGAGGTTTCGAACCGCAACAGCCGCCTGTTGCCTGGTTTCGCTGTTTGCCGTTTCGGTCGACTGGCCAATGGCAATGTTCTTTGCTTCGGTTACCAGATTCTGCATGTCAAGGAGCACCGAATCAGTCATACTCAACCAGGAATTCCCAGAGGTGATGTTCTCCCTGTACTGCCCCAATTTGCTCAAGTGCGACTCGTAGTCAACCACCTTGCTCATACCAACCGGGTCATCAGAGAGGCGATTGATCTTTTTCATGCTGGTAATCACCTCTTGAATGTCCTGGGTACGCTCTGTACCTTTCGCAAGATTGCTTACAATGTTGTTAAACATCATCATAGTAGAAATGCGCATTGTACTCCTCTCATGCTATGCTAAATTGAGCAATTCCTGTATCAGCTCGTCCACCACGTTTATCATCCGTGCCGCTGCCGTAAAGGCATACTGATACCGCATCAAATTGACCGCTTCTTCATCCAGATTAACCCCTGAAACGGATTCTTTTCTCGTGTTTAACTGCTCAACCATGGTCTGCCGGTAAGAAGCACTGCGTGACGCGGTCTGTGCATCCACCCCGACTTCACCCACAACACCACTGTAGTAGCTGCTGAAGGTGCTGGTGTTATTATTCATGTAGTTTCCATCTCTCAGTGCCGCTATGGCGAGGACGTTTACGTTGTCATCACCTTCTGCTCCTTCTGATGCGGCTATTTTACTGTTATCACTTACAACTGAGGGATCAACCGTCATAAATTTAGCGGCATCTCCCGTAGAGCTGACGTTAAAGACGTCTCCGGCAGCCGGGCCACCCGCAGTCCCGTCAGTTACAACTACCTCAATACCCTCAAATTGAATAGTGGTTCCACTGGCGTAGCTGAAAGACCCGGTATTATCAACACCACCGTTGATCCTTGCATCCATCACCTGCGTCCCGTCGGTAACGTTGTAAATTTCAAAGGTGCCGCCGGCAGTAAACCGTATCTCATAATCATCCAGGGTTAACGCTGTATTATCATAAACAGAAGGAACCCCGCCGGTGATTACTGCACCTCCCGTATTGTCTTCGGAAAAACCCGTAGCGGCACTTAAGGGAACAAAGAAATTATTTTCTGTTGAACCGTCAACCCCGTAGCCGTTGTAGTGGAGCTTATTTATTTCATTAATGATGCCCCCGGCCAGCCTGTCCACCTTGCTGATATAGTCGGGGATAGCCGTATCCCGCATCTCTATCATGCCGCTCAGCTCTCCCCTGGTCAATGTTGGTCCGTAATGGAGTAGAGCGTACCCGTTCCATCATCCCAGCTCACATCATAGAAATTTTCATTAGCAACATTAACTTCTACCGCCAGGTCCCACTTCATCCTTGCCTGAACCAGGGGATTACCATTTTCAAGAAATATACTCACCTGCCCAATCTCATCTTCGAGGAAGGAAATGCCGATTTTGTCCGCCAGTTCATCCAGGAGGGCCTCCCGCTGATCCCTGAAATCATTGGCCATATCTGCGCCTACTTCAATGGATGAAATCTTCTCATTGAGCTCAACGATCTGTTCAGTTATTGCATTAATATCATCCACGGTCCCTTTTATACTGCCATTAATATTCCGTTGGAGCGTGTGGAGATCCTGGTACATCTTATTAAAATCATGTGCCATGGTCTCACCGATACTGACCAGGGCCGCACGTTCTGCCTGGCCAGAGGGGTTATCGGCCAGTGCCTGCCACGCATTCCAGAATACGTCCATCGATTTACTCAACCCGTAGTCACCGGCTTCGTTAAAGATCTCCTCGATGCGCTGAAAGTTATAATCAAGGGCCTCCCAGTTACCCAGGAGCTGTTTCTCAAAGTTGAGCTGAGCACCAATAAAGCGGTCATAGTCCCGTTGGACTGATACAGCCCGCACACCCGTGCCCATCTGTCCCACGTCAGTGGTAATGGGATGGGCGGCCTCCAGTATCACCTTTTGGCGACTGTAACCGGGGGTGTTTACATTAGAAATATTATGGCCTACCACCTCAAGTCCTGCCTGTTGCGAGAGGGTGGCCCACTTACACATATCTAGAATACCATACAAACCGGACATGCTATATCTCCTTTGAAAGAAGCCTACCGAACCGTGCTGGATCCTTTATCTTCCCATTATCCACATAGGTTGGATTTGCAACGGTGGCGCTGTAGAGAAAATCGAGGGATCGTTGACAGTAGTGGAGGGCATCTTTGACAACCATAGAATTATGCTGGTTGATTTCCTGGATGCTTTTCATGAGAGAACGTAGGGTAGAACGTACTGCATCAAGGTCAGAGCGATGGGGCTCTTCAAGCAGGGAAATGAGTTTAGATAAGGTCAGGTCCTGGAGAGGAATTGAGAAGTGCGGGGAGAGCCTCTTTATCAGTGATAAACGAGACTCCTCCAGCATTTTAATTTTAAGAGTACAGGTTTCCTTCTTCTTTGTATTCTCTACAATCTCCTCTGTGGAGAGATCGATTAAACACTCTTTCTCTTTGTGTAGAAGAGAAAGAAGGTCTTTGTGTAGCTCTATCTCCCTCATAAGTATAGCACGTAATTCTGCCAGCAATGCATCCACGCTACTCACCCACCTTTCCTGACGAAAGAGGGACAACTCAACTGCTCAGTAACGGGGAGATAGTTTGGGTTATTATATAAAGGTGTCAATAAGTGATTCTCTCAACATCCTTTCTGCTACCTTATCAGCATCTATGCTGTAGCTTCCTGCTTCTATCTCCCGCTTTAATTGCCCCACCTTGTCTGTTCTAATCTCAGGTGTCGCTTCTACAATTTCCCGGATTTTCTGGATCTCCTTGGCCGTTTGGGATAGCTTAACGCTTTCGGTTGGTGAAGCCCCTCCCTGCTCTTTCCGCAGCGATTGACTTACACCATCGCTCTCTTGTGAGCTCTTAATGTAGGCCTCTAGATTTACCAGGGATCGATCACTATCAATCTTCATATCTGTACCTCCTATTTTATGCCTTACCTACTTATTCGGTAAGAGGCCAGAAAATCTTTAGCCATTTTTTTACAAATATGAAATCATAGCGATCCTGAGATTGTCCATATTTATTATTTCAATTTAAAATGTTCTAATGTCATTTTCTCTTTTAGTCTGCTTTCATGAACTTTTTTGCTGATCCATCTGCTTGCTCAGGTTCATTTACTGCATTGGGTAACTTTCCTCCATACACACTAAACATCCTGAGCAATGAAAAATCTCCAACTGCAACCTTACCCTTTTTACCTGTATCATGTTTCATAAACTGTCTTCTTGTAATTGAATTACTTGAGTTAACCTTCACCTTTGTTCCAAACCCTTACAGACTTTTTGCATACCACCCCCTTTCACTAAAGTGAGTTACTTGTTCGGGATTGACAGGCTTACCATGTTTTCTCACTTCATAGTGAAGATGGGGTCCTGTCGACCTTCCCGTACTTCCCACCTTGGCAATGAGTTGATCAGAGGTAACTTCCTCACCCACGCTTACCAGGTTTTTATCATTATGGCCATAGAGGGTACGAAACCCGTCACCATGATCTATTTCAACCACATTACCATAACCCTTCTTCCATCCGCTAAACACTACACGTCCTGGGCCGGCCGCAAAGATTTCAGAACCAGCCGCACTTGCGATATCAATACCGTGGTGAAAATCACTTTCACCCGTAAAGGGGTCCTCTCTCTTTCCATAGGGCGAAGAAACAGTGCCTGAAACAGGAAAGGTAAAGGAGGGGACAGTTTTTTTAGCTGGTTTCTGCATGCTGTAGCTTCTGAGGGCGACACTCTTATTCACTGCCGGTTTTCTCTCACCCGTCAGTTGCTCTATGAGCGCCTCTTTAAGGCCGATTCCCTGACGGACTGCTGCCTGCCTGGAGATCTCTTCATCCAGCATACCGGTAAAAAATTCTTCACCCATACCACCATCGATCAAGCCTGACTTCATAACACTCTTTCTCATCTGTTTCATGACCAGATTTATAAAAAGCGATTCAAATTCTGCACAGGCCTCTTCCAGTTCTCTTTTCTCCAGTGCAGACAATGCCGTTTGGTTCAGTGCGGTCTGAACCCCACCCGCCAGGTTCTTTGTGACCACCGGTGGGGAATAGGGCATGGATGATAGTGAAAGGGATGTAGTCATATTAAATAATCACCAGTTCGGCCTGCAAGGCTCCTGAAGCCCTGATAACCTGGAAAATTGAAATCAAGTCACGGGGTGAAACACCAATGGCATTCAATCCATTAACTACTTCTCTCAAATTTACCCCTTCGGAGACCACAATCAGCCGCGCATCTTCTTCTACTACCTCTACTTCTGTGTCCGGTGTAACCACGGTCCTGCCTCGCTCGGAGAAGGGAAGCGGTTGTGACACATCCTTATTCTCTTTAACAATAATACTAAGATTACCATGTGACACAGCAACCGTTGAAATTCTTACATTCTCACCCATGATAATCGTGCCCGTACGTTCATTTAAGACCACCTTGGCAATGGTGTCGGGAGCAATTTGCATATTCTCAACCAGAGAAATAAATTCCACCAGGCTGTTTTGAAATGCTGGCGGAACCTTTACTGTTACAGTTCCCCCATCAATGGGCTGTGCGAGTTCTCCTCCCAACCCCTGATTAATCACCCGGGTGAGACGAAGACAACTTGTGAAGTCGGGGCTGTTGAGATTCAGGGCGATCGCCTCATCCTCAAGGAGGTTGAGTTGCACATTTTTCTCCACGATAGCCCCTCCCGGTATATAGGCCACCGTAGGGTGATTTTTTTGAACACCGCCACCTGCATCACCGCCCGCAGCAAAACCACCAGTAGAAATGGGCCCCTGGGCAACTGCGTACACGTGTCCATCGGGTGCATTAAGGGGGGTTAACAGCAGGGTACCTCCCTGCAAGTCTGTGGCGTTACCCATGGAAGAAACCACCACATCAATCCGCGTACCCACCTTTGCAAAGGGGGGTAAGGTAGCAGTTACCATCACCCCCGCCACATTGTCGAGTTTAACCTTTTTCTTGTCTATCTCAATGCCCATCCGTTTCATCATATTGGTTAAACTCTGAAAGGTAAATTCGGTTTTCTTATCATCACCCGAGCTGTTTAATCCCACTACCAATCCATAGCCACTCAGCTGGTTAGGCCGTGCCCCCTTGACTCCGGCAATATCCTTTACACGGGCGGCCCAACTATCCGCTCCCGTCAAAACCAGAAGGCCCGCAAAAACCAGAACTGCAATACCCTTTGTACACACACTCTTTATACGATACATGGCTTCTCTTTCCCCTTTGTTTTCATACTTACCGGTTAGAGTGGATAGACCCAATCGAAGAAACGATGAAAAATGCCGGGTTTCTGCTTATCGCTAATCACACCTTTCCCGACGTACTCGATTCGTGCATCTGCTACCTTTGTGGAAGGTACGGTGTTATCAAACTCGATGTCAATAGGCCGAACAATGCCGCTTACTACGAGAAACCTCTTCTCTTTTTCTACCGTCACCTCTTTTCTCCCCTCCACAAGGAGATTCCCATTTGGCATCACATCTACAACCTTTGCGGCAATATCAGCAGTCACCTTTCCGCTTCCTGAAATTGCCCCCGAACCGTTGTGTTCACTCTTTGCCGAACTTTCAATTTCAGGCGCAAAGGGGGTGTCTTTTCCCCAGAAGTTATCCAGACCAAAGGTAAGAGGCGAACCCAGAAATTTAGTGATTTTTGCAAGTATGCTTGTTTCCCGTGAGGTCTTGGTTGAAACCTGCTGAGAGGCATTTGAATTCTCAACAATTTGTATGGTTACAATGTCATTAATATGCCGTGCCTTGTTATCCATATAAAAATCAGCTTTGCGCTCTTTCCAGAGGGAACCCTCATGGTGGTAGGCCGTGAGCTCCCGTTCCAGTTCCTGTGACTGACTGCCAAGCCATGCCCGGGAGGAATTCTGGCTGTGAAGGGGACCTATCCTCTCCCCTGAAGCAATTGCGGGAACTAACAAAACACTTATAGCAACCCATAAAATAAACTGTTTACCCATTGTCTGTTTCCTCCACCTTTGTACCTGTGTTAGTTATTGAAAATCCACTTCAACCGTGCGTGCATCCCGTACCTTAGCAAACAACTCTTTACGGGAATTGACGTTGATCACCTTCACCATCTCACCCTTGCACCCACTTTCGGTGACAAATCCCTTGGTAGTAATTTTTAACACATCCGATTCGGCAACGATGGTTACCATGTCACCCCGTTTAACCAGGGGCGGCACCTCCAGAAAATTGAGTCTTAAGGGGGTGTTAACCTCTACTGTCCTTTTTACTCTCTTTCCTATGACTTCACCAGAATCAGTCATCACATCCGTTTTAAGCTCGGCGAGATTCATCTGCTCTAAACGCACATCCTCTTCAGTAATAACATCATGCCTTTCCAGTGCCCGGTTGCTTACCAGGATATCCTGCATCACAGCAATCTTTGTATTCACCTGGATTTTCTTTGCTACTCGGCCATCCACCAGGAAAGCCAGAGAAATGTTGGTATATCCCGAGAAAATCCTCTTTCTTGCGGGCCGACATTTCATAGGTAACCGTTCCCTGATCAAGTATAATTCCCTTTACCGGTGACACCGAAATAGTCACACTTTTGCTGTCCCAGGGCACCTTTTTAAGGATGAAGCGTTTTACCATGCCCTCAATTTTTTCCGGAGAAATCTCAATACCATCAGCCATCACTTCAACTGTTTCTGGGAGATGCATGGTAACAGTTTCCGAATCTACTACGATTCGGTTAATCTTCGTCTCAATGCTGTGCCCACTTATCTCTTTCATCTCACCGGCTGCAGGGGCCTTGCCGAGTTTGACTGCCTCCAGTTGATCTATGAGCTCTTGATCATCTCCCTGTATATCAGCAATCGATCCCAGTGTGATAAGCGGTACGTTGACCCGGACAGTTTCCGGTACACTAACCGTAGTCTTTGCCAGGCTGGACGTGCACTCCACTAAAGAACAGGTAACAAAAAGACTTGCGATCAAAACCCATCTACTATGCATTACCATTTTCATAACAGCACCACCTTACTATTACCGTTTAATGTTATTTGCTATCTGTAACATCTCATCCGATGTCTGAATAGCCTTACCATTAATTTCGTATGCACGCTGAGCAAGAATCATATTAACCATCTCTTCCACTACGCTCACATTGGACATTTCGAGAAAACCCTGTGTGAGGGTACCAAGGCCATCCTCTCCCGGCGTGCCGGTTGTTGGACTGCCTGAAGTCTCCGATTCAACAAACAACGTCTTGCCAAGGCCTATCAACCCGGTGGGATTGGGAAACCTTACTGTTTCAATAGTACCAAGCTCCGTAGGTGTTGTCTCACCGGCAGTCAGGACCGTTACCGTTCCATCCGGGCCAACTGTTAGCTGAATGGAATCATTGGGTACGGTTATTTGTGGCTCAAGGAAATAACCCTCTGTGTTAACTATATTGCCGTCCCCATCCAGTTTAAAAGACCCGGCACGAGTATAGGCGGTCTCGCCGTCCGGGGTAATAATCTGAAAATATCCCTTTCCGTCAATGGCCAAATCGAGCTCGTTTCCTGTCAGTTGATAATCCCCCTGGGTATTTACCCTGGCAACAGCTGAAACTTTTGTCCCGAGACCAACCTGATTGGCAGTAGGAATCATGGTATCCGATGAGGATGCGGCACCGGCAATGCTTAAGCTATTGTAATAAAGGTCCTGAAAATCGGCCTTGCTCCTCTTAAATCCCGCTGTGTTCACGTTGGCGAGATTGTGAGAAATGACATCAATATTGGTGGATTGGGCCTCCATACCTGATGCTGCTGTCCAAAAGGAACTTAATGACATTGTTACCTCCTTTCACCTGTGTGTATTAAACTACTGCGCCTACCTCTCTGGTTGCCTGCATGTCCATTTCGTCCAGGGAATGAATAACCTTCTGATAGGATTCGCAAATTCTGGCAATGCTAATCATTCTTATCATCTCCTTTACTACGCTAACATTAGAGAGCTCCGTATGGGATTGCATCAACTCACACTCCTCTGCTTTAACCTCATTTTCCGCACTCCCTGTATGCTTATAGTAAGTATCCCCCACCTTTTGTAACTGTGCATAGTCTTTAAAATCAACAAGCTTCAAAGTATCAACCTGGGTCCCTTTCTCATTGAAGATACCGCTGTTATCAACGAAAAAGGAAATAGCACCATCCCCATCAATAGCAATTTCTGTACCCTGAATGATTATGGGTTCTCCCTCTTCCTGTTTGATCCCTTTCAAACGATAGCCGTCAAAGTTGACGAGTTCATTTTTTTCATTGAGGGTAAAGCTCCCCTTGCGGGTGTAGAGTTCCCCTTGAGGTGTATCCACCGCAAAAAATCCCTTACCCTGTATAGCAACATCCATCTCGTTACCCGTGTACTGCACCTGCCCATTAGAAAAATCAACCTTGATATCGGAGATGCCCGGATAACCCATATTCATTTTCCTGGCCAGCATTAACTGCCTCTGGTCATCCGGGGTTTCTATTGTCATGGGGTTAGTGATTCCGGGATAAACTCCCTTGAAAGATGCCTTATCCTCTTTAAAACCCCTGGTGCTTGTATTGGCCAGGTTATTGGAAAGGATTTCCATGGCTTTTTCTTGAGACCTAAAACCACTCACGGCATAGTAGAGACCAGAACTCATAGGTATTTTCCTCACGGTTTATATTTTTCTTTTAAGTAATAGCAAGTGCTATACCATCCGTGACTGAGAACAATAATTTTTGTAAGTATACTGAAATAGATATATTATTTTCAGCTATAGCCACCTTCCCCTGGCAACCTCAGCTGATATCCCCATTTCAGTAGGAATTTGCTGCCTACTAACCCTGCAAGATAATGTTATTATTAAAATTTCGGATTGCTCCAGGATTCGAAATTCACCGCAGAGACGCAAAGAGCGCAGAGAAAACCTAATGAAGTAATTTTTACTCTTTACAATCTCAGCGTACTTTGCGTCTTTGCGGTTAGAAACAAGTTTGAATTTGTCCTTCTTCCTGCTCTAGCTAGTTAAAAGGTAAGTCAACTTAGTCAACAACGTCCCCAAAGTTCCAAAGTTTTCAGGGACGAGAGCAAAGCTGTCTATCAAGGAAAAGACGCAAAGCGGACCAAGACCTTTGACGCCTTGGAGTGGCTGGCTGCCATGTGTTCCCATGTGCCAAACCGGGGAGAACAGATGGTAAGATATTACGGCTATTACAGTAATGTCCTGAGAGGAAAGAGAAAAAAAGCAGACCAGGGTGCGATCATTGCCTGCCTTATTGAAGAGACTGGTGTTTCACCCGAAAAACGGAAGGTCTGGGCTCGATTGATACAGTTCATATCAATCAAGCCGAACAAAAAGTTTCTTATATGTTTTAATATGTTGACAATCCGGATCGAACAGATACGCAGGGTGCAGGCTTCCTGCTCTGGACAAAAAGGAAAAGAATTTGTCGAAAGGAAATAATAAACAGAGGTGCCGCGAAACCTCTGTTTTCAGCGCTTCAGGACCTTATTGATCCCGGCGATGACATCCGGGACCTGGGGCAAAACGTAGTCTTCAAGCTCCTTGCAGAAGGGTACGGGAACATCCTTGGCGCCCACCCTCACAACGGGTGCTTTCAAATGATCAAAGAGCTCCTCACCGATGCGGGCGGCTATCTCGCCGCCGAAGCCGCCGGTCAGACACGCTTCGTGCGCCACAACGACACGGCCTGTTTTTTTGACCGATTGGGCGATGATGTCAAAATCCAGAGGGCTCAGCGTTCTCAGGTCGATAACTTCAACGTCTACTCCTTCCTCCTCGAGTTGCCGGGCGGCCTCCAGGCTGAAATAGGTCATCCGTGAGTAAGTCAACATGGTGATCTCTTTCCCCGGTCTTTTGATCTCCCCTTTCCCCAGGGGAATCACATAAGGCTCCTCAGGAACAGGGCCGGCCTGTTTAAACAGGCTCTTGTGCTGAAAAAAAACGACCGGATCATCGTCCTGAATCGCCGCTTTGAGCAGACCCTTGACATCCTTCGGCTCTGAAGGGACCACGACTTTGAGACCGGGCGTATGGACAAACCAGTTTTCAAGGCTCTGGGAATGCTGGGCCGCAGCGTAAATACCGCCGCCGTCGGGCGTCCAGAGGACCATGGGAAGCTTTGCCTGGCCGCCGAACATGTAATGGATTTTGGCCATTTGATTGACGATTTCATCCATGGCCGTGGTGACGAAATCGGCAAAGTGGATGTCCACCACCGGCCGCATGCCGGTCAGGGCCGCGCCCACGCCGCTCCCTACGATACAGGTTTCCGAAATGGGCGTATCGATAATCCGCTCGGGGAACTTTTCCGGCAGACCCCGGAGCTGGCCGAAAATGCCGGCTGAGCTGACCAAATCCTCCCCGATAACAAAGACGGTCTCATCCCGTTCCATTTCCTCCATCAGCGCTTCCGCCACGGCCCGGGAACAGGAAATTTCTCTCACACCCATTATCATACTCTCCTTACAGGGTTGTTAAAATCAATTGTCACAGAATGCTAGGGATTTACGTACAAATCCTTCAGGGCGTCCTCCAGTTCAGGCAATGGAGAATCCAGTCCGAATTGAGCCGCCTCTTCAATCAGAGCGCTTGTTTCGTTCCAGATTGTTTCCACTTCCGCCTTCGTCAGAGTGCCTTCTTCTATCAGTACCGTTTCGAACCGGTCGATGGGATCACGATTCATCCGATAATAGTGCACTTCATCCTGAGTCCGATATTTTTGTCGGTCGCCTTCAAAATGCCCCTTGTAGCGATAGGTCTCGGTTTCCACAATCATCGGCCCTTTTCCCCTGCGGGCGTGGTCCACCGCTTCTTCCACCGTGGCTGCGACCTCCAGGACATTACTGCCGTCGGTGATGAAGCCGGGGATACCGTAAGCCGAGGCACGGCCGGCCACCGATCCGCCCGCGACCATTTTTTGCGCCGGTGAGGAGGAGGCATACAGGTTGTTTTCACAGACAAATACAATCGGCAGCTTAAAAACCGCCGCCATATTGCAGGCCTCATGGAAAGTACCCCGATTGGAGGCCCCGTCGCCGAAAAAAACCATTCCCACCTGATCGGTTTTCCGGAGTTTAATGGAAAGGCCGGCCCCTACCATAATGGGGAATCCGGCCCCTACAACGCCGTTGGCCCCCAGAATTCCCAAATTGAAATCAGCAATATGCATGGACCCCCCTTTGCCCTTGCAATAGCCCGTCGCTTTGCCCAATATCTCGGCAAACATATATTTGGGTTCAGCCCCCTTGGCCAGGATATGGGCATGGCCGCGGTGGGTCGAGATAATATAATCATCGGGCCGTAATCGCGAGCAACTGCCGACGGTGGAGGCCTCCTGGCCGATGGCCAGATGGATAAAGCCGTGAACAAGCTTCCGGTCATTGAGCTCTTCGGCCTTCTCCTCAAAAACCCGAATCAAAACCATTTTCTTTAAAAGCGCTATTTTTTTCTCTTTGCCGATATCCACGTTTGCCTCGTTTTATTGCGTTTGCCGGATTTTCCGGGTCCCTTAAATATGTCCCAAAAACATTAGGAGCAAAATCATTATAATAGGAAACCGACGCCTTTGTGTCAATGAAATCTTGATGGCACTTTATCACCGGAATAAAAGCTACGATCTCCCGAGTGATGACGTCTTTGAGAGGATTAAAAAATTTAGCACTTAGGCTTCTGGGAGGTTTTAGGCAGGCCGCTACCCATGATATATTCGCCGCCAGAAGATTTTTACACAGATTACGGTTCGGCTGTCTTCGATTTCGGATCCCCAGTGATTTAAATTCACCGCAGAGACGCAAAGGACGCAGAGAAAACCTAATGAAGGAATTTTTATTCTTTACAATCTCTGCGTACTTTGCGTCTTTGCGGTTAGAAACAAGTTTGAATTTGTCTACATGTCATTGCGAGGAGGTTAAAACCGACGAAGCAATCTCATATCATTTTAAACATAGAGATTGCCACGCTCCCTCTGGTCGCTCGCAATGACCAGTGAGGGGTCGTTTTGAATGTCAGTTGCTCTTGGATTTGCCATGACTTGGCTCAGGATGGTGACTGTTTGAACATTTGAGCATTTGGATTTTGGATTTGTTTCGGATTTGGAAATTTCGTGATTCTGCATTTGTGAATCTTGCATCATGCATCCTGTTTTAAGGGATATGGATGAAGGGAATGAGGAAAGTTTAGCGGGGGGTTTTTTCTTCCTGATACCGGGTGTTGAGATGATAGATAAAGGCAAATATTTCAGCTACCACCTGATAGACTGAGGAGGGAATTTCCTCCCCAAGATCAATCTGGGATAGAATCTGTACCAGATCGGGGTCGTCCTTGATAGGAATATTCCGTTTTTTGGCCAATGTGATAATCTTTTCAGCAATAAACCCCTGCCCCTTTGCAGTCACGATGGGGGCATTCTGCTGCGACGGCTGGTACTGTATGGCAACTGCTTTTTTAATATCTTTTGTTTTCTGTTTGCTCATCTCTTTAGGCCACAATATCAACTAATCTCATTTCAAGAAGAGAAAATCCTTCAAGGGGCATAATTCTTTCAGCATCGGGTTTTTTTACCGTGCACGACAGTTTCTCAACCGTATAACCCTGTCCACTTAATTTCTGAGAGAGTTCCGGCAGATGTCTCTCCACAAACCCGACAATTTCTCTACTGTCAACCTGGATAGCACACTTCATCTTCTTGTCCTTCACCTGGGTATCAATCCTTAAGTGCCCCAGGTTTCTCATGGTAAGTAGAAAAACAATGTGACAGTCATCATCGGCTGATTTTCCCTGCTTGTTCCGTTTGCCACCGGAACGAATGTACAGTTCTGCAGTCTTAATACCCTCAGGCAGCACTACGGGTATCTGCAAAACCACCTGCTGATCATTCCTCGAGGTCAGGTAGTTAACAAGCTGGTTTGTCTCGATCTTTTCAATGGATGCATTAACCACCTCTAACAGATTGTTAAGGGTAGGGTTCACCTGCACGTTCCCATCCTTATTGATCACACCCGGTACCTGCTCAAGGTCTTGTGAAAGTCTGAGCAACAAACCTTTCAAATCCTTTTCTACAAGGGCATTGAGGTTCTTTGACAACACCGTATTTGAAAACAAGGCATCTTTCAATTTCGATTCGTAGAGAAGACCTGAGCGGTCAATAAGTTGTTTAAGATTTTCCGGGTTGTCCGCTACATCCTTGTTCACTGACAAAGACGCAAGAGATGACATCACCTTTTCGAGTACACCTTTATCCACTGCCAGTTCCAGCTGATACAGCTTTTCTCCGGTTAAAATCTTTCCAAGTTTTTCCACAATGTCTGCCCAGCTCGCCGATGACGGCAGGTTCGACCTTAGAAAAGTGAGTGCCTTCTGCTCTTCAATGCCATCCATCACAAGGTTTAAAATCACCTGTGGGGAGGTTTGCACCACTTTAACCTCTACTGACTGTCCAGCATTGAGTGGGACCGTACTCTCAGCAACAACTTTAAAACCCTTAAAGTTAATCAGAAAGTGCTGCCCGCTGAGCACCTCTTCCACCTTTCCCTCCAGCAGTTGTCCAACCGTACAACTGGCGCTAAGCTTTTCTCCGGTTAAAACCGTACCAAGTTTTCCCACAAGGTTTGCCAAGTTCGCCGATGAAGGCAGGTGTGACTTCAGAAAAGTGAGTGCCTTTT
>CAVVWZ010000048.1:0-8675 GCA_963752035.1 uncultured delta proteobacterium | reverse complement strand
TAGCAGGTAGAAAGCGTAGATGCAACTACCCGTGCCGTGAAGGTTGATGCATTGAATCCATGCTCTGCATGAAGCAGGAGACATTTGTCCATTATTTCCCCCTCAAGTGGGTCAGGCAGACTACCTCTTAACATATAGAGAAAGTTTGCTCCGTGAGAAATATCTTCCCGGGGAGGAACGTACTCATTACCATCCCGAAAACGGGCACAGGCTGCTATCACACTTGCCAGCTGTGCAACCTGATGAAGAGTGGTACGGCAGTTACAGGAAGCCGAATGCACTACACGATGTTTTACATAACCGCTCAAATAGGAAACTACAGATTGCAGGAGCTCCATGGGATGGGCATGGGGTGGGAATGCACGAATCATGTTAAGAACCGGGACTTCCAGGTTCCGGCCTGATCGCATGCGCCGGGAAAATTGTTCTAACTCCCCTTGATTGGGGAGCTTATCATAGAGCAGAAGATAGGTGACTTCTTCAAAAGTGCAGTGTTCTGTAAGATCGGTTATTGAATAGCCCCTGTAGTAAAGATTGCCCAGAGTTCCGTCAATCTTACAGATAGAACTCTCAGCGGCAATAACTCCTTCAAGACCCTTTGCATAAGATTCAGTATTCATGTGTGTCGTTCCTTTATTATGCTTTCTTGTAATCGAAGATCCGTTTCTTGACCCTGCCCAGTGACTGGGTTACCTCAATCTCTTTGGGGCACACCTGGCTGCACTTTCCGTGAGTTTTGCATCCCCAGATAGCATTATCCGTGTCGAGTGCCTCCATTCTTTTTATGTCTTCCGTATCACGTGAATCAAAGAGATAGCGAAAGGCTCGAAGCAGGGCTGCAGGTCCGAGAAACTGTTGGTTGTCATCCATGACGGGACATGCTGCAGTACAACAGCCACATAAAATACAGCGTATTGCCTCATCATAGGCCATTCGTTCATCCGGAGTTTGCAAACGTTCCCGTTCTGGATGAGGAAGCCGTGTCATGAGATAAGGCCAGATCTCCCGGTATTTATCAAAGAAAGCAGTGAAGTCAACCATCAGGTCTTTTAGTACAGGAAAGTGGGGCAGGGGCTCTATCAGAATAGGATCCTCGCTGTAATCCTTAATCAGCCTCTGACAGGCAAGGGCGCATACACCGTTAATGCGCATTGCATCAGAACCGCAAACACCATGTGCGCAGGACATACGGTAGGCAAGAGAGGTGTCCTGCTCCCAGCGAATCCGGTTTAAACAATCAAGAATTTTATCCACAGGATTGGCTTCAATCTGGTATTCCTGGTATCGATGGTTCTTTTCTGTGCTGGGATCAAAACGGAATATTTTAAAGGTGCGTTTCACAGACTTTCCCTTTTTAATAGGTCCTTGGTGCAGGTTTGAAGCGGGTAATGCTAACCGGTTTAGTGGTTATAGAAACCTCAGTTTTCTCAGTTTTACAGGCAAGAGTATGGTGGAGAAACTCCTCATCATTCCGCTCTGGAAAATCTTCACGATAGTGCGCCCCACGGCTTTCCCTGCGATACAGAGCGCTTTTGAGAATCACGCTGGCACAATTGAGCAGGTGCCTGCATTCCAGTGCATCAATAAGTTCCAGATTGAAGTGCCTGTTTTTACAGGCAAGAGAAACTGACTTATACCGTTCCTGCAGTTCATCTACCTTTGCACATGCCTTTTCCAATCCAGGCTGATCACGAAATACAGAACACTGTTCCATCATAGTCTGCTGCAAATCTTCTTTTATTACCTGGACCCGTTCGGTGTTCTTAGAGTGGTTTAAAAGTTTCTCAATGGTATCTATCTGAGGAGACAGGGAATCGGGTGTGTCGTGGGCGACCCCATTGTCCTTAAGGTAAGACAAAATAGCCTTGCCAGCTCTCCTTCCAAAAACCACCAGATCCAGGAGCGAGTTGCAACCCAGACGGTTAGCCCCGTGTACAGATACGCAGGCAGATTCACCTGCAGCGAAAAGGCCTGGTACCGGTTCTTGAGCTTGTGCAGAAAGGACCCTGCCATCAACATCAGTAGGAATTCCCCCCATTATATAGTGGCAGGTTGGTTGGACAGGTATGGGTTCTTTCACAGGGTCGATGCCGGTATAGATGGTGGCAAAGGAGGCAATTTCCCATAGACGATCTCTGATCTTTTCTTCACCCAGACCAGTGAGGTCCAGATTTACGTAATTAGCACCCTTAATACCCCTTCCTTCACGTATCTCGCACATGATAGATCGTGCAATTATGTCACGGGGTGCTAAATCCTTAATAACCGGAGCATACCTCTCCATGAATCTTTCACCCAAGCCATTAAGCAGAATTCCACCTTCACCCCTGGCGGCTTCACTGATCAGGATCCCCATCCCCCTGATACCGGTTGGGTGGAATTGAACAAATTCCATATCCTGCAGCGGAAGTTTATTCATGAACGCAATGGAAAGTGCATCCCCGGTATTGGAAAAGCAATTTGAAGTTGTCTTAAATATCTTACCGGCCCCACCGGTAGCAAGTAAAATTGTACGTGCATGAACTTCATGTATCTCACCCGTTGCTAATTCCATGAGCAGGATACCGACGCACCGGTTAGAACGAAAGAGGAGGTCGATCATATGGAATTCCGGATAGCACTGAACGCCGGCCTTTATGGACTGCTCAAAAAGGGTATCCAGGATTATTCTGCCCGTCCGGTCAGATGCATAGCAAGCACGTTTAACCGGGGCTTTACCAAAATCACGTGTGTGACCACCAAATGCCCGTTGAGCAATTTTGCCTTCCGGAGTCCGGCTGAAAGGCACACCCATATGTTCAAGCTCGATAATGGCCCGGGGAGCATCGCGTGTCATAATTTCAATTGAATCCTGATCCCCAAGGTAGTCACTGCCTTTTACCGTGTCAAACATATGCCAGTCCCACTGGTCTTCCTCTTGATTGGCCAGGGCTGCTGTAATTCCTCCCTGTGCCGCACCGGAATGAGCACGTGTTGGAAAAACTTTGCTGACAACAGCCACATCTAAGTGTCCTGAGAGTTCAACCGCAGCTCTCAGTCCGGCAATTCCTGATCCAACGATAACCACATCATGTTTTATTGGCATATGTACAGATTCCCATACTAAAATAGGTAAAAGGGCATTAGAAAAATCAAATTTCTTTTAGCACTAGAGGGAATATAAATCAAGACTTAAGATGGGGAATCTATCTGGTCATTGCGTAGGGAGTCACACACCAACAATCTCATAAATATTCCTGGGTGAAAATGGCGATTACGCTCCTTGGTAGAGTCAGACCTACGGGACAATGAAAAAGACTTGCGTGAAGGCTGCCCTTTATTACCCTCTCCGCAAAGGGTGACTTAACAGGTATCAGAGTGAGGGCAATGTTCATCAACTGTCAATACCATTAACGGGTCAACGATGTGGCAGAAAATTCGTGCTTTTTAAGCTTGAAACTGTTCCGGGGTTTGCTGGGTAAGTGGAGGAAGTATAGGGGAATCAGGTTTTATATTAAATTTTTCCTGTATTTTACTCAGGGATACCAGTCGACTTTTCCGTGAAGAAGGAGTTAGAAATGATTTTAATTTTCTTTCCAGAACCCTTGGTTTCATTTCGCTTTCAATAGCAATAACACCTTCCATAATGATTTTTTGCAGAAAGAGTTCCTGCTGTGTGCGTTCCCTGATATTTTCAGCGAAAGGCACAAGAAAGAAATTTGATAGAATAATACCATAGAGGGTGGAAGTCAGGGCAATGGGCAGGGTTGCCAGAATCACTTCAGTGTCAGCAACGCCCGCGAGCATGCCTATGAGTCCAACTACGCTGCCCACCAGACCAAATGCGGGGGCAACCTCTGCCATGGTTCTCAAAACCCGTTCCGTCTCTTCACGACGCAGTTTGAAAAAATAGATTTCTGTGGTTAAAAAATCCCTGATCTGATGACTTCGGAAACTGTCAACCAGAAATCCGAGAGCCCGCCGTAAAAACAGGATGGATGTCTCTTCTTCATCCTCCTGGAGTGAAAGGACTCCTCTCATCTTTCTCTTTACCGATAAATCCACCATTATCTCCACAATTTCCTCGGGTTCCTTTACCCGTGTCCTGTATGAGCTGATTAAAACCTTGCGGACAATGGTAAGCCGTTTTGCCTGAAAAGAGATAAGGGTTGCCCCGAATGTGCCTCCGAATACAATGAGCAATCCAGCACAGTTAAAATAGAGTCCACCATTACCATGGAATAAAAAACCTCCAATAAAAAGGGCGAGGCAGATAAAAAGCCCGATAATGTTTTTGCCTCCCAGGGGCAGTCTCTTTAGGGGTTTCATTATCATTGCGGGAGACCGGAGTATACTGTGAACTGTCATAATTCAATCCTTTCCTGGTTTTGCATAACACACAATTTAGCCTGTTGGGGATGACAAAAGTAATTCATTTTCATAGGATGAAGCTGTTAAGGAGGTATTGCCCATTGGCATGCCATAGGGCCGTTCCTTTGTGATAATTATTTCAACTCTTCGGTTGGCCGCCCGGTTTTCAGCTGTGGTGTTTGGCCTCACAGGCTGAAAATAAGAATGTCCGCTCAGATAAAACTTATTTCCAGGGATATCCATTTCTTCAATAAAAAAACGGGCTACAACAGCGGCACGGATAAGCGACAATTCCCAGTTAGTGGGATAGAGTGGGGAATTGATCGGTAGATTATCCGTGTGTCCAACCACATTAAGCTTGTAGGGTGTTTTTCGTATTAGAGAGGCAATTTCCTCAAGTTTATCTTTTGCTGCTGCCTTTAATTCAGCCTCACCAACATCAAAAAGAAGGTCTCCGGTTAATATAATCCTCACGGCTTTGTCTGGTAACAGATCGACAGCGGCAAAATTGTTTAAATGTTTTGCCTTCACGGTTTTTTTACTCAAGTCGTAGAGTGTTGGAAGGGTAGACTGATAATCGTAACTTTTCTTTGGGGTGGTGACAGGGGAAACATTCGTTTGCTCTATGAGTTTTATTTGTCTCTAACCCCTCAGGTGCCAGGAATTCCTTGTTTGAAGAGTGATAAATAAACATAACAACGAAGAGAATGAACATAGTCATCATCAAATCCGACCAGGGAACCGACCAGTGCACTTTATTTGGCATTCTTCGCTGAATAAAGATATCGTCCCCCCCAGCTCCGGCAAAATCAAGGGGGTGAAAAGCATCCTGTCTCGGCACTGTGTTGCCCATTACCCCGCTATAGGCTAACCTGTCTTCGTATTGATTCACCTCACCGGATCTATCAATAGCATCAGTATCAGGACTGTCATCAATCCAGGAGAGTATTTCTGACCTTCCCGGCTGTAGATATTCCCCTCCATCCTCTTTCAAAATACCGTCAGATATGGCCATATTGTTCTATAGGTACTATTTGGGTTGAGTGAAGCTGAAGCTAATAAGATGGATTAAGCAGGTTTTATGCCAGATGGGAATAGGAGAAAACAGGTCATCGCAAGTGCTCTGTAATATAGTGGTTATTTATATTAGAGTTCTCGATATATCCAAAACGAAATGGAGAAGGATACTATGTAAGAAAATTCTTCCAGAGGAGAGGAAGATAATGCCTCAATAGGGATACTGGCACATGGGCTGATTCAAGAAAAATAGAAGGAAAAATCTAAATAATATTGTAATAAACCTGGGCGACATAGTCGAAGTTTCTCTTAACCCGGTCACTGCCTTCCACTATATCGCCATGTCCGGGAAGGAGATATTCAGTGTCTAAACTTGAGAGTTTGTCGATGCTCTTTTTCAAGAGGGATCCATCCCCGCCGGGGAAATCGGTCCTGCCGACACCTGCCTGGAAAATTACATCGCCAACGATGAGCGCCTTGCTGTCGGGCAGATAGAGTGAAACGGATCCGGGAGAATGCCCCGGGGTGTGAAAAATTTCCATAGCGGTGTTGTGGATCTTTAATGGTCCCTCCTGCAAGTATGTATCAACCCGGTACTCCGGCATCTTAAGACCAAACATGTTGTAGAATCCTTTCCCGGTTTCTTTAAGAAAGGTGTCCTCATCCCGGTGGAGAGCCATTTTTGTGGGTTTTTCCATAAAATGCTTTACCCCGTCAAAGTGATCTGGATGAGAGTGGGTACTGATGATGAGCTCAATGGTTTCCGGATCGATACCATCTTTTTTAATATCTTCAAGAACACCGTTTAAACACATGGAGAGACCGGTGTCGATGAGTATGGGGTGTTTTTCATTAATTAGATAGGTGTTACAGTTGTTAATGGAGACATTAGTCCAGGGATAGATGAATACATCGTTTGTCAGTTTCACAATAAAATACCTCCTTTAGAAACGTTCGATGTTTAAGGTTCATGGATTACACATTCTGATTTCTGTCTTATGACTTCTGAATGCTATGTTTTGTCTCATTTTCAGGGCCCGGTCGTCAAGTTGAAAATCAATCAGGGATACATTTTAATTTGTTACTAAATTCATTGAGGTCGCGAACAATCTGTGAACCTTCCTTTTCACCCTTCCTGTCCAGATAGAAACTGGTTATCCCCTGCTGTTGAGGAACAAGAAAGTCAAAGTCGTAGTGGTCCCCCACATGAATTATCTGACTGTGATCAACATGGATCTTCTTGCAGATTTTCTGGTAAAATTCCCCTGTTTTCTTTACTTCTTTAAAATCTGAAGTGGCCGAAAAGATATGTTCAAAATAGGGTGCGATTGCGGTTTCCCGAAGTTCGGTGTCTAAGAACTCACGGGCAGCGTTTGATGTAATGATCAGCTGATGGGACTGAGTGAGTTGAGCGAGTACTTCCTCAACCTCAGGATAGGTGCGTATAGACCCTTTGAATTTATCTAACAGGTCTTGCCAGCTGATGTTAAGTTTAAAAAACTCAAGCCAGTATTTTATGTCGTACCACTCAAGTGCCGTATCACCCACCTTGGAATATTCATTGAAAATATGAGATTGGGCCTCATCAAAAGTACACGTATACTCACTGGCATAGAGTTCGGGAATTCCCTGATGCCAGACGACCTGAGTGAATTCATCAGTAACCAGTGTCCCGTCTAAATCGAAAGAAATGGTAGTCATGATGTCTGTGTTCTGGTGTAGGATGCCCTGGAGGTATCAGATTCCCAAACAGTAACCTGGGTAAGGGTTACCGGGGAATCCTTCAAATCTTCAGTAAGCAGCTTAAAAAGGTGAAAGGCAATATTCTCGGAAGAGGGATTGATTTCGCTAAATGGGGAGATATCATTTAAGTTCCGGTGATCAAGTTTTTCAAGGAGGGCCTTGGTTTTCTTCTTTAAAACGGAAAAATCCAGAGCCATCCCGGCTTCATCCAGTTGATCCGAAGAGGCAGTAACTTCGATTTTCCAGTTATGTCCGTGCAGATTTTCACATCGGCCCTTGTAATTTCGCAAATAGTGGGCAGCAGAAAAGTAAGTTTGTATAGTTACATGATACATGGCAGTTTCCGGTAAAAAATTAGTTATCAAAAGAAAAGGTGATTTTTGAAAATAGCAACATTTCAGCAGTGTGTCAATATATTCCAGGCCATTTTTCATGAGATTGCTGGCCTTATGCAATTCCGGTGAATTAATCCCGAGTGCTTCTTATTGTTTACATTACAGGGTTTTTGTAATACAATAGAAGAAGTTGATATGAAAATCACGGATACAACATCATACACAGAGGGAGGAATAGTACATGTCACAGGGTTTAAAAAGCAGCCTTGATGTAGCGCTGGAAAGAATGAAGAAAATAGTCGGTGAAGATGAAGTTTCCCTTACAGAAGAACAAAAGGGAAGCATTGCTGAAGTGCGAAATGAACATGAAGCAAAAGTTGCTGAAAAGAAAATTCTCCTTGCGGGAAGTGAGGAATTACCGCTTGAACTCAGAAGGCTGGAGGAAGAAAAGGAGGCCAGGATTAAAGCTATTTATGAAGGAAAGTTAACCAAGTAACTGGATAATTATAGCTTAGTCCTTATCCTTCCACCTGTCATCAGTCACGGTTACTTCAATTGTTTTGTGCCTGGCTTCGCTATCTGCCATTCTCTTTTCTCGAGGACTCAATGCACTGTAGCATGAAGCACAGAGGCCTGTTTTTGTAACACACAGTTTATGAGCTTGACAGAGAAGACATGTTTTAGTCTGTATCGCACGGGCAGCCAGGTGAGTATCCGAAAGTATTGCCGTAGGAGAGTCTTTCTTCTTCCTTCCCTTTCTTACTGAGTCGATGTCGACAACTTTATGATTGTTATCAGGATCTTTTTTGGTCACAGGGTTTCCTTTTTAATGTGCAGGAATAAATCAGTCTACTTTTAATTTACAACCCCAATTCTAATACAGTTTGATAAAAAAATCAAAAGTAATGATTATTTTCTTTCTACTACCCTGTGGGGTACCGATAGTATTCTTAAACAGAAGATAATTCAATCACTACCCCTGCTTACGGGGTTGACTTCTCAAAACAGGAGTATTTGTTCGTGACCCAAAAAAAAGAAGATGTGAGACAGAAATTATTACGTAAAATTCCCTCTGTAGACAAGATTTTAGACCGTGATGATGTAGCTCCTCTCTGTGTACAATATTCCCGGAGTATTGTCCTCAAAGCACTGCAAAACAGATTGGATAAGATCCGCAGCAGCATTGTTGACAATACCAAACTACCTGATGATTTCGAACAGATGCTTTCT
>CAVVWZ010000047.1:0-7804 GCA_963752035.1 uncultured delta proteobacterium | reverse complement strand
AACCGCATGGTTGAATCTCTATATGCCTGGGGTAGTGACGAGCAGTACTTAGGTGAAATAGCGAAGGCCTGAGTGACGAAGTCACTCTCTACCACCATAATTTCCCGGGCAACAATTGTGGCTGCCTCTTCCGGCTGTTCCCGGATAAGGTTGGATGCCTTTTCATGGAGCTGCAGAAAATCTTCTAAGATACCTTTTTCACTAAAGAGTTCTTTCCGCACAACAATCCCGTAGCTGGGGTTGTAAGGCCAGAGATTGTCAGGTGGTATGACAATCTTTGTGGCACACTCCAGTTTACTTAAAACTGCCAGGGGAGGGGTCCCTACGGCCCCCACTACCTCACCCCGGTCAATGGCTTCAGGAATAAGGTCAGCCCACGAATAATTTCTAACCTCTACCGGTGCCGCCTTTTCATCTATAAGGTTTCGAATGATTACATCGTGAATTGAACCTCTGGTGGGTGTGCCCAGGTAAGATCCATTGAATTGGAGCAGAACCTTAGTTATATCTTCTAACTCTCTATAAGATAAAAACTTATTTTTTGCTATCATTACGGTTCCCTCAATGTGTCCCCCGGCAATACAGGTGAGAGGTATTCCCCGTTCTATACCGATCATAGCGGGGGGAAGCCCAATGTATCCTATATCAATACTGCCGGATTCAAAGGCTTTAACCATGGCAGGGCCCGTAGGGAAAATGTGCCACTGGGAAGGGATCCCCATTTTTTTTTCTACCCAGCCCTCAGCTTTGATAAGGTGAGAGGTGTGATACATTGTTGAGAGATATCCAATATTCAGTTTTTTCACATGACCTCCTTCAGTGATCACATCCGCAGTCGTTCGATAGGGCGGATTGTGTCTCAGTATGATCAGGATGCGGTTTTTCTGAAACCAGGGGATTGGTCCATTTCGTGTTCATTAATCTCATGCCGTACAGGATAACCAGGAGTGAGGTTCCCATATCAGCTGCCACGGCCATCCACAAATTTGCCATTCCTGAGAACACAAAAATAATAAAGGCTGACTTTACTATAAGAGAAAAGACAATATTAGTTTTTATTGTTGAGAGGGTTCTCCGTGCCAGGTGAACCAGGAATGGAAGTTTTAGAAGATCATCAGACATAAGGGCAACATCAGCTGCCTCGATAGCACTGTCAGTGCCTGCCGCTCCCATTGCGATGCCGACGGAGGAGGCCGCCAGGGCAGGGGCATCATTGACCCCGTCTCCCACCATGGCTACTTTTTCATACTTGAATAAAAGCTGTCTTATGGCGTCAACCTTTTCCTCGGGAAGCATGGCGGACTTAAAACTGTCAACCCTGAGATGTTTCGCGATGGCAGAGGCAACGCGCTCATTGTCGCCGGTAAGCATCATGATGTGTTTAAAACCTTGATCCTTAAGAATGTGCACACAGCTGCTTGCCTCTTTCCGGAGTGTATCAGCAAGGGCAATGATGCCCCGAGCGGAGTGGTGGTGGATGAGTATGGCGGTCTTCCCTTCATTTTCCAGCCGTCCTATTTCCACATCGTACGGTGTGGAGGCAATGCCCTGGTCGTCAAGAAAAGTTCGATTCCCGATTAATGCAGTGTGACCATCGATTGTAGCTTTGAGCCCCCTGCCGGGATAAGATACCGGATTGAGTGGCTCATTCAAGGTAAAGCCCTTTTTCCGGGCTTTCTCGAGGATTGCTTTTGCAAGGGGATGTTCAGACTTCATTTCCAGTGATGCTGCCATTGCCAGGATGTCTTCTGTGCTGCTCTCCCCGATGGCTACTATGTCAGTGACTGCAAACTGGCTTAAGGTGAGGGTTCCTGTTTTATCAAAGGCCATGGCTTTGATACTCCCCATTTCTTCAAGATAGGCGCCACCCTTAATGAGCACACCTTTTCTGGATGCACATGCTATTGCGGACACTATTGAAACAGGGGTTGAAAGCACCAGTGCACAGGGACAGGCGATAACCAGCAGCATGAGCGCACGATAAAACCAGTCTGTGAAGGGCAGGGATAAAAAGAGAGGAGGGATGATAGAGAGCCCAACAGCAACGATAATAACCAGGGGAGTGTATATGTTAGAAAAAGTATCTATAAAGTTTTGAGACGGTGCCTTTTGTGCCTGTGCCTCTTCTACCAGATAAATGATGCGGGAGAGGGTTGAATCCTCAGCCAGCTTTTCTACTCTGACCTCAAGAGAACCCGGGCCGTTCAGTGAACCTGCAAATACCCTGTCATCCACCGTTTTGTCAACCGGCCGTGATTCACCCGTAATAGGTGATTCATCTATGGGAGAACTTCCCCGCGCAATGGTACCATCTACAGAAACCTTTTCACCCGGTTTAACTATGATGAGATCACCTATGGCAAGTTCATTCACGGGGACCTGCTGCAAACGCCCCCCTTTCTTCAGGTGTGCCACCTTGGGGGTAAGGTCCATAAGAGACCGTATAGCATTACGTGCTTTGTCCATGGTATATGATTGCAGCGCGTTTCCCAACGAGAAGAGAAAAACAACAAATGCTCCCTCTGTGAACTCACCTATTCCCAGGGCCCCCAGCACTGCTACACTCATAAGAAAGTTCATATCAAAGGTTCTGGAGATAAGGGAATGATAGCCACTTCGAGCTACGTAGTATCCACCGGTAAAGATGGCACAGAGATAAAACAAGTGGGCCAGTTCGAAGTGGTGTGCGCCTATGGAGAAGTAAGGGTAGGGGCACTAGGTTCCTGAAAAACTGTGCTGCCAGGGCAAGGATGATGAAAAAACCAGAAAGAATGGTGGAAAGGACCCTTTTGTTTTTCAGTGTAAGAGTAGCGAAGGACTGCACGGGAGTTTTTTCACCAACCAGGATAGCTTTGTAGCCTGCCTTTTGCACGGCTGCAATTATAGCTGAGCGGGTGATCCTCAAAGGGTCATGTTTCACTACCATTGATGAGTTTGTAAAGTTAACCAGGGTTTCCTGTACACCGTCAAGCTGGGAAATCTTTTTTTGTAGTTTTGCTGCACAATCGGGGCAATCGAGTCCTTCCAGAGTGAAGGAAGATTGTGCTGCAGTAAGAGAGACAGATGACACTTCCGGCTCGCTGCAGGTGTATCCGGCTTTGCTGATGGTTTTAAGGATATACTCACGTGTTGCCACCTCAGGTTCGTATTCAAACCAGATTTTAGATGTGGCATAGTTTAATGACACCCAGGTAACACCGGCAATTTTAGAGAGAGATTGCTCCAGCTTGAGTGCGCAGTCCGGACAATCGAGCCCATCAATATTGTAATGTTCGTGACCATAGTGGGAGGCTAACTTCAATCCCTGGCGGGAAACATAACTCTCAATAACCTGCAGCGAGGTAACCTGAGGATCAAATTCAATAAGCAGTTGAGAAAGATCTTCTGCCTTTTTAACCAGCTTTACTCCCTTGAGCCTGGAAACATCATCTCTCAAGCGAGCAATACAGTTAAAGCAGTCTCCCATTTCCCTGAGAGAATGGGGAATTGTAACAGCGGTTTCTGTGGTCATGATCGTCTTTGCATGTGGATCAGTGGTGCGTGCCTTCTACGACTTTAAGCCCCTTACTCTTAATCATGGATATAATAGCTTCCTTGTGAGGGCAGGGGGGCTGGTAGTCCTCTTTTACCATGCACGAGGAAAGGTGCACTACATCAACCCTGACCGTTTTCATGAGATTGTTTAAAAGCCTTGAAATCCTGCGGCCCGGACACCCTCCACAGGTGAATACTGCTACCAGCTTCATGTCATCTCCGTAATCTTTAAATCGCACCTTCCTTCCCTGAAGAGCGAGAAGACATGCACTTCCAGGACATGCTTCAGAGATCCTTTCGCAGCGGACGACTGCAACGTGAGTAGCAGGTTTTTTGGTGTCGGATTCCATAAAGCTCATGTATTCTTCAAAAACCTCCTGCACGTCTTTTAGTGATACGCTTTGTTTCCCCTTTTCTTTTACTACACCTTCGACTTTTTGTTTGGCCATGTCCCGAACAAATTCCGGGGCCTTCTCAAGTTCTTTGAGTGCTGACTTTGCCCATTTCATTGTGGTGCATCTCCTTTCAGGTGTCCCGCAAGGTAACAGTGTACTTGTTAACCAGGTGATGAGGGTGATAGGAAAGCTTGGCTTTCCGCAAACCATCCTCTCCTAAATCCTGCTCCCGGTTAATGTAGGGAGTATCTGCCCACTGGTTGGCACAGAATTCCTGATTGATGAGTTGATAGAGGCCATCAAAAGCGGGGTTGGCCTTCTCTATGTGGATTACAGCCGTATGTGGATTGAGCTTTTCACCGAGGGCAAAGGCTTCAACCTTCCCATTCACTTGAATAACCCCGCCCTTAAAGGTGAGGTGTTGCAGGTTTTGCAAAGCTTCATAGAGTGCACGTTCTTCACCTAAAAGGCCGGCGTACATTTCGCAGTGTTTGATATTACACCACTCTGATTCCAGTTCGAGACAGGATTCAGCCAGATCAGGGGTGAGGGGTGCATATCGAAAAGAATGATTTTTTTTGAAGTGATTTATGTGATTTCTTTTACCATGATATTTGTTTCCTGCAAGATTGATCAAGTCTTCAGTGCGGTATACATAGTCGCAATTGTCACGATCCAGAGTTATGTGCAGATGATCTTCCCCGGAAAGGAACTGGTTGACCATATCTTCCGGTACCCTGCGAATGGTGGGTGTGATACCGTTGCTTGAAAGATGGTTTAAAAATGCAAGGGTACGTTCCTTAAAGTCAGCCTTGCACAGGGGTGGCATAAAATATGGTTCACTTTCTTCTGGTTGCGCTAAAATACAGATACATTCGTCCCAGAGACACCATAAAAAATGATAGTAGTAGTGCCAGATAAAAAGGTTGGTAAAGGTATATTCAGAAATGCTGGGGGGTGAATGGAAAAGAAAGTCGTCAAAAATCTTTTTGTCTTCGATCCTGATTTCTCTAAAATGAGGGTAGCGGGGAGTATCCATGTCACGCATGTTTGAAGTAATGTGACTGGTGAGGTTAGTAGTCCATGGCCTGAGGAGTAAAGTCCTCCTCAAGCCATGGAACATTTGGATTAGTCAATTTTGTTAAACTGGTCACTGCTGGCACCGCACACAGGGCACTTATCCGGAGCACTTCCCTCTGCCGTGTAACCGCAGCGCTGGCAGACATAGTAAGGGGCATCTGTCATGGAATCCAGTGCCTCGGCTGCCTTCTGATAGAGGGCACCATGGATTTTTTCCACTTCATTGGCCCAGTGGAAGGTTTGCAGAGCGGCATTGTTGCCTTCGCTTTTTGCTTTCTCTAAATACTCCGGGTACATTTTGGTAAATTCAAAGTGTTCCCCTTCATAGGCTGCTTTTAAGTTGTCAAGGGTTGATCCCACGTCCCCGATTACGTTTAAATGATTGTGGGCGTGAACAGTTTCTGCAGCCGCAGCAGCTCTGAAAAGACGCGCAGCCTGGGGGTGTCCCTCTTCATCCGCCTTTTTGGCAAATGCAAGATATTTTCGGTTGGCCTGTGATTCTCCTGCAAAGGCATCTTTAAGATTGTCCAGTGTACTTCCCATAGTAACCTCCTTTATAATTGATGTTGTTATAAACTGTTGTTTGACAAGTTCTCTTTTCGTGATCTTACCGCAATTATTATTATCGTCGCTTTTGTTTTTTCCAGATACAGAGCAGCTCCCCATGATGGTAGGTGGTCATAATCAGTTCCCATCCATCCTTGCCCAGTTCATTAAGGGCTGATGCAAGGGTATCGGTGCCTATTGCACACACATCATTTACCATACACCCACCTGCACTATCACAGGAAATTACCTTGCCGGGTTTTGAAGATTCTATGCACTTCCCCAGCTCTTCTACAACATGGTTGGTTACCTTGTATTCCCAAGTAGTCATTTTAGGTACTCCAGAGATTAGATTGTGCTATACAGAGATGGCAACTTTGTAAGCTAAACAACAATAATAATTATTACTAAAAAAGTCAAGCTCTTCTCTGAAAAAATCTTTTTAATTGAAAAATCTAAAAAGTATGGGCAGGGATAAAAACCCTACCCATACTTTCAGCCCAGATTTGATCTAGTAGAAGTAACTTTAACTAGTTTTTTATAACCATATTAAAAGAAGAGGAATTTCTTCTTGTTAGCTTTTGCCCGCATCGCTTCTGCCTCGTGCTTGATTTCAGTCAAGGACATCTGCATTGCGCTCCAGCCATACCAGAAGGCATAATCCGGATTGGCATGAAAGGTCCCCTGGAAGGCCCGCATCCTATGCTCCATAAACATGACAAAGAGTTTTTGTTCTATAAGGGTTGGAGCATCATGAAAGGTGAGCAGATCAGGAAACGGGTAGGCGTAGGTATCCGGTTTGCGGAAGAATGCCGTCCTGGTACAGACCTGCAACGATACGAATGGCCTCTGCCATCAGGTGATCAGCCTGCTCTGATCATATCATCACCCTTTTTCAATTCTCCGATGGCAAAATTGACAGAGTGGCACTGACTGCAGATCTCTACCATTTTGTCTCTTTCTGTTTGCCATGCTTCCTGGGTGAGCCGGGCAACATTAGCTGCCTTTACAACCTCGAGCCTGTCGGTTGGATTTCCGTCAGGATCAAGAACTCCCAGGGCTTGCAGAATAGTTGCACGGTCAGCAGCCCACTGCTCATCTGCAGGCATGGGTAAACGTACTGCGAGAAAACCCCATGCGGTGTTAACCGCATGGTTACCTTCCGGCATATGACAGGTCTGGCAGGTTGGTGCGGAAGCTTCCGGAGGAAGAATACCGTTCTGCTTCATCAGGTAGCGAACGCCGTGTTTTGAAGCCAGAATACATTTCCCACTGGGGATGGTCAAATCCCATGTGACAGGTCTGGCAGGCCTGTGGCTGGCGGGCTTCCTTTGACGGAGAAGGTGTGACGGGTGTGACAGGCATCGCATGAAGCAAGGCCGAAGCCGACACCCTTTCTCTGCATATCATTGATGTCGTCTTCTGTTTTTAATCCAATCTTGTGACATCCTCCGCACCCTTTCATGCCATCCATCAAGGCCATAGGCTGCCGGTGTGCCGTTGGCATAGCCTTCATTGCTGCCCAGGCAACCGCGTGTTTCCCCATTTTAAACTGGTTGAACTGATCCTCATGGCAGGTGTTGCAGGTTTCTGCCGTGGGAATATCTACATCAGCAAAATCTTCAGCTGTTGTGTGTCCGTCACCGTGACAGGAAATGCACTCAACTTCATTTTTACTGTGGGTAGAGACCTCCCAGTCCGAAACGATGTTGGGTGTGACATCCCTATGGCAGGAAACACAATCCTCTGCAAAGACAGCACCTACATAAACAAAACTTATAAAAACGGGTAAGATCAATTTGCATAATGTAAACTTCATAGTAACTCCCTCCTTTCCAATAGGTTGATACTGTTTACCTGATACACCTGTTTTGCTTATTGCCTTATCATAATTAAGACCATCTTAAAGCGTTTCAGTGCTCTCAAGGCATGGGGTTCATTGGCTGGCATGATCACCATTTCACCTCCTTTCATATGAATCGCTTTGCCAGAGATGGTAATCTCTGCTTCCCCATCAATGATGTGCACTAAGGCGTCGAACGGGGCTGTGTGTTCACTCAAACCCTGACCCTCATCAAATGCGAAGAGGGTTACCGTTCCCGTCTTTTTGTCAATTATTGTTCTGCTTACTACAGAGCCTTCCTGGTAATCCAATAAATCATTTGCACTTGCCTGCTGTGCAATGAGCTTTTCTGCTGTTTCCTGTTTCATGTTTGTTCTTCCCTTTTAGAAAGTGCCAATTTGACATG
>CAVVWZ010000046.1:0-12185 GCA_963752035.1 uncultured delta proteobacterium | reverse complement strand
GGTAAAAATTACGAGGACTATACCAAGGAAGCTCAGAAATTTGTGTGGGCCCTCTTTGAGGTCTATAAGGAAGGTGATGGAACCGGCAGGCCTTTCTTCTTCCCCAAACCGCTGGTTCATATCACCGAAAAATTCTTCAAGACAGAAGGTCATGAAGAGTTCTTAAACCTCATCTGTGATGTTGCTGCTGAGAAGGGTAACACCTATTTTGTCTTCGACCGGGGAAGTACGGCCAAAATATCGGAATGCTGCCGCCTTAGTTTCAAGCTCGATGACAATGATTTAAATGACGCCAAAGAACCATGGAAAATGCGCTATTCAGCCCTCCAGAATGTTACACTGAATCTGCCCCGTCTGGGCTATGAAACCAAAGGGGATGACGCGATTCTCTTTGAGAAAATTTCCAATCTCATGGAACTGGCAATACAGGCCCATATAGAAAAGAAGGACTTTATCGAACAGCTCCTTGCACAGGGTGAGAGAAGTCCTCTCTCCCTCCTTACCATGAATAAAGACGGCGCCCCCTATTTGAGAATGCATAGAGTGACTTACCTTATCGGCATGCTGGGATTAAACGAATTGGTGCACATCCACACCGGAGAAGAATTGCACGAAAGCAACAGGGCATTTAAGTTTGGATTGAAAATCATATCCCACATGGATCTCTTGAGCAAACAGTTGAGCAAGAAATACAATATGAGATTTGTCCTGGAGCAAACTCCTGCGGAAAGCACAGCATACCGTTTTGCCCGTCTTGATTTAAAGTACCATTCACCTGAAGCTCAAAACTACGTTAAAGGGGACATTGAACGTGGAGAGGCATACTACACCAATTCTACCTACTTTGCAGTCTCTTCAACAATGAGCCCTATCGACAGGGTTGTTAAAGAGGGACTATTCCATCCCCGCATTGAGGCGGGCTCATTAACACACATCTGGCTGGGAGAAGCCAAACCTTCAAAAGAATCCCTGGCCAATTTTGTGATCAAAACCTTTCGTGAATCCTTAAATGATCAAATTGCCTTCTCACCGGAGTTTACCAATTGTTTAGGGTGTGGAAAAACCTTTCGAGGTTTAAAAGACGATTGTCCCAGCTGCGGCTCTGACCAGGTTGAAGGCATCACCAGGATTACCGGATACTTCACTAAGGTTTCCAGTTGGAACAAGGGAAAGCGGGGAGAACTGAACGATCGCTATAAAAACCAGGGTTATTTTGCAACCTGTTAAATAATAACGTGTATGCTGCTCAGTGGGGAGATGTGAAGATGGGAAAGGTAAAAGTATTTGTAAAAGACGGCTGTGTTAAGTGTCCATCGGCAAAAGAAGTCGGTGGTCTGCTTCTTGCAGGAAGGCGTTGAAGTGCTCTATTACGACATAGATACAGTAGACGGCTTAGCAGAGGCATCTTTCTACGGGGTACTCTCAACCCCGACCATGATTGTGGAGGATAGTGAAGAACAAACCTTAGCAGATTTTCGCGGAACCGTTCCTACGGTAAATCAGGTTAAAGAGTTTTTAGTACAATAAAAAACCCGCAGTGCTGTGATACAGGACGTTCAATGGTTAGCGAGAAAAGACCGAGGATACTGGTGGTTGATGATGATGAAGAACTGCGGGAGATGATTTGCAACTTTTTAACCTACAGGGGATGTTACGTAGAAACCGCATGTGATGGTGTTGACGGTTGTTCCGCATTGGAGCGGAGCACATTCGACATGGTAATTACTGATATCTACATGCCTCGCATGAATGGACTGGAATTGCTTGATACAATAGAGCAGAAATATGCTCACCTTGTAACTCTGGCAATGACGGGATTTCCCAATGCGGATGTAACAACCAAGGTTATAGAGAAAGGTGCATGTGATTGTCTGGTGAAACCTTTTCATTTGAATCAACTCCTCACCACCATTACAAAATGTTTTGAACAATCCGATTCACACAAAGCACTTTCAAAAACTCTATCAGACCACTAACCATCTTATATGAGCTCAAAACGAACCCATGTCTTTTCCCATTAAAGGCTTTATAGAAACGTCCTTTGTGGACTGGCCCGGCAAGATAGCATCCATCGTTTTCCTGCCACTCTGCAATTTCCGCTGTCCTTACTGCCACAACTACGACCTTGTGCTCGACCCTGATCAGTTCCCATCCTTTCCCGTGGACTACATTATAGGGCAGCTGAGACACTTCAGAAACTGGATTGATGGTGTGTGTATTACCGGGGGAGAACCGACACTCCTTCCCAATCTGACAGAGCTCATCAAGACCTTACGCAATGAGCACATGCTTGTTAAACTGGACACTAATGGATCTCAACCCGAGATCGTTGAACAGCTCATTCGTGACCGTTTGGTCGACTGCATTTCCATGGATGTAAAAGCACCCTTTGACACAGAACTTTATTCCCGCTGTGCTGGTGTGCAGGTAAACCTTGATAACATCAAGGCGAGCGTAGATCTTCTTCGCTCAAACCGCATCCCCTACCAGTTCAGGACAACCGTTGTTCCAACCCTGCATACGGAGGAGAACCTGGTGCAATTGGCCCATGAACTTGAAGGATGCTCAGGGCTCAAACTGCAAAACTTTAGTCCTGTTCACACCCTCGACCCAGAGTACTTAAAGATAGTACCCTATTCTGAAGATGAACTGGCCAGTATGCAAGACGAAGTAAACCTCTCCCTCAGTGGCACCAGCCCATCTGAAGGCTACAACTGTGCTATTCCCTATTGTGCATAGATGCTCCTAAAATGCAGTCGCCTCTTCCTCCCGGTATAGTTCGTACAAACCCCGCAATAAAATCATCCTATGCGTAACCCTTTTTCCGTGCTATAGTTGAGGAACTATGAAATCACATTCAAAGGCATCTTCCTTACAAACCGCACCAGGCAATCCTCTTCCTTTAGGTGCAACCGTATCTGAAAAGGGTGTACAGTTTTCCCTTTTCAGCCGTCATGCAACCTCCATCATACTGCAGCTGTTTTCCTCTTCCAGGGACAGGGAGCCCTCACATGAAATCGCCCTGGATCCGGAACTCAATAAAACGGGTGATATCTGGCACATCTTTATAGAAGGAATCAAGCCAGGCCAGCTCTATGGCTACCGTGCAGATGGACCGTACCGGCCCCAGGAGGGAATGCGGTTTAATAAATACAAATTGCTTTTAGACCCCTACACCAGGGGAGTGACCGGTAATTTCAACTGGGATCTTTCCGATGCCCGCAGTTATGACATTAATTCTCCTGAAGGTGACCTCTCGTTTTGCACTATAGACAGCGCCGGTGGTGCGCCCAAATGTATAGTTCTTGATAACGTCTTTGATTGGAAAGATGATCGTCCCTTGAAAATTCCCATGAAGGACACCATTATTTATGAAACCCATATTCGCGGATTAACCTGTCATCCGAGTGCCGCGGTAAAACATCCCGGAACCTTTCAGGGGCTGATTGAAACAATACCCTACTTAAAGGAACTGGGTATTACCGCGGTGGAACTGCTTCCCATTCAGGAGTTTGACGAACATGAAATCCTGCGCATGGATCCCACTACGGGAAAACCCCTGACAAACTACTGGGGATACAGCACCCTCAGTTTTTTTGCCCCAAAAGGCCGGTACTGCAGTTCAGGAACCATGGGAGAACAGGTTCAGGAATTCAAACAAATGGTACGGGCACTTCATGAAGCGGGTTTGGAGGTAATCATGGATGTGGTCTTCAATCACACGTCTGAAGGGGATGAAACAGGCCCTACCCTCTGTTTTCGAGGTCTGGACAACACCATCTATTACCTCCTTGGTGAAGGGGGAAGGCGGTACAAAAATTTCTCGGGATGTGGTAATACCCTCAACTGTAATCACCCCATAGTAAGAGAACTGATTTTAGACTGTTTGCTCTACTGGACCATCGAGATGCATGTTGACGGGTTCCGTTTCGACCTGGCATCAATACTGGGAAGAGATCAGGATGGCAGCATACTTGAAAATCCCCCCCTCATAGAACGCATCGCAGAAAATCCCGTTTTACGTGACACCAAAATCATCGCCGAGGCCTGGGATGCCGGGGGCGCTTATCAGGTTGGCAGTTTCCCCGGCAGGTGGGCTGAATGGAACAGTTACTTTCGTGATGACATCAGGCGCTTCTGGCGGGGAGATTCCGGCATGGTCCCTCGGCTGGCAACGCGTTTGGCAGGGAGTTCAGATCTCTACCAGAAAAATGGCAGGGCTCCTTTTCACAGCGTCAATTTTGTAACCTGCCATGATGGTTTTACCCTCCACGACCTGGTAACCTACACGGTCAAACAGAACCAGGCCAACGGGGAAGATAACAGGGATGGTTCAGATGAAAACTTCAGCTGTAACTATGGTATAGAAGGAGAAACAGACGAGGCTGCCATTACAGCCATACGTACCCGGCAGGTTAAAAATTTCTTAGCCACACTTATGCTCTCACAGGGTGTCCCTATGCTCCTGGGTGGTGACGAGTTCAGGCGTACTCAAAGAGGGAATAATAATGCCTACTGTCAGAACAATGAAATCTCCTGGTACGATTGGCAGTATCTCGATAAACACAAGGAAACTGTTCGCTTTACCAGAGAACTCATCTCCTTTCGCAAACGACATCCCTGTCTGAGGAGAGCCCGCTTTTTTTCAGGTCAGGACACAAACTTAAATGGCCTTCCCGATGTTAGCTGGCACGGTGTGGTAGCGAATCAGCCTGATTGGAGCACAGATAGTAAGGCACTGGCATGCCTCATAGATGGAAGTTGCCCCGGGATGGCAAAGGAAGATGCTGACAACGATCTCTACCTTATCTTTAATGCCTTCGAGAAATCACTCTCTTTTTCCCTCCCCAAACTCCCCAACGGTAAAAGGTGGTGGAGAGTACTTGACACAGCACTGGCCTCTCCCGAGGATATCGTTCCTGAAGGTAAAAAATTACCGGTGAAATCTAACCTGCTTTACAAGGTCGCCCCCCGCAGTTTAGTGGTTCTTATGAGCAAACAATAAACAATTGGGGTCAGGTCTACACATTTGACAAAATTGTCAAATGTGTAGACCTGACCCCAATAAAAATGGATTATCTCAGAGGGCTTTAAGCATCAGGTCCGTAAGATCATACAGCTTCATGGTCTCCCCCTCTGCTTGCAGGGGGTCAGCCAGGTTCTGCTCACAGTAAGGACAGCAGGTAACAATTGCCTCAGCACCTGTTTCCTTAGCCTCTTCAACACGTTCTTCTGCAACCTTGTAGGCAAACTCTGGAAATGCAGTTCTCACACCGCCTCCGGCACCGCAGCACCACCCCTGGTCTTTTATCCGTTCCATTTCCACCAGGGTGATTCCCGGTATGGCCTTCAAGATATTGCGTGGCTCCTCGTAAATGCCGCAATGCCGGCCAATGTGACAGGGATCGTGCCAGGTCACGGTCAGGGGCACTTCTTTGGTAAATTTAATTTTGCCTTCCTTTAAGAGTGACTCCAGATATTCCGATACGTGGTAGACCTTGAACGGGATCTCCGGAATATCGGGAACTTCCGGAAAATCATATTTCAACACGTGATAACACCCTGCACACTGGGTAATAACCTCTTTAACTCCAGCCTTTTTGAACTGTTCTATATTCCTCTTAACCAGGTCAAAGAATGTCTCCCGATCCCCAAGCCTGATGGCCGGACTGCCACAGCAAATCTCGGTGTCCCCAAAAACCCCGATATCCACTCCACACTTCTTAAGCATCGTAGCGGAATTGACTATGTCATGTTTCAAAAGGGGATCGAAGGCGGGTGTACACCCTGCAAAAAAGAGCGTATCACACTGCTCTTTATTCGCATTTTTAAGGTCCAGTCCTTTAGCCCACTGGGCCTTCTGAGCTCTGGGCTGCTTCCAGGGGTTATCATAATTTTTTATGCTGGTTAAGAGCTCCTTGTGGGGTGGCAGGGGGGCGAGTCCCTCCTCAATCAGTCTGGTTTTGAGAGCCTCTCCTGCTTTGAGTGGTTCTTTTTCATTTAAACGAAGGCAGTTCATCTCGCAGGCCCCACAGGAAGTACAGCGATACGCAATATCTACCAGCTTTTCAGAGTCGGTGTAATCAAAATCACCCTCGAGCAACGCACGAATAATATGGAACTTTCCCATGCCACTATAGGCAGCAAAACGCTTGTAGCGGAATTCAGGACAGATCTCACTGTATTTACTGCTCTTAACATTCCATCCCCACTGGTTCTGGCACCAGTTACAGCGGGAATCTCCCCACGCCTGTTCCCGGTAGTCTTCCAACGTCCTCTCATAGACTTTTTTCTTGATCATTGATTAGGCTCCTTTCACTCGTACTCATTACGATCGTTCCATCAAGATGATGAAAATTACACATATACATGGGGTTGTCAAGTAAAGATTCAGGGGTCAAACCTACACATTTGACAAATTTTGTCAAATGTGTAGGTTTGACCCCTAGCTATCTATTCCCCCACCTTTTGAAGAGGTCGTGTTCGATCCCAAAAAGGTCTAACGCCTTCCCCACCGAGTGATTAACAATATCATCAATGGAGGCAGGTTTGGCATAAAATCCGGGAAGGGGGGGAAGGATAATACCACCCATGAGGGTGATCTGTTTCATATTTTCTATGTGAGCGAGGGTCAGGGGGGTTTCTCTGAAAACCAGAACGAGACGCCGCCTCTCCTTCAAACAAACATCAGCCGCACGGGCAATCAATGTTGCACCGTAGGAGTGAGATATAGCTGAGAGGGATTTGGCGCTGCAGGGAATCACAATCATACCGTCAGTGGAAAAGGAGCCACTTGAAATGGATGCGGCCAGATCATTACTCTTATAACAGTAATCGGCCAGTTGTTTCACCTGCTCACTGGTAGCATAGTCAGTTTCATAGGGTATGACATCCTCTGCGGTTTCACTGATTACCAGGTGAGTTTCAATGTCTTTCCGCGTTTGCAAGAATTCAAGCAAACGAATCCCATAAATACTGCCGCTCGCCCCTGTAAGTGCAATGATGAGTTTCATGAATGCCCCTCTCTCTGTTTAGTGTATTGTTCCTGTGGAGATACTAGTAAAATCACCCCGCAATGTCAATTGGTAAAGTGAACAAACCCTTGACAATCCCCTTGCAGTTCCCTTACAGTTAATACGAAACAGCCGATAAGAGGCACAAAAAAGTATGTACCGGAGAAGGGAAGAGAGGTCACAGGTATGATTTCCAAAAAATCATTAGAGATACAGCCCTTTTTGGTTATGGAAGTGATGGAAAAGGCAACGGAGATGGAGCGCAGAGGAGAGCATATCATTCATCTCGAGGTAGGAGAACCTGATTTTGACACACCCCGCTGCATCAAGGATGCTGCCTGTAAAGCGCTTCAGAGCGGTAAAACCCGTTACACCCACAGCCTGGGCCTGATAGACCTGAGGGAAACACTCGCTGAACACTACCAGTCTCACTACGGGGTCAGCATCCACCCTGATCAGATTCTGGTAACCTCCGGCACGTCCCCCGCCATGCTGCTGGCATTTTTTGCCCTACTGGAACGAAGAGATAACGTCATTCTCCCGAACCCCCACTACGCATGTTACCCCAGTTTTATAACACTGGCGGATGGCGTTCCCCGATTTGTAAATGTCTTCGAAGAGGATGGCTTTCACTACCGGACCGAAGTCATTGCAAAAAGAATTAGCAAGAGAACAAAAGCCATTCTCATCAACTCTCCCGCTAATCCCACAGGCAATGTTCTCGATAAGGTACGCATGAAAGAACTGAGCGCCTTTGCCCCCTACATCATTTCGGATGAAATCTATCATGGACTGGTTTACAAAGGGCAGGAACATTCTATGCTGGAATTCACCGATCGCTGTTTTGTGGTCAACGGCTTTTCAAAACTCTATGCCATGACAGGGTGGAGGCTGGGATATGTCATTGTTCCAAAAAAATTCATTCGGTCTATGCAGAAAATGCACCAGAACTTTTTCATTTCCGCTAATGCCTTCGTCCAGTGGGCAGGTGTTGCCGCCCTCAAACATGCTCAAAAAGATGTTGAGCGCATGAAGAAAACCTATAATAAGCGGAGAACCTATATACTCAAACGCCTTAAGGAACTGGGGTTCGGTATTACGGTTGAACCTACCGGGGCCTTTTATGTATTGGCTAATGCCCGGAGGTTTTCCAACAACTCCCTGCAATTTGCTTTCGAGATTTTACAAGAGGCCAAGGTGGGAGTTACCCCCGGCATCGACTTTGGGACCAATGCAGAAGGATACATCCGCTTTTCCTATGCTAACTCCCTTGAGAACATTAAGGAAGGAATGGATCGGATAGAAGACTATGTGATACGTCGATTCAATTAACCCAATCCATCTGCCGTCCACTGGCAACTCACGATCCACGCCCTGCACATCCCCGGATATGAAACAGGTAAAACAGATCCTCATCATTCATCAAGGTGCCCTGGGAGACTTCATTTTAAGCCTTCCTGCCATTGGTGCATTTCGATTCCACTACCCCCATGCCACTATTACCATCTGGGGTCACCCGGAAATACTGAGGCTGGCTCACAATAGATTCTACGCCGATACCATTGCTTCTCTTGAACAGCCGGGACTGGCCCTTTTCTACAACGAGCAGGGCGTCTGCCCCCTCACCCCTGGCAGAACGTTTCAATTCGTTTGACCTCATTGGCGTTTTTGGAGGAAAACAGCAATCTATCTTTGTAGATAACCTTAACAAAACCGGTGCAGGGGAAGTCTACCACATTTTCACCTTTCCGCCCCATGATTCAAAGACCCATGTTATCGATTTTCAGGCAACCCAGCTGTCATCTCTGGGTTTAACCGTACAGGAAACTGTTCCCAAACTATTTGTAAGTGAAGCTGCTGCTAGGAATGCTGCCCATTTCCTTGGACAAAGGGGCCCTACCAAAAACAGCTTGACCGTTGCGCTGCACCCAGGAAGTGGCAGCAGGAAGAAAGCATGGACAGTAAATGCTTTTGTCGCATTGGCTGAGAAACTGCACCGGGATGATCAGGCTCAGATTCTTGTGCCCATCGGTCCTGCTGACACAAAGGTCGCAGAAGACTACTTCAATGGTATTTCATCTCCGGGCAGCATACCCTTACATAACCTCCCCTTAGATGAACTGGCTGCCATCCTTAAACAGTGTGACCTTTATGTCGGTAACGATTCGGGCATTACCCATCTTGCCGCTGCAGTGGGAACACCGGTCCTGGCCCTCTTTGGACCTACAGATCATCACGTGTGGGCCCCCAGGGGAAAGAGTGTCTCTATTCTGCATGGAAAAACGGACTGTGCTCCCTGCTCACGGGAAAAAATGCAGGTGTGCCTGGAACAGAGATGTATGGAGACAATAACGGTGGAGGACGTTTATGGGAAAGTAGCAAAGATGTTGCAGGAGATTGATGATGCATGATGCACGACACAAGATGCAGGATACAGAAAACTTGCACACTCACCATGTTGAGAGTAGATTTACTGTTGAGCACTCTGATCGAATGCTGTTTTAGCGGCACCTATGATACCCGCTTGATTGCCCAACTGAGCCGGAACAATGCTAATGGGATAGTACCTGGCTCCAATTGCATTTTTTTCCACCTCGTGGATGGTGGGACTTAAGAGCAGTTCTCCCGCCTGGGCAACCTGACCGCCAAGTATAACAGTCTCTAAATCGAGCATATGTAAGACGTTTACAATTGCAATCCCCAGGTATCTTCCTGACTCTTCAAAGAGGTCCCGGGCCAACCGGTCTCCCTGTTGTGCATGTTCAAAAATGGTAAGGGAGGTAAGAGCATTGTTCCCTTCTTCAAGAAACGGTTTAAGGGAAGAATCTCTGCCCTCTTCAAGGGCCCGTCACTGCACGCTTCACAATACCTGTAGCAGAAACGTAAGCCTCAAGACAACCCTTCCTGCCACAGTTGCAGGGAAGACCCTCCGGAAACAGTGTCGTGTGTCCTAACTCTCCGGCAAAGTCATTACTCCCATGCCATATAGTGCCATTTAAAATAAAGCCTGATCCCAAACCAGTACCCAGGGTGATGCAGAGTAGATTGCTCGACCCCTGCCCAGCCCCAATCCAATGTTCACCAACAGCGGCTGCATTGGCATCGTTTTCCAGATAAACGGGAAGATCCGTTAATCTCTTCAAGAGAGAAACCACAGGTGTTTCGTTTACTGTAGGCAAATTGGGAGAAGAGTGGATGACACCCGATGCCAGGGACAAAAAGCCAGGAGCACCCAGCCCCACACCGACAATATTCTCCCGTGCAACCCCATGCTCACCGATCACATGTTCAATACCCTCCGCGATAGATGCAAGAATCTCAGTTATGGATCGATCACCATGAGTGGGTTGCTGATGCATTCCAGTCATCTCACCAGATGAATTCATTAAAGCAATTCTTACGTTTGTACCACCTAAATCAATACCGATAGCCAATCCTTGATTCATAGGACACCTTCTTTCGCACATAATCATTAAGGAACAAACAGAACAATGTGGAGATAGTTCAGCTTAACAGGAAGGAAAGTACAATAGTTATACATCCTGCCCCCCAGCAATAGGGGGAAAAAAAATACAACTGCCCCTTGTTAACCATGCCTATTAAAATACGCAAACAGATATATCCAACCAGAGCAGCCATTAGGGTGCCTAACACCACATGCAGTAAGGTACCATCATAAAGGAGGGGATTTTCCCATTCCATAAACATTGCCCCGAGAATGGCCGGAATGGAAAGGAGAAATGAGTAGTTAACTGCAGCTTCCTTTGTAAGGCTTCTGAACAATCCGAAGGCAATGGTGGCACCCGAACGTGAAATACCCGGAGCAATAGCGAGCCCTTGAATTAGACCTATAATGAGCGCATCTAAAAAAGAGATTGTCCCCGTGGCCTTAGTCCCCTGACCTGCGGTTCTGGTGAACCACAACAGGGTACCTGTCACAACTAACATACACCCCACTGCAGTGAGTGAACCAAAGAAAAGGGCAAAAAGATCCCGCAAAAAGAAACCAAGCAGAGCTGTAGGGATCAAGCCGATGGCAATAAGACCGCCCAGCCGGGCCATGGACCTACATTCTCCATCTATCTTAAACTGCTCACCCCTCAATCTATAATAGAAAAAGAACACTATGCCTTTGAGGAGAGCAACCACTTCTCTTCTGAAAACTATCACAATGGCAAGAAGAGTCCCAAAGTGGAGGGACACATCCAGAAAAAGGTGCGGTTCTTTTAGCCCAAAGACATTTTGAGCAATGACTAAATGTCCCGAACTACTTATGGGAAGAAATTCTGTTAATCCCTGAATGATACCCAATAACAGGACTTGCAGTAAACTCATCCGGCTCAATCCGATTCAAATGTTTAGCTATGCACTATTTTTAAAGGTTTATAATGGCTTATACTTTGAAAAGCAAGCTCTAATTCTAGTCCACTCACCCGTAGACCACTCTTATCCACCATGTTCTATATCGTACATTAGCAAAATGCTAGTATTTAATATCATTTATATTTTTTAACGGTTTTTGTTCCTAAAAGGACTGTTCGTGGGGTGCACTAACCACATCACGTCCAGTATGCTTCCCTGCTATCTTAAAAAATATATATAAAATACAATAATTTAGGAACATACTGGTGGATTTATGGAATCATGACCTCATCTGGTACTCAAATTGCTCTTAGGTACAATATCCCAAAGAAAATAAAATCTTTTAAAAACAATGCATTAGAAAATAAAGCGGGTATAAAAGGGCATTCTGTGTATGGCGAGTCTTAATAGTTTTAAGATTTATATAGACAAAATAAATGGTTTCCCTATTGCAGTCCTGCTTCTCTTTGAAAGTGGACTGGCAGATTCCATACTGACCGCACAGAATGTTGCAAAATATGGATTAGATATTGAAGGCAATCCCCTCTTGAAAAACATCATGGAACACTGGGGAGTTTTACCCGGTTTATTCATCACAAAACTTATAGTTTTCGTTGTTATTATCTATACTGCCCACATGATGAATAAAACCCATTACAAGATTAGAGGAGAATATCTTCTCTATGGGGCAGCCATCTGCTGGCTCTATGGGGCTGTATCTAACGCCCTGGTACAGTGAGTAACTCACCTCGATGGCAACCGTCTGGTATCCAGACACCGGCCAAGAGGCATTTAACCACCATTTGTGTT
>CAVVWZ010000045.1:0-15632 GCA_963752035.1 uncultured delta proteobacterium | reverse complement strand
AGAAGGTCCAAAAAGTTTGTACTACCAGATCTATGTTAAGATAAGTCCTCTTTTTCCTACAATCCTGTTGAGGAAACACTAAAGTTCTTCCTCCCACATGTTCGATTGTAAAAATGTCGTAAGATTAATTTCTTTATTGGTAATCTCCAGTTTCTGACGTATATGCTCACGGTGACGATTGATCGTTGCCATTGAAACACCTTGCATCTGAGCAATTTCCTTAGTTCGCAATCCACTACGAATCATGTTGCAAATTTTGATTTCTGTTGGTGTCAATGAAAGAAACCTACGAGATAGATGATTGATAAAGGGAGAAGCGAGCTCCTCCAGGTTGGTTCTTAACAGATCTACATACTTCCTCTGCATTATCGGCACTTCTAAGGTGAGTGCATGCAAAATAGGCATCAATATCTTTTCCACATTAGACTGCATATTTTTATAGATACTCTGTTTTTCATCTTCAATCCTGGTTAGAACCGTCCTCAGTGCTGCGTTTGTTTCCTGTAAGGCCTGACGTTCCACAGTCAGCTGTTTGTTCGTTTCCTGTAACTCCCGTTCAGCAGAAATCCGCGTTGCAATCTTTCCAATTCGTTCAGCTACCGCATCAAGCAGTACACGCTCTTCTTTAAGGAAGGGTCCTTCATCCTCGGGTGGACACCCCTCGAGGTAAAGAACCTCTACTTCACCTACGAGCTCATTGTACATAGGAATCTGTGAAGATTGCCGCCACTTCGTAACTTTGAATCCCCGGCTTTTATAGGTTTTTCCATTAAATATAATCCGTGCACAGGTGATCTCCGGATACTGCCAGGAGGGAGGCAGGATGTTGACAAGGTTCCGTAGCAGGTCATCAATAGAATCACTATACCGTTCAGACAGAAGAGATATCCCATATAGACAGTTTAGTTCCTTAATACGCTCCCGTAAGGCAATTTCTAGCTTTGCAGGGTCAGTATAGTTGTTATGGGGAATCGGCAAGAGAAATTGTAATTCATTGATTAAATTCTGTTTTTTCTTAGGATCCGTTTGAAGTGAAGGTGATTTTGATCTGGGCATAAGTAAATACTCCCTATTTTATATGGGCATTTAATGGGTATCTAATATAACTATTTAATGCCCATTAAATATAGGCATTAAATGAGTATTCTTATTGTATTTACGATTCGTATATTAGCCGATAAGATTAAGCATGTCAACACTTAACTCATTTAACCAAGGAGGTGCTTATGTCCAATCCCACACTTGATTCTATCTTAGAAGGGAGGCGCAGCCAGCCACAACAACTCATTGAAGTGTTGCAGGATGTGCAGGAAGGTTACGGATATATCCCGGAAGAGGCCATGCAGGTCATTGCACAAGAGTTGGGGGTTCCGATCATGGAGGTATATCGTGTCGCAACCTTCTATACAGCTTTTTCGCTTACACCTCGTGGTAAAAATATAATGACGATTTGCATGGGAACAGCTTGTCATGTGAGAGGTGCTAAGCTTTTGCCCAACCAAGTAGCCGGGCAACTCGGCATCTCAGCAGGTGACACTACTGATGATGGCCAGTTCACTGTTGAGCATGTGAACTGTCTCGGAGCCTGTGCGTTGGGACCGGTAGTAGTACATAACGGAACCTACCATCACCACACAACTCCAGGAAAGCTCCGGACATTAATTGATTCAACTCGTGAACAGGAAAAGGAGGGAACTACCCATGCCCAAGCTAAATAGCATCAGTGATTTTAACACAATGCGTAGACGGCTCCGTTCACGCCGTACAGGCATTAGTACACTAATTACAATTTGCGGGGGTACAGGATGCCAGGCATCCCGATCCCAGGACGTAATAGATGCGGTGAAGAAAGAGCTGAAAAAGCAGAAGCTGGGAAGAAAAGTATCTGTTCGTGTTACGGGATGTCACGGCTTCTGTGAGCAGGGTCCTATTATGGTACTTGAGCCAGGCAACATATTTTATTGTCATCTCAAACCTGAAGATGCCTCTGATATTGTTACTAAAACATTGCTGAAAGGAGAAGTGATTGATCGTCTGCTCTACACTGATCCTGTAACTTCACAAAAAGTTAAAACTGAAGCAGAGATCTGGTTCTACCGGCAGCAAGATCGTCAGTTGCTTGCACAAAACAGACAGGTGGATCCCTGTTCTATTGAAGACTACATCGATATTGAAGGGTATACAGCACTAGCAAAAACACTAGCCGAGTTGTCACCCGAGGGAGTCATCGAAAAGATTAAAGATTCCGGTTTACGGGGACGAGGCGGAGGAGGCTTCCCCACTTTTCGCAAGTGGACAGAGTGTCGATCTGCGCCAGGTGATGAAAAGTATGTGATCTGCAACGCGGACGAAGGTGATCCCGGTGCCTACATGGATAGAAGTGTTCTTGAAGGCAATCCTCACCTGGTGCTTGAAGGTATGATGATAGGGGCTTTTGCTGTGGGTGCTCAGCAGGGATATGTTTATGTACGAAATGAATACCCCCTGGCTGTAAAGCATGTAAAGATAGCAGTGCAACAAGCTAAGGAACTTGGTTTTCTCGGGGATAACATCTTGGGATCAGACTTCTCATTCGATGTAGAGATTGCTCGGGGAGGTGGAGCATTTGTTTGCGGAGAATCCACGGCCCTCATGGCATCGCTGGAGGGTAAGGTGGGTGAACCCCTTCCCAAGGATGTCCATACAGTACAATCTGGCCTCAGGCACAAACCAACAACGCTCAATAATGTCGAAACATGGGCAAATGTCCCTTCTATCATATTGAACGGTGCATCCTGGTTTGCATCCAAGGGGACTGCCGGGAGCAAAGGGACTAAGATTTTTGCACTTACCGGCAATGTCAAGAATACAGGTTTAGTCGAAGTGGCTATGGGCACTTCTCTTTACGATATAGTATTTAATATTGGCGGAGGACCTAATAATGGCGTGGGTATTAAAGCTGTTCAGACCGGAGGTCCTTCTGGTGGATGTTTACCCGAAGATAAATTTGACCTTCCTGTTGATTTTGAGGCCCTCTATGAGGCAGGTTCAATGGTAGGCTCAGGTGGTATTGTCGTGATGGACAAAAAAACCTGCATGGTGGATGTGGCAAAATATTTTTTGAATTTTCTGCTGGACGAGTCATGTGGTAAATGCGTTCCCTGTCGTCTAGGGATAGATCGTATGTTGGAGATCGTTACTGATATCACTGAAGGACGTGGTCGACCCGAACAGATTGATCTGCTTAAAGAATTAGCAGAGACGGTAGCAAATACATCACTCTGCGGGTTGGGTAAAACAGCACCTAACCCTGTTCTCTCAACATTAAAATATTTCTACACGGAATATGAGGCACATATTAAAAACAAATGTTGTCCTGCTGGTGTGTGCCAAGCCTTGATTAGGTATGAAATTGATGAGGAGAAGTGTAAGGGTTGTGGTATTTGCCTGGATGCGTGTCCCCATGGAGCTATTAGGGGTGAGAAAAAGAAGGTACACATCATAGAACAAGACACGTGTCAGAAATGTGGTATTTGTATAGAAGAGTGTAAACTCGATGCAATAAACGTTGCCTAACAAAGGAGTGAACTATGAAACAATATGTGACATTTACCATTGATGGGGTTCACATTAAAGCTGCAAAGGGAACAAGCGTACTGGATGCTGCGATTGAGTACGGCATCTGTATTCCACACTTGTGTCACGTTCCCAATCTTTCAGATATTGGAGCATGCCGTCTTTGCATCGTAGAACACGTAGTCAATGGCCGATCAAAAATCACGACCTCCTGTACGCTGAATGTGGAAGAAGGCATGGAGATTTTGAGCGATACCGAATGGGTCAGGAAACTTCGGCGAAATACTGCAGAGCTACTGGTTTCACAGGCTCCCAATTCACGAGCCATCCAGGATATCGCAGTGCGTTGTGGCGTGAAAGATGTTCGTTACCCGTTTAGACATCACGACTGCGTATTGTGTGGCCGTTGCGTACGCGTCTGTACGGAGATGTGGGGAGCCCGGGCTATTGGTTTTGTTGGTCGTGGTAACGAACGTCATATTGATTTTCCATTAGGAGTCCGTCCTGATTTTTGTAAGCACTGCGGCTCATGTACAGAACTCTGTCCCATGACGATAACACCTTGTGACGGGCCAATGAAGCTTGGGGAAGAATATCTCTGTGGAAAGTGCGAATCACAGCTTTCAATGGCAGAGACTATGTCAGACACCTGCACGTGGTGTGACTTAGGCAAAGGGTTTAATTGTTCGCGTTATGCGCAATAGCTGCAGATGAAAAAGATTGTGCCCATATCTCTTTTCAATATGGTTGGACTGCTTTTAGTGTGGAAGTTTCATCGCTTTTCATTTGCATCGTTGGATGAAACCTGCTATGTAGAACATCAGGTTGTTGTTGATTCATTTTTATTTAGCCCCGACGCTTTGCGTTGGGGCTTTTTTTGCTGTTATATTAATACACTCAATTAAATATTATATACTCTACATCTAGTGGTCTCAATTTACCTTAGCAGACTCTAACATACTACCATCTATGCAAACTATTTGAAGGCCGAAAAATTTACTACTACCAAATCAATGTTAAAGTAAAATCCTTCCAAGCGTGACCTCTGATAATTGCAAGTATGTTATAGTTTTTTTGCTCTTCTTAGGTACCCCCACATATGGTATCAAGACCTTTACCAAAAGTTAAAAATGACTTGGATTATTACAATGCACGCCGCTATTTAATCTTTTTCCCTTTTCCTGCCCGGAAATTTTGTGATAGTATGACGTCCACAGAGTTAGAGTGGCATCACGACTCAGAATCATGTTAGTTTCCCTCAATACTGAGGAAGTGATATGAATAAGCTTCGTATCTGGCTCAGTCATCCCTACCTGCCTGCTATTGCAGTCCTACTAGCAGTGTCACTAACCCTTCCATCTCTTTGGAACGGTCTGATTTTTGATGATAATTTTCATAGACTTGTCCAGTTAGAAACGATCCCCAGGTCGGAGCATTCTGCCTCACCGCTTAATATGTTTTTTTTCAGTGATGGGAATGAATTGAGAACCCAACGATGGATGAATTTTGGGTATCTTCCCTGGTGGACACCCAAAACATTTCAAGTATGCTTCTTCCGTCCTTTAACCTCGATCACCCACTGGGTCGACTATCGCCTCTGGCCTGACATACCGGCCCTGATGCACCTCCAGAGCCTGATATGGTTTGGTATCCTCGTAGCCTCAACTGCCCTGTTGTATCGGCGTATTACAGGACTTGCATGGGTAGCTGGTCTGGCGGCACTCTTTTTTGCTGTTGACCCGGCACATGGCACGCCGGTGGGGTGGATTGCGAACCGCAATGTCCTTGTTGCATGTGTTTTTGGTGTTCTTTGCCTAACATTGCATGACCGATGGAGACGGGAAGGCTGGCGCAGCGGCATCCTTTTGGGCCCGGTGTGCTTTGCCCTGGCGCTGCTTTCAGCGGAGGCAGGCATTGCCGTCGGGGGGTACCTGCTGGCTTATGCTCTATTTTTGGAATGCGGTTCCCCCGACAAACGTATCGTTTCCCTAATCCCTTACGGACTTGTTCTGATTCCCTGGTTCTTTTTATATTTCCTGCTCGGCTGTGGTGTGGAAGGTATGCCTTTCTACATTGATCCGTTTAAAAATCCGCTTACCTATCTTACATCTCTGTTTCTTCATGCCCCGGTTTATCTTTTGGGACAATGGGCCCTACCTCCGATATTTGTTCACTCCTTCTTGCCATCTTTCATGCATAAGGCCGGTTGGGTTTTTATCGTTTTCCTTACCCTGGTTCTTACTCCGCTGGTCCGCAAGGACAGGATCGCAAGATTCTGGGCTGCAGGCATGCTCCTTTCCCTTTTTCCTATCTGTGCTGTCTGGCCAGACGACCGGAACCTGTTGTTCGTAGGATTAGGTGCTATGGGACTTCTGGCGCAGTGGTTCAACTGGATTTACCAGGTTGATTGGAATTTAAAATCGCGCCTGTGGCGTATTGCCACCAGAATCCCTCTGGTTCTGTTCATTCTGATTCATGCAGTAATCCACCCCATCAGCCTTCCCAGATCAGCACGCGCAGTTGCCTTAATATACGAACAGGTAAAAAAGGCCAGCGCAAGTCTGCCATCCGGCCAGGGCAATGAACCTCAAACATTTATACTCGTAAATAATCCCACACATTTCCTCTTCGTATATTCAGTGATCAGTTACAGATTTACCCGGGGAGAACGCAATCCTATCAGAGCCCTTACCTCCGGCGATCACCCCCTCTCTGTCACGCGTAAAGACCTGCACACCATTGAGATTCAGGCAGGAAGCAAGTCTCTAACAGACTTAGATGCTTTTCTCATCAGTAAGGAATTCACTATGCAGCCGGGACAGATTGTACGCTTAAATGATATGAGCATTGAGGTGTTGGAAGTAAATGATGGCCTGCCCTCTGCAGCCACCTTTCGATTTTCGGTTCCCTTGAACGATTCAAGCCTTGTCTGGTTCCGATGGGAAGAGGGGAAGTATATTCCCTTTAACTTACCTGCTGTGGGAGAAACAGTTACCATTGAAGGAGCTCGCTTTGCAATGGGATAATAAAGCCGTGCTTGGCACTCTTATTTAAGAATAAGGAGGTGCATTATGAAAATTAGTCTACTTTCCTTAACAGTATGTATTTTAACGGTATGTTTGATACCACAATCAAGCCACCCATGTACAACCTTCTGCTTTGATAAAGGGAATCAATTGATGGTGGGCAATAATTTGGATTGGATAATCGGCGAAGGATTGGTGATTGTTAACAAACGAAATGTATCAAAGACAGCTTTTCTAAAACCAGAATGGGATGACAATGGACAACCAGCAAGTTGGACATCAAAATATGGCAGCGTAACGTTCAATTTTGTAGGTCGGGAATTCCCTTTTGGTGGAATGAATGAATCAGGTTTAGTTATCACGTGCATGTGGCTTGAATCAACAGAATATCAAAACCCTGATTCACGTCCTTCAATTGCTGTAGAACAATGGAAACAGTATCAACTAGATAATTTTAGCACAGTACAAGAAGTGCTTGCTAGTGATTCTCAAGTAAGGATTGCTACTAAATCGCTAGCGAGAATTCATTTCTTAGTTAGTGACAAAACGGGAAATTGCGCAATCATTGAGTTTCTTGAAGGCAAAAGGATTGTTTACACCAAAGAAAAAATGCCTGCATATGCATTGGCAAACATTTCGTACAAAGAATCAATTGATTATTGGCAAGAAGGCAAATTACCAAACTCTAGCTTTGGAAATTCTGCGCAGAGATTTGCTACAGCAGCGGATATGATTAATAAATATGATGAAAATTCTTTAAAACCGACAAAAGATTATGCTTTTGAAATTTTGACAAATGTATCAGTAGGCACTGTTGAAGAAATAATAGATGGAGTTCCTATTAGATCTGCAGCAGCCACAGAATGGAGCATCGTATATGATATGAAAAATCTTCGAATCTATTTTCGTACGTTTAACAATAAAAACATTCGATGTATAAATTTGGACTCTCTTGATTTTTCCTGTAAAACACCTGTTAAAGTCCAAGACATTCAAAAAGATCTCTTCGGAGATATTTCAGACAAGTTCGTTAATTATACCTATAAGATCAATCGGGATATGGTCGAGAAAACAAAACGTCTTCCAGATAATTTTTTTCGGTCAGATAAATTCTTAGATGATATTGCAAAATATCCTGACACAACGGTCTGCATTGACAAGTGAAGGATTAGCCCCCACTGCTAAGGCAGGAACTTCGTAATCCCTGATTTGAGTCGTAAAAAACCCTCAGTATTGCTACTAAGGGTTTTTCATGAAATGGAGGTGTGAATGAAATGATAATTTCAATTTTATGCCATCACATTTTGATTGTTCTACAGCTCACCACTAAACAGAGAGTAACTAATAGCTTTTTCATTATTATGTTCTCCTACTGAATGTTTAATAAGGGCTTGAATCAAGCATCGGATCGACGATTATATCAGGGATTGGATCCGTATATGTTTGTTCAACCATAATGTTCCGAATTATCTCATGTTGGCTATAGTAGTTATGCAATACCCCAGTGACGATACCAATTAATAAAACGAAAGTAATTAGTAGGTTTTTCATTGTCGTGTCCTCCTCTTAGCTATTATCGATTATCTTTAGTTAAACTATAACACTGGATTGTAAGAGAATTATGTGTGAGAGGTAAAGGTTGTGAAAAAAGTGTAAAGAATGTGTAAATTTTGCGGGTTGGGATAACCATTGAAAGGAAAAAAGACAGTAACCAGTTAAGATCCCTGCCTTTCAGGCAAGTATTGCAACTCGATTTATCTAGTGACCGCATCGGACCTTCCAGACGTACTCGTTGATAAACCTACTGAAGTAACCCACGCCACCTCAGCTTATACTCACAACCTCAACATATCTGGTATCATAAGCCTATGTAGAGAACTTACCCCTCCCCAACCAATCTTCGCCTGAGTGAACCTCTGAATATTTTCAAGTAACATCAAAGTTTTTGCTCGTTTTGGGCAATTAGCTGTACTTTTTCTCAAATTGAGAGTAGTATTTAAGAGAATGAAGCACTTTTAGTTAAAGATAGGAGAATGCAATGATACCTTATATTGTTACTGTTTTAATCCTCATTTTTATTCTGTCTCAAGTTGTTAAGATTATGAATGAATATGAAAGGGGTGTTATTTTTCGCTTGGGTAGACTCATTGCAAGCAAAGGACCTGGAATAATTTTTCTCATCCCTCTTATTGATAAGCTTCAGAAAATTGAGCCTCAGACTGGTAACTTTAGATGTTCCACCACAAGATGTCATTACCAGAGATAATGTTTCCATTAAGGTTAATGCTGTGGTGTACTATCGCATTATGGATCCAAACAAAGCAGTGGTGGAAGTTGAAGACTATGCCTATGCCACCTCACAACTTGCACAAACTACTTTAAGGAGTGTCTGTGGTCAAGCAGAACTGGATGAACTGCTGGCAGAGAGGGAGAAGATAAGCCTTCGTCTACAGGAAATACTTGATAAGGATACCGACCCGTGGGGAATCAAGGTCTCCAAAGTAGAAATAAAACATATCGACTTACCCCCCGAAATGCAGCGGGCGATGGCTAAACAGGCCGAGGCAGAGAGAGAAAGGAGGGCAAAGGTAATCCACGCTGAAGGAGAATTTCAGGCCTCTCAAAAACTTTCAGAGGCAGCAGTAATTATTTCAAAAGATCCCACTGCCTTGCAATTACGCTACTTACAAACGCTTTCTGAAATAGCGACTGAGAATAATTCCACCATACTCTTTCCTATACCGATAGATCTTTTCAAACCTTTCTTGAAAAAGATTGAAAAGTGATAAGCACTGATCCTGCCCTTGTTTTTCTATCTATTGTGTGTGTCCATTTTAGGCAGAAAGTGTTACTTGCTGCATTTCTCTAACCAAAAAGCCGAAATCTCAACATTACCGGAAGCCTACGAAAACTTTACACTTAAGACGACTGCTGACAGTATCAAATAGGTTAAACTTTTTTGCTCATTACATACATCATCATAGTTTACACTCTCTGTTATAAATGACTAGGGAAAGAGAACTGCTAAGATGGCTGATGGAGTTTTGACGTTAACCCTTCCTAATGCGGAGACTTACAACTAATCTTGACCAGGAAGGAGGTGAGGAGCATGGGTTTAGGTGATGGTGAAGATGTAATTGGTTATAGTATAGAGAACATGGGCGTCTTTTGTGTGGAGTGTTTTGAGAAGGAGTTTGGTGATTCTCACGAAATTGTTGAGGATGAGATCATTACTGAGAATGATAGAGATAAGGATGAGGGTTTAACTTTTTGTGACAACTGTAAAAAACAGATTTAAATGGTACCACTTGTAATTGCTTCTATATTTGTGCAATATGAAAGGATAAATTCCACTTACTCAATAGTTATATGCTTAATTTATTTGATTACCTTTTTGAATTATAGCAAAAGGAAAGAATTACTGTTCTGATTGATCCAACATTAAAAAAGGAGTGGTAAAGATACCGATAAATCCTTAGATGAATTGGAGAGATTATTAACGAGTACTTTGGGTGAACAACTGCCTCTTAGTGCTAACCTGACTGGATTCTCGTCTTCGCGGGAATGAGCTTGTATTGCATTGAAACAACAAATAATATTGTTGTGCATTTAACAACTTGCTAAAACCCTTCGCTTGAAAAAAGCAGGGTTTATACCTGACGAATGGAAATCAATTAAACATGTCACCGATTAGCAGAGGATCTGAGATGCCCAACAGAACGATCAGTGTTGACACCTTAATGGAATCCAGCGGTGTTACATTTGGAACCAGCGGTGCCCGTGGTTTAGCTGCTGCCATGACCGATGAAGTCTGTTATGCATACACCCTTGCCTTTTTGCAATACCTTGAAAGCAACAATGAGATTACAACTGGCATGGACATAGCTGTTGGCGGCGATTTGCGTTCAAGCACTAACCGCATCCTGGCAGCTGTATGTAAAGCTATTAACGATAGTGGGTACAACATACACTATGCAGGTAAACTGCCTTCCCCTGCAGTGGCATTCTTCGGATTCACAAATAAAATACCTGGTATTATGGTTACTGGTTCCCACATCCCTGATGATCGTAATGGTATCAAATACAACCGAGCCACCGGTGAAATCATGAAAGACGATGAATCTGGCATCAAATCGCAGCACATAGAAATTCCTCAAAAGCTCTTTAACAAATGTGGGATGTTTACTACGGACTTTCCCCTCAAAGCAGCTTCTTCTGAGGCTACTGACCTTTACGTTAAACGTTATACTGATTTCTTCCCTGAAGAGTGCCTTAAAGGGAAAAAAATCGGCCTCTATGAACATTCAAGTGTAGGCCGAGATGTCCTATATACCATTATGACAAACCTGGGTGCAGAAGTTACTCGGCTGGGCTTTTCTGAAACCTTTATTCCGGTAGACACCGAAGCCATTCGGACGGAAGACGTAAATCTCGCTAAACAATGGGCCAACGAATATGCCTTTGATAGCTATTATTTCAGCAGATGGCGACTGTGATCGTCCGCTGATTAGCGACGAGAAGGGCACATGGCTTCGTGGCGATGTGGCCGGTATCCTATGCGCTTCCTATCTTGAAGCAGATGCAGTCGTAACTCCTGTTAGTTCATAATACTGCCGTTGAGAAGTGCAATAGGTTTGAAAAGGTTATCCGTACTCGCATCGGTTCTCCCTTTGTAATTGCCGGTATGAACCAGGCTACCGCAAACGGCGCTGTCAGAACAATCGGCTATGAAGCTAACGGAGGGTTTCTTATAAATTCTCCAATCACTATGAATAATAAAACCCTTCAGGAACTCCCCACAAGAGATGCGGTAATTGTGCTCATCAGTATCCTGCTGTTATCCATACGCGATGGTAAAACCATCTCCCAGTTAAAGGCCGATCTTCCTCAACGCTTTACAGACAGTAACAGGCTAAAGGAATTCCCCACTGAAAAAAGCCAGAATATTATCGCTCAGCTCAATTCAGGTAATTTTGCACAAGACAAGGATGCTGTTGAGAAGATTTTTTCTGAAGTGTCCGGTGAAATTGCGAACTTTGACACAACTGATGGCCTGCGCATAACTTTTGCTAACCAGGAAGTGATTCATCTTCGTCCTTCCGGCAACGCTCCTGAATTTCGATGCTACACCGAAGCTGAAAGCGAAGCACGTACCGTGGAGATGAATAGTGCCTGCATAGAAATTATGAAAAACTGGCAAGATGCAGTAGATAGTCTATAAGCTCTTCATCCATAAAAACCTAATCGTCTGCCCGTGCTAAAACTTCTTTTTTTGGTTTCAAATCAACCTCAAGACCCCTGGTGAAACAATGATAGATGGCTTTACTTTAACAATTATTATTATATTTTTAGCTGCGATTATTGGTGCTGTACTAAATTCTAGAGCAATGGATCGCTGTTTGAAAACATGGAATGGCTATCACGTTGTTGTTGAAGAAAAGGATGGTAAAACAATTTGGGGAACGATGAGACTGTTTCCAACGGGTATAGAATTAGATTATCTGAATCCTGTGCTGGATCGACAGGGACATTATGAGAGTAGCTACATAATTTACAAAGATCAGTACTCTTCAATTCATGTAATTTATCGTTATCTGGAAGATATCCCATCCGATCAAAAGTTGCGTCGCTCCCGGGAAATAGAAAGCTTACAGAAACAGGTGCTTGCAAAACTTTTGTGGCGCAAAATCAGGAACATCTTTAACACCCTGAAAGACGCAGTGGCCGAAACCTTTAGCATCATTTTAGGTAAAGTAAAGTCTGGAAAGGATTGGTGCAATTACTACAAAAACCGGTACTGACAAGATGGAACAAATTGGGAAAAATATTATTGGATACTCTGGCACGACCTTCGATCCGCTCCTGGAAGCGACATCTTTATCGTCGTGTTGTTATAGAAATAACCAAGGAAAATCTAACAACAGAATATACCGGTATTTTCACTTGTACTCGAACTTTAGATTCCATGTTGCTGGCATTGAAATTCCGTTAAAAGGATTTTTCTTTCTAGGTAAAGTTACTGAAAAGCACCCGATTATTATGAGCGTTTTTTAATATAATCTTGCGGCCGGAGGCAAGAAATGTCTGTTCCAAAAGACACCACTAAACGCACGCAGGCCCAAAAGGAACTAGGTATTGTTTTCGATGCATTAAAATCGACCATGGTGGGTGTAATCATAGAAAATCTCGAGGGAAAGATTAACTTTGTCAATCCCGCTTTTCTCAATATCTTCAGGTACAAGGATCAAAGAGAAGTCATTGGCAAAAATGCTGCCGAACTGTTTTCGCCTAAAAAGGTCCGCAAATTCGCTGATCTCACAGCGGTTATTGACAAGCTGAAGGGAGATAGAGAAGAGTTCAATGTTCACCGCGAGGACGGATCCGTGTTCTCAGTCGAAGTGTCTTGTTCGAATGTTACTGACATAGCGGGAAATATCATCGGCAGAATGGCTTTCTTTGTGGATGTTAGCGAGCGCAATAAGATTAAGAAAAAATTGAAGAGAACTGTAGCAGAGTTGAAACGCTCTAACACTGATCTTCAACAATTTGCTTATGTGGCTTCACATGATTTGCAGGAGCCTTTGCGTATGGTGGCAAGTTATACACAACTCTTGGAAAAACGCTATAAAGACAAACTCGACACAGATGCCAAGGAGTTTATCCACTTTGCTGTTGACGGGGCACTTAGGATGCAGCGGTTGATTAACGACCTATTGAGCTATTCCCTTGTGAGTACCCGGCAGAAACCAGTCAAGCCAACCGATTGCAATTCTGTGCTCGGCCAGGTCATTGCCAACCTGAGCCTCACAATTGAGCAAAACAATGATATTATTACCAACGATGACCTGCCGACCGTGATGGCTGATGAGTCTCAAATGCAGGAGTTGTTCAAAAACCTGGTAGGCAATGCCATCAAGTTCCGCAGTAAACATGCTCCTCGGGTTCACATCTCGGCTAAGCAGAATGGAAACAAGTGGCTCTTTTCAGTGCAAGACAACGGTCTTGGTATCGATCCACAATATAAGGACAAGATATTTCTGATATTTCAGCGTTTACACAGTAAGGAGGAATATCCTGGCACTGGAATAGGATTGGCTATATGTAAGAGGATCGTGGAACACCACGGAGGCAAGATATGGGTTGATAGTGATGTTGGAAAGGGCTCGACCTTCTACTTTACACTACCGGTAAAAAGAGAGGAAAAACTATGAATGCTGAACCGATAATTAGACCTATTGAAATCTTATTGGTAGAGGATAATCCCGCCGATGTAAGGTTGACTATGGAGACCATAAAAGACTATAAGGTAAAGAACCGTCTCGAGGTTGTAGGAAACGGGGTAGATGCCATGGACTTTTTAAGAAGAAAAGGTAAATTTGCCGATAAGACGCGCCCGGACCTGATCCTGCTTGATCTCAACCTGCCCGGGAAAGACGGGCGGGAGGTGCTGGCAGAGATTAAGGTAGACCCTGACCTGTCCAGAATCCCAGTGGTGGTTCTTACTTCATCCGAAGCCGAGCAGGACATCATTAAGGCCTACAACCTCCATGTGAACTGCTATATTACAAAACCCGTTGGCCTGACCCAATTTGTCAAGGTAGTGAAATCAATTGAGGACTTCTGGCTCACAATTGTTAAGCTGCCGAAAAAGTAGATGGTCAAAACACTCCAAATCAAAAGGGAGGGATACGTCATGCAGGCTGATCATAAAGTCCCCAACAAAACTACCAGGGTCTTGCTTATTGAAGACAACCCTGGAGATGCCCGCCTGATAAAGGAAATGCTTCAAGATGCACAGCGTAATTCATTCCAGTTGGAGCATACGGATAGCCTCACCTCGGGTTTTGAGCGCCTGCAAAAGGTAAGCATCGATGTGGTTTTGCTTGATTTGTCCTTGCCTGATACCCGGGGAATTGACACTTTTACCAGCTTACACGCCAAAGCGACTGATCTGCCTGTTATAGTATTAACCGGCCTTGACGATGAGGTCATTGCTGTGCAGGCTATCAAGGAAGGCGCCCAGGACTATCTGGTCAAAGGCCAGATAGACAGCATTTTGCTTGAGCGCTCTATCAGCTATGCCATAGAACGTCACAGAATCCTCGAGGAACTTAAAACTGCCAATCAAAAAATCCTGGAACACGAAAAGTTGTCAGTACTCATTGAGATGGCAGGCGCAACCGCCCATGAATTAAATCAACCCCTCACGGTTATACTACCCACACTAGAACAAGCTTTAAGTAAACACGATGAGCACCACCCTCTTTACAGAAACATAACCACCGTGCAAAAACAGTGTTTGAGAATGGCTGATTTGGTAAAAAAGATTAGTGAAATAACTACCTATCAGACCAAACCATATGTGGGCAGTGTTCGAATCATCGATATTGACAAGGCATCCCAACCATCAACCACAAAAAAAACAACCGTTCCCCGCCACTTGATACAATCACTCCTTACTGCAATGAATCAGTATTCTGTTATTATCACTGACACACATGGTATTATCACCTACTTTAATAAATACTCTGAAGAACTTCTGGGATACACTGCAGAAGAGGTGGTCAACAAAATGGATGTCCTCTTTTTCAGCAAAAAGGAAGATTTACGGAAAGGGATGGCTGACTATAGGGCCAAAGCCATTCAGCAAAGCTGTTTTGAAAGGGAAAAGACAATTATTACTAAGAACGGAAAAGAAGTTGATATAGATTTATGTTTTGCACCGCTTAAGGATAGTGAATCCAAAATAACAGCGTTTGTAGGTATTGCAAGACCTAAATTGATAGGAACTCCCTTTGGGGTGAGATAAACACAGGAAGACCCCTCTTGTATATCAACCAAAAGATGATTACAAGATGTGCAGCTGGTCAGATGCAAAATTTTGGAGTTTTGGGTAAGAACTTAAAAGATAGAGGGTAGGATCATACTTGGCTCTGTCTTTTTTATTTGATACGTCTACATATAGTATGTGGCTATTTCAGAGAAAAAGTGTCACATACTAAAAATGTGTTGCGCTCCACCCACTCACCTACGAACTCCATAATACAGTTG
>CAVVWZ010000044.1:0-15359 GCA_963752035.1 uncultured delta proteobacterium | reverse complement strand
AGGCCTTCCTCAGCTCTGACGGATCGGCTCCGGTTCAGCTGGACAACATACAAATCACCTGCCTAATTACTCTGCAAGTTGCCGACATCGAACCCGGCTTTGGCTATACAACCAGTGAAACCAGCGTTGAGATTTACGGGAGAAACTTTCAGGAGGATGCAACAGTAACACTCGGTGGAGTCGTGTGCGAGATTAATACCATAACGGCAACTACCATTCAGGCAATTATTCCTCAGGGCCTGGACTCCGGACTTCATGATCTGGCAGTTGCCAGTTCAGCAGGTGAAGTTGCGGTGCTGCATGAGGCCTTCCTGGTGATTGCTTCTTCTGATTCCATTGACTCTTCATTACCACCTCTTGTAGAGGGCATCTACCCGGATACTATTACGGGTGAAAAAGATACCCCGGTTATTATTCTAGGGGAGAACTTCATTTCAATGCCCAGAGTTATTGTCGGTGAGCGGGTTCTGACTGAAGTCGAATACATCGGCTCTAATACCCTCAAGGTGACCATTCCTCAAGACATGCCTGTGGGAAGTTATGACATTACTATCATCAACCCTAACGGCCGCAATCATTTTCTGGAAGCAGGTCTCTTTATTGTAGCGCCGCTTCCACCGGTAATTATGACTGTGCTTCCCGATTCCACTCTGGACTCCACAACGGGAGATATTGCCATTATCGGCATCAACTTTGAGGAGGGCTCCGTAGTCATGTTAGGAGACACTGTGCTTCCTGAGGTAAACTACATCGGATCCACGACCTTACTAATCAGGATCCCGTCGGGAATAGCAGGTGGAGTCTATGACCTTGTGGTGATAAATCCTGATGGACGACGTGCACAATTGGACAATAGCTTTACGGTGGTATCCAGCCAGTCACCACTTGCTCAGGATATTGAATTAGCTGTTTTCCCCAGAATAGTTTTAGGGTCTAAAAAAACACCTCTTTTTAACATGACCTTGATCCATTCTGAAGAACAATTCACCTTTACCGTATCTTCTCGTGTCTCTTTCAATTCTAATGACCTTTCCGTTCGGAAACAACTGCTGTTAAATGAGTATACCATGCTGGTGTTTTACACGTGTCTCCCTGATCCGCAAGCACGTGCTATTGACATTACCCTCACAGATGTTGATCGTGATGGCGAGCTTACAACCATCACTGACAAAAATATATTAAATGTTATTTCACTCTCTGAAATCCTGAAGTAAACTGGTAATACTTAACAGGAGGGATTGTAATGGATAATTTAGCCCCTAATGAAACGATACAGATGGAAAAGAGAAAGCATCAACGACACTATATCCCATCCATGGTAACCTGCAAATTTTTTGAGGAACTTCCAGCAAAGGAAAGGAGCTTTCAAGGATTTATTCAGGATATCTCCCTGGGGGGAGTATTCTTAGAAATCAGAGATGACTTCCTCTACATTAATGAATCGGCACTCCCGTATTCCACGATAGAAATGACCGTTGAGTGTAATTTGCCCGACGGAGTAGAAATGATGGCTGTTTCAGGTCACATCAGGTGGCACAAAAGAATCAAGAAACAGGCAGGAAGCTTTTTGTATCTGAGAATTCAGTTCCATACCATGGATGCAAAGAGCCTGGACACACTCAAGGAATTCTTATCCTTGGGTACAGGAGAAAAACATCTCTTCTGGAATTTATGGGATACTCATAGAGCCTGATTCTTCCGAACCAGGCCACACAAGCGTAAACGTGATTACTGGTAGCATAAGCAAAGAGCGTATAGCCCAACTGAATCAATCAACAAAAGGCTGACAGAAAAGTATCTGCCAGCCTTTTGTTATAAATTGTTTTTCTTCATCAGATTTCTTTGGGTTTCTTTAACTTCCTTAAGACCACGCCTATCAAACGTTTCCGGGATGCTGATTTTGCTAAAGATGTTTTAAAAATGTCCGAAATATAGTTAGTTAGATATTAATGCATTTCAGCAATACATGTTATGTAATCCCTCTCCTGGAGAGAATATGACTCTTAAACAACAGTTAACCATTACAATTGGCTGCCTGTTGTTTTTAATCTGTTTTTGGCTCAATTTTTCAGGTATCTTTGACCAAATTACCAGTACTGGTCCCATATTCGCGTCTACAAGTAAATCAGCCCCTTCAACAGAAAATGACAATCACAGGGTAATCTTCAAAGAAGAGGGGGGAAGTTTATATGCCATTGCCATGAAGCACTATCAGAGAGCCAATGAAACCCTGTTTGATCTCATCGTGCAGGCCAATCCAAGTATTACTGATGTGCGGCGAATTGGTGATGACCAGAACATCATCTTACCGGTAATTACCCCGGAATCTTATCTTGTCAAGATAAAGGATGCCGAATACCGGGTGCACATTGCTACCTTTGAAATCTTTGAATCAGCAGTAGAGTACTCTCAAAAAATGACAGAACCGGAGAAACTGCTCTTTATAGAATCCCGTGAATTTTCTCCCCGGGACACCTGGTACAGATTGACCATGGGTGATTTCGCGACCAAAGAAGAGGCATTAAAAACAATACACCTCCTTACAGAAGCATCTCTAATCTATATTCCCTCTCCTTCCATCAAAAAGAATAAAGATGGTAGCTGAGAAAAGGCATCATACATGAAACAATACACCAGAAAGTACAAACGTTTCCCCACCCAGAGGGAAGCACACTATTTCCTGGCAGATTCCAACGGGCATAAACAAGCATGTACCATTGTTAATATCAGTCGTAAAGGAATGGGCATAATATTCCATACGGATGTAGAAATAGATATGGGAACAAACATTCGGGTAGAAGTGCCTGTAAAAGGCAGCTCAAAAACAATTAGCACCAGTGGAACCCTGAAGTGGTTTGACAAAATGGATATTGATATAATCGGTGGAATAGAATTGATAACTGAACTGACTGATGTAGAGTTGACTAAGCTGGACTCTGCAAAAGTTTCTTTGGAAAAATCATAAGGCTGAATTAATGAAGAAAGTTAACACGAAAAGAAAAACACCCCGGTATTACTACCGGGGTGTTTTACATGATTACAGGTACAATCGTAATGATTCCCGTGCAATTTCCTTTCCTGCTATCAACCTAATAGCTGTTGTGCAATGTCTACCTTCTTACTTGTCGACTGAATCCCCACCAGAAAATCATCACCATCCTGCTTAATGTGCACTACCTTACCAACCACATCCACCCTGTTATGTCCTGCGACGAACTGCAGGTGGAGTTTAGTTCCCTTTCTAAAGGGATTATTCTTGATTTTAATGGCAACACCTTCTCTGTTAACATCAATCAGCGTGCAGTTATCCCGAGCTGCAATAGATCCCTTTTCCTCAACATAGTAATTTCCGTGAATATCCACCTGGTATCGTTGAGACTCACGCCTGTTCTCCCTCAACCCCCACACGGACACACATTCTTTCAACTCATCAATATTACGCGCCACTTCCATTAGCCTCTATCCTCCTGTAAGTGATAATTGTGGTTACGCATGTAATTGCATTATATAGTTCTATCGGCATTTTAAGAAAAAACTAAATATAATTAATGCTGTGCAGCTCAAATCTATTGTCTGATAGTGAAACACCCATCCCTTTTACTTTGTACACACTGTTTTACGCATTACCTGTCACTTCCTCATGACCGAAGATCTTTAGCACACCCCACCTTTCACGAAATCCTCTTCACATCAATGAGTTGAAGAAGCTCACTGGGAATATCCTGCCGTGGCACAATTGTTGCCTTATACACCATTATTATAGTTCAATATCAAACCACAGAGGGCACAGGAAAAATGAACGTCGAACATCCAACTTCCAACATCGAACGTCGAATAAAAAAAACAAAGAGGTGCCCTCTCCCCTCTGGAGTGGAGGGTTGGGGTGAAGAGGATTCTGACTTCTGACTCCTCTTTTTTAATTTAGCATTAGGCATTTGAATTAAGGAGGAACAAATGGGAAAGAGAATACTACTTATTACACCCCCCTACCACTGTGGTGTAGTAGAAGCAGCAGGCAGATGGGCTAACCTGGGTTTTCTTTACATAGCAGGAGAGTTGAGAAAAGATGGCCACGATGTTGAAATTTACGATGCCATGGCTAAAAACCATTCTTATGTGGATATCAGGAAGAAAATCATCGATTCAATGCCCGACATTGTGGGCTCCACGGCATACACCGCAACCATTTACGATGCAACCCAGGTGCTCAGCCTGGCCAAGTCTATAGATCAGAGCATCATCACCATCATTGGAGGAATTCATCCAACTATGATGCCTGAAGAAACACTTACTCGAAGTGAGGGTTCCATCGATTACATTGTCCGGTGGGAAGGTGAGTATACGGTTCCTGAACTTATTAAAGCAATCCAGGGCAAGATGAAACTCACCGAGGTAAGGGGCATTGCCTACAGATCGGGAACACAGATAATTACCACCCCCCAGAGAGAGTACATACAGGATCTCGATTCACTCGCACCTGCCTGGGACCTGCTCAACTGGGAAGACTACTACCTCTGCTTCATGGACAACTCAAGGGTAGCCCTCGTTTCCTCTTCGAGAGGTTGTGGTAACAGTTGTGCATTCTGTTCTCAGCAGAAATTCTGGCAACAGACCTACCGGACCCGGAGTCCTGAAAACTTCATCGCTGAAATTGAACATCTCCGCTGCCAATTCGGGGTAAATGCCTTCTTCATAGGGGATGAATACCCTACCCATGACAAAGACCGCTGGGAGAAAATTCTAGACCTGCTTATTGAAAAAAATCTGGGTGTACATCTCCTGACAGAGACTTGTGCTACAGATATCATCCGCGACCGGGATATTCTCCACAAGTACAGAAAGGCCGGTATAATCCACATGTTCATTGGTGTTGAGGCAACGAATCAAAAAACCCTGGACACATTCAAAAAATCCCAGACCTGCCATGAGTGCAGAGAAGCTATTCTCCTTTTAAACGAACAAAATATCATAACTGAGTGCTCTTTCATTCTGGGACTTCCTGAAGAAACAAACGAATCAATTAAGAACACCCTTGAACTGGCTCAGTACTATAACCCCGACAACCCGCACTTTCTGATGATATCTCCCTGGCCTTATGCTGACATCTATCAGGAACTGCAACCTTATATTGAAGACTGGGACTACCGGAACTATAACCTGGTCAAACCGGTATTAAAACCAATCCATATGACTCGGGAGGAGGTCTTTCAGGAGGTGCTGAAATGCTATAAAACCTATTACATGGCTAAACTACCCCAGTGGGAAGCCTTAGAAGATGAATTTAAAAAAGAACTCCTTTTCAGAGGATTACAAAGCATCGTACAGAACTCCTTTTTACGAAAGCACATGTCAACCATGGGTAAAATGCCAGCTGCAGTAGAAAAACTCATCGCAAAACGTCAGGCAACAAGAACACAGGATATAAAACAGTATCCCATTCCGTTGAAGAGACTTAGTCACAATGTCATTGCGAGGGGCGAAGAATAGCGCGAGGGAGAGAAAACATGCAGTTGTTACTTTCCAGGAAGGAGATATGAAAAAACTATTACCTACTATAATAGCTCATTTATCCTCCCTTACCTTCACTGTCATCCTCCTTGCTGCCTTGTCAGTTACTATCTCTATAACCATCCTGGAAAATGAAATTAGTGCTATCATCCAACGTCATCAGCTCTGGCAGGGAGCTGCCCTTAAGTATATTATCAGTCTGTTCGGATTCAATGATCTCTACAACTCAATCTGGTTTAAATCACTTCTCCTCCTTTTTTATCTCAATCTTCTCCTCTGCACTGTAAAGAGAATCCCCAGGACGCTAAAAACCCTGGGCATGTTTAATCACAAAACAGACCATCAAATACCTGCAAGACCCAGTTTAAAAGAAACCTTTATCTTACATTCTATCAATCCGGATTTCATAGGACAGCTGCGGTTGTTACTCTCCGCTAAAATATCTGATCCTTTAATCCACTACAGAGACCGGTTAGCAGTTTTCTTTTCACAAAAAGGAAGATATGCCCATCTTGGATTTTATCTAGCCCATGGGGGACTTCTTTTTCTACTCATGGGAGGTTTATTAAGTACGTCCTCTTACGAAGGAAATCTCTACCTCCGGGAAGGTGAAATTGTTGACACCCTTTTTGTCAAAGAAGGCAGGAACCAGTGTGTCAAGAAATTGGATTTTGCACTCAGGCTTGAGCCCTGCGAAACGACACCTTCCGGCAACGACTCTCCTTTATCGTATTGCAGCACTATCTCTTTTCTAGAGTCCGGGACGGTGCACAAAACAGAGGTTTTGGAGGGATATCACACAACTTCATACAAAGGTGTTCGCATTGCCCTGTCCCGTACTCGAAAAGATGTCGACTATCTCACCGTTGTAGCAACTACTCCCAAAAGGTCAGGTGGTAAAACGAAGGTAACAAGCCTAAAACGTCACGAGTTCTTTAGGGTTCCAGAAACGGGACACATCATTCGGCTAAAAGACATCTTCTCCCTCTCCCGTCCAACCTCAGAAAAACCGCTGTTAAAAAGGATGGAGACATCATCTCAAAACAGTAGCCCTCCTCTATCCAAGTACATGGTCACCCTTGAGGTATATGGAGAGAACAACACATTACTCTACTCCCCAGCCGTTTTTTCCAAGAATAGCACCTATCAACAACCATGGGATAAGGATTACAATTTTTCACTTCTGGAAATAAAGAAGATTGAGCCTCAGGGCATCATATTGAAAATCAGTTCTGAACCTGGAGGACAGCTTGTTTGGACTGGTCTTGCAATGGCCATTCTCGGGTTCTCCATGATGTTTTTCCTCTCCCATAGAAAATTCTGGGTAAAGGTGGAAGAAAAAAGTGGACACTATCATCTCACCCTGGCCGCCTGGTCAAGTCGTAACCCGGAAGCATTAAAAGACTACTTTGAAGAAATAAAGGAACTGGCTGGTAGACACTATGAAAGCAAGATTCACACCCTTGGCAGGTTGACCCGTCAGGAATAAAAAAGACAAACATCGAACATCCAACGTCCAACATCTAATGTTGAATGAAGTGAAAAAGATAAACCCAGGATTTCCCCTCCCTCCGATGAGACTGTGTCATGTCATTGCGAGGAGGTTAAAAACCGACGAAGCAATCTCTTTAAAAGCTTGTGGATTTCACAGGCTACTGAAATGAGATTGCCGCGCCCTTTGGGCTCGGCTTGGCCGAGCTCAGCCAGGCAATGACCGGTGCGCGAAACGTTTCTGAACATTGAATATTTGGATTTTGGATTTGTTTAGGGTTTGGGATTTAGTGCATTTAGGATTTCTTGAACATTTTGTATCTTGCATCCTGCATCTTGTTTTTTCTTCGTGCTCTTCGTGGTTCAGTTTTTTGGAACTTTTAATTTATGTTTGAACTCTCTGTGTGCTCTGTGGTTTATTGTTTAAGGCATTCTTAATTCTGACTCCTGTCTTCTGACTTCTTTATTTGAAAAGGAGATACTTTATGATTAACGTCACACTATTCAATTCAGTAGCCTTTATCTATCTCATTTCATCGTTCTTTTATTTCTGCTACCTCTTTTTTCGCAAGCAAAAGATTGGTAAGGCAGGAACCTCCCTAACAGTCATTGCCCTTATTGTTCATACCATCGCCTATGGTGTGCGTTGGATTGAGTCCTATCAGCTAGGGGTAGGTCATAGCCCCCTCTCCTTCTTTACCCTTTATGAAACCATCATTTTTACCTGCTGGTCAATGGCACTCATCTACCTTGTACTTGAGCACACCTATCAGGTGAGGGTACTCGGGACCTTTGTTGTACCCCTCATCTCGCTTGGAATGCTTTATGCCTCATTATCGCCCAATCTCACCGGCGACATTGAAGCACTGCCTTCGGTTCTGCAAGGAAATTTCCTGGCATACCATGTAGTAAGCTGCATTATGAGCTTAGTTGCCTTTTTGTTCTCCCTTGTGGTGAGTATATTGATACTCATGACACACAATGCAGGCTCTTCCATACCTCTCTGCAAGAAACTTTTCATTCAACTCCCCTCACTGAAAGTTCTAGATGAACTCAGTTACAAAACCATTGCAATAGGGTTCATCCTTTTCAGCATCGGTATGGCAACAGGGGCATACCGGACAAAAATAATCTGGGGCAGTTACTGGAGCTGGGATCCTGTGGAAACCAGTGCCCTCATTATCTGGCTCATCTATGCACTCATCCTCCACGGTCGCTACCAGAAATGGTGGGGCTGGAAATTGAGTTCAGTACTCTCCATTATAGCTTTCAGTATTTCCATATTCTGTTTTTTAATCGCGGCAAGCTACATCATGGTCAGTGGGCACTATCCCATCCTCTGATCTCAACTATAGGTCTTTGGGAAAAGAAAAAAATGAACGTCGAATTACAAAAACAAAGAGGCGCCCTCGCCCCTCTGGGGAAAGGGCTTGTCCTGTTAAATGGGAAAATAGAAACATGGCATGATGCAATTTCTTGCTGAGCATTAAATTGTTTATTTACCAACTGATACAAAATATTTAACAGGGTGAGGGGGGATTCTGGCTTCTGACTCCTGACTTCTGACTTCTTTATTTCATTAGGCATTTGCATTATCTGTGTTTTGAGGAAGGCTACAAATGATTAAAAATCTTAAAAGCTTGGCACTCATTTGCATCTTGCTTTCCGCCACCATTACTACTACGCATGCCCAAAATGAACGGGCACATCCTGTTTCAGCAAAAAAATCATCTGAAGGATACACCATCTCCATTAACTCCCACAATCTCCCCCTTGGCAAGCTCCTGCAGGCCTTAAGCGAGCAATGCCAGCTAAGAGTTATAACCTATGAAGAGGCTGTGGTTTCTCAACCCACAACTATTAGTTTTAAGGACGTGCCCCTCGTGCAGGGGATTAAACGATTGTTAAAGGCAGCAGGTATTAATAATTATTTCATGCAATACAGGAATGAAGCAAAAAGCAAATCAAGCATGGCAACAGTAACCCTTCTGGGTAAAGGCCCTAAAGTGAGTGGGGCAGCAATCATAGAGGATTTCATAAAAAGGGATAAAGAAAAGGAAGGAATCAGACCCCTCACAGGACCTCTTTCTCCAGAAGATGAATTTGCTGAAAAGGTAACAGCCCTCAAGGAACGATATGAGTGGGCGGATGAGAAAACAAAAGGGTTGGCAGGGCATCTGCTAGAACTTATGCCCGAACCTGCCAGGCCCTCGGGAGTTGAAGAACTTATGAAAGCGTTGGACAGGAAAATTGCAACAGAAGCAAATGATAGAGTTGATGAAAAGATTTTTTTTCAGGCACTTGAGGACACGGCCCCTTCTCACCTGGCTCCTGTTATGATGGATTCGATTAAGCACTACACCCAGGGATATAGGGAAGGAGCAACGTATGAAAAATCCGAACAATCACCTAATCAACTCTATCAGGAGGTAATGAGTCAAAGGTCATCACATACATATCCTGGAAGGAGGCAATAACTATGATTGTGAAAGGTATTAGATTGTTCACATTCTTTTATGCCATGTATTTTCTCGGCCATCTCAGTATGAGCACAGTTTACCGCCTGGGCTCCACAGCAACAACAGTCTTTGGTAGTGCATCCCTGGTTGCAATCATCCTCACTTTGTGGAAGGCAGCAGGTCGTTCCAAGGGCACAAAGGAATGCGTGTATGGAATAGTTGCAGGCTTCTTTATCTGGTGTTTTGCAGGTGAATTCCTGGAGCATGAAGAAATACTGGAAATTGCCACCCTAAAAGCAGCTCCCGCCCTGATCCTATACTTGATTACTACAGCAGTTGTACTTTACAAAGAATTTCTACCCATCGGCGTTAGATTTGCCCTCGGCCACTTTACATTGGTCTGGTTGCTGCACTTTATTCTGGTTAATCAGGCAGAAGTTCTAAAAGTAACCTATCCTGAACTATTCAACATCTCTATTACCCTGACAGGGCTTGTCTTTTTTCTAGCCGCCCTGTTTGCCATTGTGAAGACCCTGGTTACGAGAAGCGAAAGGGCCTTTGTAGCATATTTGTTGTTATCCTTCATCCTTGTCTGGGCGACAGTAGAAACCTTACAGGTGATGCACATTGTTCCTGATTATACCTACTATGCATACTGGAGCAGGAAGCTTTCTCCAGGAACAAAGTATGTCTCCCTCTCAGAAAAAGCACATAAGAAAATTGAGCTGATCAGGAAGCGCTATGTGTGGAATAACAAACAGGCGCAGGATCGTGCATGCTCCTTTCTTAAGCGGCTGCCTTCTCCACAGTTCCTTGATGATTTCAGCAACAGACTTGAAAAAACTATGAAGCAAAGGAACATAAAGAACATAGATGAGACTCTCTTCTATCAGATCATAAAGGAAAGTTTTGTAACGACAACTACCTCCTCATTCAATAATCTCCTGCAAGCAACCGTACAGCAATTCAAAGAAGATATTTCACAGAATCAAGGTCAGGATGAGGCCGTTCTTGACCAGCAGCACCACTTCCATATGCAGGCAGCAAGCGCAGAAAAATTAACCTTTATCAGAGAACATTACAGGTGGGAGAACAACGAGACACTGGCGCTTGCATGTCATCTCCTGAGTAGATTTTCCATACAGTTTCTTTCCAGTACTGAGTTCATCAGAAGACTGGATAATAAGCTTGTCCAGGCACAAAAGACTGCTGTGGATGAAAACTTACTCTGTCAGGTTATGCGAGAATCTTTCTCCGCAGCAACAGAAACTGTTTTGACTAGTCTCGTAAAAACACATGTTCAGCCACCCTTAAATGAAACCATTTTATAGAAAAGGAGGAGTGCCATGAGAAAGTTTCTACTACCATTAGTGCTTATAGGATTCACTATAGTGCCCTGCATTGCAAAGGATTATGAGAATACCCCACAGTCAGGAACTGACATAACCATATTGCTACAGGAAAGAGAAATAGCGCAGTTGGATGGCAGAATGATATATCTCTCAGATCTCAATTATGATTTTCACAATCGATATAATTTCGAGTTGCACAATGCAAAAGTAAAATTGTATCGGGAACAACAATCAGCATTACACAAGCTCATTGACCGGAAGCTGTTAGAAAAAGAGGCAAAAAAGCAAAAAACAAACCCCGATCAACTGCTTGCCAGGATTACAGCACAGGCAGGTACTGGAACGGAAGCAATTGAAGCCGATAAAGAAAATCTGTTTCAGGAGTTTGTCAAGAAAATCTCCAAAAAGTATACCAACCCCTCAAAAGGCACACCCACTTCCACACCGTTAGTAGCGCTGGCTGGAATGTTTACATCAAACAAGCAAAACAGTGGTCCCTTTATAGATGAGGTTAAAAACAAGGTAGTGGAAATGAAAAAGACAGCCTACCTTCGTGAAAAGAAACATGAGTTTATGGAAGAGCTGCGAACAAAGGCAGACATTAAACTCTTTCTAGAAAGACCTGAACTCATTCACCTTGATATCACCCCGGATGATGATCCGTCTTTTGGCAGGCAAGATGCTCCAATAACTATAATAACATTCGCTGATTACCAGTGCCCTTTCTGCAGTAGAGGAGCTGAAATCTTGAAAGAACTTGTAGCCAAAAAGGGTGATAACATACGGATTGTACTGAGAGACTTTCCCCTACCCTCCCACAAAGACGCAAAGATGGCAGCCGAGGCAGCTGAATGTGCAGATGAACAGGGGAAATTCTGGGAATATAGCGACATTATGTTTAATAATCAGAAATCATTAACCAGTGAAAACCTACAAGAGTATGCAGCCCGTATTGGCCTGAACAGGGAACAATTTGGAAAGTGTTTGAATAGCGGTAAACAGCGCCAGGAGGTAGAAAAGGATATTGCGGACGCAAAAGTGGCCGGAATCAGCAGTACTCCAAGTCTACTGATTAATGGTTACTACATTGCAGGAATCCCTTCCCTGGACTACTTAGAAGAAGTAATAACAACTATAGAACAGGGGAACGTACCGAGAGTACAGGAACATATGGCAAAAGGGTGAGGATAGCACCCCCTATTTGAGTCGGAGACTCAAACATGAAACCACAAGTCACTCATTTCTGATTTTGGATTTCGGATTGTGGATTAATATAACAGGACTCAGGAGACAGAAGTCAGGAGGTAAGAAGAAAAACCTAAAATACCTAAAAAGAAGATTTAAGATTGGAGTGATGTTAACAAAGAGTTTTTTATTCTTAATTCTGACTCCTGTCTTCTGACTTCTTTGTTTCACCAGGCATTTACATTGCCTGTGGTTTGGTTCCGGCAACACTTACACTTAAGGAGGGCAGTAAAGGAATATTAGAGCAAGGGAGGAAATAGTAAGGTAGGAAACGCTACAAAAATAGAGGTAGTAACTCACTTGGAAAGTCACTACCTCCTGGCCTCCCCTCACACCAACGGCATGAAGAATAACGCAGACTAATCATAATACAATTAGTCAGGAAAGCAAGCTTTCAACAATGTGCCGGTAGAGTGGTGAGGGCACATTATACGATAAAGGAGGTGAAAGGATATGAAGATGAAATATATCTCTATGGTAGTAGCCATTGTGTTTTTGTGGGCTAGTCTGACAAGCACAGCATCAGCTGCTATCATGCAAGGTTTACCTAGTGATAAAAATTGTACCACTGCATGCGATTGCACAAAGTGCTGCACTGAAAACTTCAATACTTTTTACAAGTATGGTTCGTCCGAGGTCAGTGCCGACGACTGGTGGGCCTGGTATAATGCAGATCAACCGGATGGTGTGGGATGTGATGAAATAGCGCTGGTTGCCTGGTTTGCCACGGCCATACTCTGCATCTTTGGTGGACAGAGTGTTTTGAACTGCCTGGCATTTGCCTGGATGGTTTATTATATCGATCTCATAATTTGCCACAACAGTTGTGAAAATGACGTTTGCGGTTGAGAAAAGATCGAGGGTCTGTGTTAAGCAGGTGATACCAAACCATCTGCCCGTTACAGCATTAAACGAATTTCCTCCCTGCTCTAATCATTTTTCAAAGATGCTCGAAAGAGCGTAACCTAACGAGATTCCAACTTTCTTTGTGGAGGTGATTATGAAAAATTCTTTTCCCGCTTTTCTCTTCTGTTTAACCGTCCTTCTCGGCGGAAATCAGGAGACACTCTGCTGGGAATTACATAAAAGTCCAGGGACAATAAAAGGTGGCATGAGTAACGGAGCCTTTTACAAACCACTTCCCGGATTGAAGGAGATCAGGAGAACAATAAAGGAGAAAAAATACAACTTTACCGTTGGTGACACCTGGGTTTACAGATTACCCCCCGAGAAAAGCGCTCAACTGTTTGGAACCATTGCTTTTCCTATTGAAGAGAGTCGCCTGCAAATGACTCTTCCTAGGGTAAACCTTCCTTCCTCATTTGATTGGCGGGACACTGATAAAGTTACCCCTGTAAAAGAGCAGTCTCCCTGTCAGCTCTGCTGGGCCTTCGCTGCACTGGCAGAGTTTGAGTCCAAGATACTCATCAACGAGGATCAAGTCTACGACTTTTCTGAACAAAACCTGGCCTCCTGTGATTTCCTCACTTTTTCAGGTACTGCCCAGAGCTGTTCTACCGGCGGCTCTTATTTCAGGTCAACAAACTTTTTAACCCAGCAGGGGCCTTCCCTTGAATCATGTGCTCCCTTTCTTGGTGTGGATGGAGCCCCCTGCGAAGACACCTGTGAGATCATTAAAAATGTGGATGGTTGGAGGTTTATAGCCAACAATGTACACACGATCAAGACAGCCCTCTATACATACGGACCTGTTGCAACCAGTATGGATGCAGCTGATGCCGCCTTTCGGGCTTACACCGGGGGAGTCTATGAACACTATGATGCATCAATGGTAAATCACGCGGTTCTCATCGTAGGGTGGGATGACAACCTGGGCCCTGGAGGAGCATGGATTGTCAAAAACAGCTGGGGTACTGATTGGGGAATGAATGGTTACTGTTACATTGCGTACGGATCAGCAAAAATTGGTACCCTGTCAAGTTACATCTCATCCTACAAAAACTATGACAGTGAGGAATCCATTCTATATTATGATGAAAACGGATTCTTTTGTTTCGGTGAGGAAGGAAACTTCATTGACCTCAGCAGTATCGGTGCAGGCCAACCCACTGCCTGGTGTGCTGTCATTTTTACCCCGGATATAACGGGCACCCTTCATACAGTTGATTTCTGGACAACCAGCGTTAATGCTACCTATGAGATACGGGTTTATGACCGGATGGATAATGGGCGAATGAAAAGGCTTCGCTCCATTCAGTGGGGCAGGTGTGAAGAACTGGGATACTATTCCATTCCATTATTCAATGCTGTTCCGGTTAGCAGGGGTGAGGATTTTGTTGTCGCCCTTAAACTGACCACTCCCGACTACAACTACCCAATTCCCATTGATATCTTGGGATCACTTGAATCCGAAGTGTGTTATGTCAGCGAAAATGGCATAGAGTGGCAGCCAATCGGCCGGGGAACCAACATCCCTTATGACCTGGCAGTACGTGCCAGAATCACTCAAGAGGATAAACACGGGTGGTCCGCAGTATACAATTCGCTACTCAGTGGTGATGAGGAGTCCCTTTCTCTGCTGAGAAGCTTCAGAGATGATGTTCTGATACCTGACCGGCAGTGGAACAGCTATGTCAATCTCTTGTATAAAAATTCCGATGAGATAGCATCCCTCTTTCTGGAGGACCCCTCCCTGTCAGCCAGAGCCCAAGAACTTATAAGCGAGCTTCTGCCCCGTGTAAGCAACGCTCTCCGGGGAGATAAAATAACTATTTACAGAGATGAAGCAGAAAGCATAGAGTTGCTTCTCGACCAGCTTGCAACCGAGGCAAGCCCCCGCTTAAAGCGTGCAATCAGAAAGGCGAAGAACTTTTTCAGAAAAGGGGAAACCTTTAAACAGTGGGGACCTATTACGATTGAATGACAGAAAATGCAAATGCCTAAAATGAGCTAAAATGCCTAGATTGCCTAAATTAAGAAAAGAGGCGTCAGAATCCCCCTCACCCCAACCCTCTCCCCAGAGGGGCGAGGGCACATCATTGTCTTGTTTTCGCTGTCTCTCTCTGTAACTTTGTCACTCTGTCCCTTTGTGCCTTTGTAACTCTTTGCTTTATTTCATTCGACGTTCATTTTCCCTTTGCACTCTGTGGTTTGCTTTTGACAAAACTTGCTAATAATAAAGGAGGCTACCAATGAGAAACAGGGGATTAGGGCCTGGCATGACCATAGTTGCCATCCTCACTCTAATAGCATTCTACGGCTCAGCTGCCTTTGCTTCAGAAGCCTACGAACTGGTTACCGAATGGGGAAGCTATGGTTCAGAAGATGGGCAGTTTATAGAAAC
>CAVVWZ010000043.1:0-9215 GCA_963752035.1 uncultured delta proteobacterium | reverse complement strand
AATATTGTAAAAGTACTAATTCCTACAGAGTAGGCAAAATTAAAAAGGGACTCCGTTTAAACAAATTCGAAATTCGAATATCCTGCGGAGCTTCCCGCAGGGATCAATACGAAACAAATCTAAAATTCAAATATCAAATGTTCTAAACTGTTGTTTTGGATTTTGTTCTTTTAACATTCTAATTTGTTTGGGATTTCGTGCTTCGTACTTTCTCTCTATTATTATTCGTTCCTCTGCGTTTCCTAAGGTCAAATTCCTTTTCCGTAACTCTGTATTCCCCCCCTTTATAATTTCTTTTTTGACAGGATGACCACCGATGATGCCGGCCAATAATAAAATAGATGTAATTTCAAAGGGCAAAGGAAATCGGTAAAGAGCAGCCGTCCTATTGTCACTGTTACCTGCCGCACTCACCACCTCAGGAGTAAAGACATCTTTTTCTCCCGTTAAGACCGTACCTTCATAACAGATATGAGTGAAACCAAGGAGACGGACAAGACCAGCAGAGCTTTTGAAACCCGTGACCGGTGGGCGCTGCAACCTCTGTTCCACGTTGAGCAGCATGATAACAAAAGAAAGAGGACCATGATCGCCCCTGCATACACAATAACCTGAAGAGCCCAATAAACTCGGCATCTAGCAGGAGGAATACCCCACCCAGACAGAAGAAGGTGACGACGAGAACAGGGCGCTGTGGCAGCGCTTTTCCTCAGAATCACCATCAGCGCCGAAATTACCATTACTGTAGCAAAACCATAGAAAGAAGTGCTTCCATAAATGGCCCCTCGGTTAATGTTTCTGGTAACAAGTTATCGTGATGTTCCCCGGACAAGCGCGGGACTTTCCCGACCTGCCGGGAAAGTCTGATTTGAGGGAGAGGTTACTTATTTCCTGCAGCAATCGTTCTTTGGTATAGATCATGCCTTCCCGAGTATATTCAGCCAGCTTGTAATCTCCGTCAGCAGGAGAGCCCCCACGGAGCAGGCCTCAACACAGTATCCGAAAAGGAGGAGCAGCGTGAGATATCAATCTGATAGAGCTTGGCAAACTTTTCATTCTGTTCATTCTCATCCGCTTCAACGGTAATACACTGGGCCGGGCATACCGCCGCACAGAGAGAGCAGGCTACACACTTCTCTTTCCCATTTTCATCACGCAACAGTTTATGAAGCCGTGAAACCGGGTAAGGGGTTCTCTTCTCTTCAGGATAAATTTGTGTAACCGGCTTCCCGAAGATGGTCGAGCGAGGAAGTATCCCATGGTTTCCTTCAGCCCCACGAGGAGTGCCACAATGCGTTTTATAATAGAACCTATCATGCTCGTCCCTTTGCCTATACCACGTTAAAGATTATCAAAACAGCAGTGAGTAGGATATTAAAGAGCGCCAACGAAACAACACCTTCCAGCCGAAGGTCATCAACTGGCGATTGGAGCCGAATCGAGGGTAGGTTGCCCTCAGCCATATAAAGAAGAAGAGGCAACAAAAAACCTTAAAGCCAAAGACCCCGAATGGGGAGCAGTGCAAGTACCGGAGCTGCCCCATAAGGCCGGTTGGATGGAAACTGCTCAGGTCAACAAACGGAATCTGCCATCCCCCCTAAAAAGAGGGGTCTCGCAATAAGGCCACCCATCACAATCATGTGGGCAGGACCCGCCCAGGAAAAGAGGGCAAACTTCATACTTGAATATTCCACATGAAATCCTGCTACCAGCTCACTCTCGGCTTCAGGCAGATCAAAGGGTGTCCGGTTGCACTCAGCTATGCCGCAAATGAGAAAGAGGATAAAGCCAATGGGCTGTTTTATAATGAAACTATACGATTGTGCCTTGACGATCTCCACGATGTCAGGGATCCGGTGATCATCAACACGCGCATTATGGATAATCCGGCAGAAAGTTCATAACTGCCCAGATGGTCAGTTATGAACTCTCTGCCGGATTATCCATAATCGGCGTGTTGATGATCACCGGATCCCTGAGCATGGTGGAGATCGTCAAGGCACAATCGGATGTATGGTTCATTATAAAACAGCCCATTGGCTTTATCCTCTTTCTCATTTGCGGCATAGCTGAGTGTAACCGGACACCCTTTGATCTGCCTGAAGCCGAGAGTGAGCTGGTAGCAGGCTTTCATGTGGAATATTCAAGCATGAAGTTTGCCCTCTTTTTCCTGGCCGAGTATGCCCACATGATTGTGATGGGTGGCCTTATTACGACCCTCTTTTTAGGGGGATGGCAGATTCCGTTTGTTGACCTGAGCAGTTTCCATCCAACCGGCCTTATGGGACAGCTGGTACTTGCACTGCTTCCCATAGCGGTCTTTGGATTTAAAGTTTTTTGTTGCCTCTTCTTCTTTGTATGGCTGAGGGCAACCTACCCCCGATTGCGCTACGACCAGTTGATGACCTTCGGCTGGAAGGTGTTGTTTCCGTTGGCGCTCTTTAATATCCTACTCACTGCTGTTTTGATAATCTTTAACGTGGTATAGGCAAAGGGACGAGCATGATAGGTTCTATTATAAAACGCATTGTGGCACTCCTCGTGGGGTTGAAGGAAACCATGGGATACTTTCTCGGCTCGACAATCTTCGGGAAGCCGGTTACCCAAATGTATCCTGAAGAGAAGAGAACCCCCTATCCCCGGTTTCACGGGCTTCATAAACTGTTGCGTGATGAAAATGGGAAAGAGAAGTGTGTAGCCTGCTCTCTCTGTGCGGCGGTATGCCCGGCCCAGTGTATTACCGTTGAAGCAGATGAGAATGAACAGAATGAAAAGTTTGCCAAGCTCTATCAGATTGATATCGCACGCTGTATCTTTTGCGGATACTGTGTTGAGGCCTGTCCCGTGGGGGCTCTCCTGCTGACAGGAGATTACGAGCTGGCTGAATATACACGGGAAGGCATGATCTATACGAAAGAACGATTGCTCAGGGAATAAGTAACCTCTCCCTGATGGAGAGCTTTACCGGCAGGTGCCGGGAAAGTCCCGCGCTTGCCCGGGGAGCATCACAATAACCATTTAATACCGGAAACATTAACCGAGGGCCCATTTATGGAAGCACTTCTTTTCTATTCCTTTGCTACAGTAATGGTCATTTCATCACTGATGGTGATTTTAAGGAAAAACCCTATTCACAGCGCCCTGTTTCTCATCGTGACCTTCTTCTGTCTGGGTGGGGTTTTCCTCCTGCTCAAGGCCGAGTTTATTGCGGCTATCCAGGTTATTGTGTACGCAGGGGCGATAATGGTCCTCTTTCTCTTTGTTATCATGCTGCTCAACGTGGAACGGGAGGTTGCAGCCCCCAGCGGCCACAGGATGCAAAAGTTATGGGCACTGATCTTATCCGTCGCCATTGGCTTTTCACTCATATCTGTTATGACGGTAACGGTCTTAACGGGAGAAAAAGATGTCTTTACTCCTGAGGTGGTGAGTGCAGCAGGTAACAGTGAGACAATAGGACGGCTGCTCTTTACCGATTTCCTTTTGCCCTTTGAAATTACATCTATTTTATTATTGGCCGGCATCATCGGTGCGGTCATCCTGTCAAAAAAGAAATTATAAAGGAAGTAATTAGCTTTTAGTATTAGGAGAAGAATATATATGGTTCCTATAACACATTACCTCATATTGAGCGTTGTACTCTTTTGTATTGGCATGTGGGGAGTTTTTACCAGGAAAAATGCCATCGTCATCTTTATGTGTATTGAACTGATGCTGAACGCGGCTAATCTGGCCTTTATTGCCTTTTCCCGTCATTTAAACTCGATAGATGGTCAGATAATTGTCTTTTTTGTAATGACCGTGGCTGCTGCCGAGGCCGCCGTTGGTCTGGGTATAATCATCGCACTCTACAGGAACAGAGAAACCATTAATGTAGATGATGTGAATCTTAATGAAGTGGTAAACCAAGGAGCAAATCCATGATCGACTATGTTTGGCTCATTCCAGTGTTTCCCCTCTTGGGTGCCTTTATTAACGGTATTTTGGGCATACGCTTTCCCAAAAGTCTAGTAGGGTTTATCGGGTCGACGGCTATCTTTCTCTCCTTCCTGGTTACCTGCACTATTTTCTGGGAAATCTTACAGCTCCCCGCCGATGCACGTGTTGTGCAGGTTATCGCCTACAAGTGGATACCCTGCGGGGATCTTCAGGTAAACATCGGCTTTCTGGTGGACGCCCTCTCCCTGGTGATGATGCTAACCGTCTCGGGAGTTTCTTTTCTCATTCATGTCTATTCCATCGGCTACATGCATGATGACCCGGGGTTTCGCCGTTACTTTACCTATCTCAATCTCTTTGTCTTCTTCATGCTGACCCTGGTCTCCGCCAACAGCTTTTTACTCATGTTCGTTGGCTGGGAAGGGGTGGGGCTGTGCAGTTACCTGCTGATCGGTTTCTGGTATCAAAACAAGGCGCCTGCCGACGCGGGCAAGAAGGCCTTTATCGTCAACCGTATCGGAGACTACGGATTTATCCTGGCCATGATGCTCATCTTTGTTGTGTTTGGGACCCTCGATTTTATTCCCGTGTTCCAGGACGCCCCGGGCCGCTTTCATGGGGGTGAGCTGACGGTTGTGCTCATAACCCTGCTGCTCTTTGTGGGTGCCTGCGGAAAGTCTGCCCAGATTCCTCTCTACGTCTGGCTGCCCGATGCCATGGAGGGCCCAACTCCGGTGAGTGCACTGATCCACGCGGCAACCATGGTAACTGCCGGTGTCTATATGGTTGCCCGGTGTAATGTGCTCTATTCCCTGGCCCCGGTTTCCATGACTGTGGTGGCCACCGTCGGTGCCTTAACGGCTATCTTCACCGCCTCCATTGCCCTGGTTGCCAATGACATAAAGCGGGTTTTGGCCTATTCCACCATCAGCCAGCTGGGTTATATGTTTTTGGCCTGCGGTGTGGGGTCCTATGTTGCGGGTGTATTTCACCTGATGACCCACGCCTTCTTCAAGGCGCTCCTCTTCCTCTGTGCAGGAAGCGTGATGCATGGCCTCTCGGGTGAGCTTGACATGCGGAAGATGGGAAATGTAAAGAAATATATGCCCATCACCTTCGCCACCTTTTTTATCGGTTGCCTGGCCATTGCAGGGATTCCCCCCTTTGCGGGATTTTTCAGTAAGGATGAAATTCTCTGGGAGGCCTTTAAGCAAAATAAGATCCTCTGGCTCCTTGCTGACATTGCAGCCTTCATGACGGCCTTCTATATGTTCCGCGCGGTCTTTATGACCTTTTTCGGAAAATCCAGAATGGACAAAGAGGTGGAACACCACGTCCATGAATCTCCCCCGACGATGACCTATCCGTTAATGGCCCTGGCAGTGCTCTCTACCGTGGGAGGCCTGGTGGGTATACCTATCATGAAGGGATGGAACAAGTTCCACGAGTTCCTTGCTCCGGTTATCGGCGGACATGGCGGGGAACACGCGGCGGAACAATCTACGTCCGGGCTTGCCTTTGCCTCTGAGGTGGCAACCCAGGGTGCCGGAGAGGTCCACCACTACTCTGTGGGCTTTGAGCTGTTCATGATGGAGGTGTCAGTTGCCATTGGCCTTGCGGGCATTATCGCGGCCTGGTATTTTTATATCAAACGTCCTGACCTTCCGGGGAAAATTGCAGAACGGTTTAAGGGATTGTATCACCTCCTGGTTAATAAATACTTTGTAGATGAGATCTATCATGCCTGGGTGGTTACCCCCATCAACACCATTTCTACCGTTTTGTGGAAGGGCTTTGATGAAAAAGTGTTAGATGGAGCACTGGTTAATGGTTCCGCCTGGCTGATTCAAAAGACAAGCGGAGTCCTCAGGCGATTACAGACAGGTTCGGTCCAGCATTACGCCCTTTCAATCCTGGTAGGTTTGGTGCTTATCCTCTATTTGATTATGAAGTGATAAGGGAGACAGAGCAAAAATGAATATTCTCGGGTTCGATATCCTCTCAGTTCTTATCTTTTTGCCGGTCATCGGGGTGCTGCTTATCATAATGATCAGCAAGGAGAAACCCAATGTTGTTAAAGGTGTTACCTTCATTACGGCACTGGTAAATTTCCTCATCTCCCTGATACTCTTCCGGGACTTTGATGCAACCACCCATGAGTTCCAGTTTACCACCACGGTTCCCTGGATCCAGGAGTTCGGTATCAACTACCGTCTTGGTATTGATGGCATCAGCCTGTTTCTTATTCTCCTTACCACCTTCTTAACAGCCCTCTCAGTAGTTGCCTGCTGGAAAGATATTCAGGAGAAGGTGAAGGGCTTTATGATGTGCCTCCTCTTCCTGGAGACAGGAGTGGTTGGCGTTTTTGTTTCCCTCGACCTCTTTCTCTTCTACATCTTCTGGGAGGTCATGCTCATTCCCATGTGTTTCTTAATCGGGGTGTGGGGTGCCCCTGCCAGGCGTATTTATGCTGCGGTAAAGTTCTTTCTCTATACCATGTTTGGCAGCCTCCTGATGCTGGTTGCCATCCTCTTCCTCTACTTTTATAATTACAGTGTGACCGGTGTCTACACCTTTGACATAGAACAGCTCTACCAGCTCTCCATTCCCTATGTGACACAACTGTGGCTGTTTCTTGCCTTTGCCCTTGCCTTTGCCATTAAGGTACCCATGTTCCCCTTTCACACCTGGCTTCCCGATGCCCATACCGAGGCACCGACGGTGGGCAGTGTCATGCTGGCAGCAGTGCTCCTGAAAATGGGGACCTATGGATTCCTGCGATTCAACCTTCCCCTCTTTCCGGAAGCTACCTTTGCCTGTGTCCCCCTTATGTCCATTCTGGCTGTCATTGGCATCATCTATGGCGCACTGGTCTGTATCGTACAGAAAGATTTAAAGCGCCTGATTGCCTTTTCCAGTGTGAGCCACCTTGGCTTTGTGGTTCTGGGTATTTTTGCCCTCAATCTTCAGGGATTGCAGGGGGGTATCCTCCAGATGCTCAACCACGGATTTTCCACCGGCGCCCTCTTCCTCATTGTCGGTATGCTTTACGAGCGCAGGCACACCCGTTTGATTGCGGAGTTTGGAGGTCTCTCCAAGGTAATGCCTGTCTTTGCCACACTCTTTTTGATTGTTACCCTCTCCTCCATAGGGTTGCCGGGGCTCAACGGGTTTGTTGGAGAGTTTCTCATTCTCCTGGGGGCCTTCAAAGCGAATACAACCTATGCCGTTGTTGCTGCGTTAGGTGTAATCTTCGCGGCTGTCTATATGCTCTGGATGTTTCAGCGGGTGATGTTTGGTGAAGTTACCAAGGAAGAGAATAAAAATTTGAAGGATCTTTCGCTGCGGGAGATCCTCATTCTCTTGCCGCTGATTTTCTTTATTGTTCAGATTGGTGTTTATCCGAAACCCTTCCTGTCCCGGATGGAAGCCTCCGTTAATCACCTGATTTACCAGGTGGAATCAAAATCTGGAAGGATACAATGCTGATAAAAAAGAGATTGTCTTATGCAGTTGATTCTGTCACGATAGAAAGGGAGAATACTGATGGCCCCGATAGTTCCTCCAACCATTAATATACAAAGCATACTGCCGGAACTCATGGTGGTAATTACAGCCCTGGTCATACTGCTGGTTGATCTGGTGCTGGACAAAGACAAAAAGACACCCCTTGCGTTCCTGGGGCTTGTGGGTTTAGCCACCGCTTTTATGGCTTCTGTTTTCATGTGGAGGTCAGGTGTATCAGAGTATGCCTTTAACATGATGATCGTGGTTGACAGGTTCACCCTCTGTTTTAATTTACTCTTTCTGGTAGCGGCATTCATCACTCTGCTCATTTCCATCAATTACATCCGGGATGAGGGCATTAACTACGGTGAATATTATGTCCTGATTCTTTTTGCAACGGTGGGGATGATGCTTATGGCCAAGGCCAATGACCTGCTGATCCTCTTCCTGGGTTTAGAGACCCTCTCTATCTCCATTTATGTGCTGGTGGGCTTTTTAAGGACTAATCTCAAATCCAATGAGTCTTCGGTAAAATATTTTCTTTTAGGTGCATTCGCCAGCTGTTTTCTCCTCTATGGCATAGCCTTCGTGTATGGTGCGACAGGCACCACGAAACTGCCTGAGATTGCTCAACTGCTGGAAACTGCCCCCCATCTTCTCTTCAATCCCCTGCTTCTTGCGGCAGTGGCGCTTATCCTTGTGGGGTTGGGATTTAAGGCTGCACTGGTTCCCTTTCACATGTGGACACCGGATGTCTATGAAGGAGCACCCACTTCTGTCACGGCCTTTATGTCAGTGGGAGTCAAGGCGGCTGCCTTCGCGGCCTTCTTACGGGTTTTTCTCTCTGCCTTTGGTCCACTTCGGGCCGATTGGACCATGATTCTCTGGATTCTCGCCGCAGTAACCATGACCCTGGGAAATGTGGTGGCTATCAGCCAGGACAATATAAAGCGAATGCTTGCCTACTCCAGTATTGCAAGCGCGGGCTACATCCTGGTGGCAGTGACAGCCGGGGGTGATATGGCAACTATGAGCATCATCTTTTATCTTATGTCCTTTACCCTGATGAATTTGGGGGCATTTGCCATCGTCATACTGTATGGAAAGAAGGGGGAGGAGAATATTCTTATCTCCGACTATGCCGGCGCAGGCTTTAAATATCCCTTTTTGGCAGCAGCCATGGCCATTTTTATGTTTTCCTTAACCGGAATTCCCCCACTGGCCGGTTTTATCGGCAAGTTTTACATTTTTAGTGCAGCAGTAAAACAGGGATTTATCTGGCTCGCCATAATCGGTGTCTTAAACAGCGTGATTGCTGCCTATTACTATCTCCGGGTTATGGTTATTATGTACATGAAAGAGCCTTCCAAGGAGGTTGGGAAGCTCTCGTTTTCTCTGCCAATGATAGTGGCATTGCTGATTACCACCTTTTTTACCCTCCATATGGGCATCTTTCCAGCCCGCTACCTGCAATTTGCCAGGCAATCCATCGAAATGTTGATGTAGCTGGTCCTCCGGAACTGCCTATTTCCTGCCAGGAACCCTTGAGCACAGTTGCATCCACAGACTTTGTTAACCTATTGATTTTACTGTACTAAAATTATAGTCCCTGCTCGATTCAGGGACTATTTTGTTAGGTCAATGGGGGGCAGGGAGTGCAGATTGCGGAATATCCAAGCTGTAGTATTGGATGGACCTTAGTCAGGGTGAATCCTTGGTTGCCTCTCCCCTCTAACCTGGGGATGTTCCCCCCGGTGTTGCGCATACAA
>CAVVWZ010000042.1:0-22748 GCA_963752035.1 uncultured delta proteobacterium | reverse complement strand
GCAGGCTTGCATAATGGCATATTGATTTCCTTCCAAAATGCCATTATGCAAGCCTGACCCCACCTGAAACCCCTCATGTGGCTCTTTCATCCAATGAGGGGTTTTCTTATCCGCAGATGCCGTTCGGTTGCTTATGCAAAAAATTTTATTGGCTAAATATTTGTTTTCACAAAGGGTTGCCTAACGCTTATGTTGCGTTATTTAATCGAATACCATTTATATCACCCTTATCAGTAACAAACACTGCAGGCAAGCTGTCATCTCAATTTTAAATGAGCTTATTTCGGATATAACCCTGGTTATATAAAACATAAATATCATTTAACCATAGTGAAGGAGCGAGAAAGGTCTTAATACTTATAAGAAAAACCCAGGGAATAGTTCATTCCCGTAAAATAGTATTCGTTACGCTCTTTGTAAACTGAGTCTGATTTACCCATCTTAAGGTTTAGTTCGAATCTTTCCATTTTTTCTGACAATTGGGAAAGGTTAACATCAAATCCATCTAACCTTTTAGCCTCTGCATCTTCATTCATGAAGTCGATATCCATGAGTTCTGGAGGACTTTTTAAATACACATCGGCATCAAGTATTTCGATGGGCGTCATCAACTTCTCATCATTAAACGCTTCCTCATGTACTGACCAGTCTTCAAGATTGTCATGTTCCAGAAAGAAATTGCCATCATTGAAACCTAGTGCATATGCATTTTCAAAAATCAGGCCTAAAACCATGGCACATATCAACATAATTGATAGTTTCTTCATTGTGGTATAGCTCCCATAGTGTTCGTATGTTTTTGATGGAGAACGTTTTTCAACACCTCTCGGTTTCTCCTTTTCAGTTCAAGTCTCCTAAAGCGCAAAGAACGTGCCATAGGAGAATCAAGCAGGTAAGAAACGCTAATAATTGTATAAGTATATGTTTTTCAATGGGTTGGGATAGAATGCTCTCTTGTGATGTAATCTATGAAATTGCTGTGAATGGTTCAATTCAGCCACCATTTTCACTGGTGCAGCCAGGAGATGGCCATCTTGAAACAGATATAATGAAAGTGATATCACAGGATTAAACCTCATGGGACCTATAGTCTTTCTGCTTCTCGGGAAATCATAAATAAACTTTCTAACGGTCTTTACCCATAGATTGTTTTGTGATATAGGGAAAACAATGTGGGGGGGAGTAAAATGGAAGAAAAGAGGAATTATCCTCGGTTTGATTCTGTGCTTCAAGTTATGGAGTTATCTACCCTGAAGACTGGATGGACAACGAATTTGTCCCTTGGGGGGTGTTTTATTGAGAAGTCTAAAGAGTTTAATAGCCTGCCACTTGCTTCCCGGGTAACCCTCAAATTTGAGATTCCAGGGGTAAATGATATTGTAGTAATCTTTGGAGAGGTAAGTCATCTGGGACAACAGGAAGTAGGGTTTGGCATCCAATTTAAAGAAGTTGACAAGAAGTCTGCTTATTACATAGGTAGGTTTATGGGTACGTTTTTTTAAATAATACAATGGGAGATAAGATGGCAAAAAAACTCATATCAGTCTACATGGATGAAAAACAAATAGAACGACTGGCCAAACTGTCCGCCAAGACTAGAGTCCCAAGATCAGTGTATATAAGGGACGGTTTAGATTTTATACTGGATAAGTGTGAGAAGCAGTTAAAGGGCAGGAACCGAAAATGAGAAGGTCGATAGCTAAAAGGGACGGGAGGACTGCTTCATGGGTGAGATTAAGATTGAGCTAACCAAATGTGTCGGGGATAGTATCTGTGTAGAGAAATGCCCCATGAATGTGCTGGAGATGGTGAAGGCTGGCAAGAAAAAACAGGTGCGTGTTGCAAACCCCGATGCGTGTATAGAGTGTCACACCTGTGAGCTTGAATGTCCCTACGGAGCTATAAAGGTTTATCCTCCACTTGGTGAAGAATTTGAGGATATGGAAAATCCCTCCACCAGCTCGGGGAAACCTACTACCTCAGTGCAAACCGGGTTCAACCATGAAATCCCGCAACTCATCAATTTCCAGCCCCAGCAGACTGCCAAGGCCCTCTGGGATATTTTCCAGGGGTATGGTTTTGAGGTCATGGAAGAAGTTTCAGGGATCAACATCGCACAGCACATGATGGAAAGAAACCAAAAGTTGAAAGAGCAGGGGATGGGCCCTATGAAGGGGGACAGGATATATTTTTGTAGCGATAAGATAGAAAAACTCTCTTTAGGGTGGACCATCATTCGTGACGCAATGCTCATTTCCACCTGTATGGGATGGCCCCGGGATGATTACGATTTTCCCATACTGGCTACCACCTGGGATGAGAATGAAAAGCACGTCCATATGATCTCAGATTTTATACCGCTTACTGATCTCACCATGCATGAAGACTATCTTGAGAAGTACCTGGATCCCTTTGAGCCAACCTTTAAAAAGTATACGGACCTCTTGGAGGCCCCTGCTGGAGACCTAAGCTGGTTTCGGGCCTTAAGCAGTCCCTATGTCATTGTTGGAAGAAACAAGGCTGATCCTGAACGGGCAACTATGAATCGGGCCTTAGCCTGCCTCTGTAAGTACGTTGCCTACTGGCTTGATGAGATTGTAGCCAAAGCAGAGCCGATAACAGATCCAGCATACAAGAACAGGTAAAAGCAAAAAAAGAGAAGATCAGGGAGATTTATCGGCGGCAGGACCCGGGTGGGCCCGTTATGGTTGCCCTTTTTGGTAAGGAACTTGCCTGGAAAGGGTCTTCAGTTGACCTTCTGATACCTGTCCAGTTGCAGGGGCTCTTCATTACTTGTAGATAAGCAGGTCGCTCTTGAGAGAAAACCAGTCATCGTTTCGTTGGGTTGTTTTGCTCCTCACTGTGCTTGTTAATCTTTTTGCCTGCGGGATGAGCGTAAATTGTATGCCACCCCTGTATGGTGAAATTGCACAAGTAATTCCAATGACTCATACCCAGTGGGGAACACTGTGGGGTATTTCCTTTTTGCCAATGGTGATCTTTACCCTGCTTGGAGGTATGTACGCCGACCGTGTAGGCACTAAATGGATCGTTGGGCTCGCCACCATAGCTATGGGCATTTTTGGTATTGGGAGGGCCTTTGCACAGGAATTTAACCACCTGCTCTTTTTAATGTTCTTTATGGGAATCGGTTTTGCTTTGTTGTTGCCGAATCTTCCTAAATCCCTTGCCCACTGGTTTCCATCAAACGAGTTGGGTTTAGCAAACGGGCTTCTCATCGTCGGTATTTGCATTGGATCCGGGTCAGCACTCTTGATAAGTGGAGTTTATCTCTCGCCCCTCATGGGCGGGTGGCGGAATGTCATGTGGGCCTATGGAGTCAGTTGCATTATTTTAGGAATTCTTTGGATCTTAATTTATCGAGAACATCACACCTTTCAACATGATCAGGTTAATGAAACATTTTCTTCCCGTACCTCCCTCTCCATCGTCATACGAGTAAAAGATCTATGGTTACTGATGCTATCCAGATTTTGTATCGTTGGTGTCCTCATTGCTGTAATCGGGTTTTTACCGGAACTCCTGACCTCCAAAGGGATGAAACAAACCCTTGCTGATTTGAGCTCATCGCTCATTTATTATGTCAATATTATTGGGGTTATTGCTGTACCACTTCTCTCGGATAAGCTGGGCCTCAGAAAAATTTTTATCTGGCCATGTGCACTTTTTGGTGCACTGCTGGTTATCACCCTGGGATTCTATCAAGGTATTACCTGTCTTGTCATCTGTGCCCTGCTTGGACTCATCGTGGGCTTTATACCACTTATGAACACTATCCCTATAGAGATGGACGGCATTAAACTGCGGTACGCCGGGACTGCATTAGGTCTCCTTTTAACTGTGGGAACCCTTGGAAGTTTCCTGGCCCCCATGCTGGGAGGGATACTGATTGATACAACAGGCACAGAGATTACAGCTTTTATTTTCTGGGGAATACTGATGGCATGTGGTGCCTTCTTTATTCTCCCCATGAAGGAGACAGGAACCAGGAGCAAGAATAATTGAACGTTCAACATCGAACGTCCAACGTCGAACTTTCAATAAACAACTTTGAAACACTCTCTTTGCTCTCTACTCTTTGCGCTATGTCCACAGTTCTCCATTACTCCAATGCTCCATTTTATTGTTCATTCAGGAGTCAGAAGACAGAATAAAGACCAGATGTAGCATGCATGATGTACGATACATGATTTTTAAATCCCAAATCAGATGCACAGTTGAACTTCCAATAAATGTATAAGGAGGTAAATAATTATGACGTATGATGTTGTTATAGTTGGTGCTGGTTCCAATGGATCAACAGCTGCCTACTTCCTGGCGAAAGAGGGATTTAAGGTGCTCATTCTGGAGGCGGGAAATACCCCGGGAGATAAATGTCACGGTGCTACGGAATATGCTCCCGGTATCATCTTCCATTCGAGACCAGAACTGGTGGAATTACAGCTCAAAGTTATAAAACAGATTCCCCACCTCCATCCCGGTGACCTTGGGAAGGCCCACTACTACTATTACGTAAACAAGGATAATGAAGTGGTCTTCAAATCATGCTCGGTTGCCCCCGGGAAGACCGGTGCTCAAGAAAGCTATGGTGTCAACAACCAGGACTTTGTGCGGGTTCTAACCCAGGAGGCAGTCAAGGCCGGTGCAGAGTTACAAACAACCACAAAGGCTGTGGATGTAATCTGCCAGGGAGACAGTATCAAAGGAATTAGAACTGAAGGCGGGGATGAAATAAAAGCGCGGCTCACCATTGCCGCGGACGGGAGAATTTCTACCATTGCCAAGAGGGCCGGTCTTCTGAAGAAGTGGGACATTAATGTTTGCTGTTATCACTACGGAGAGGCGTGGAAGTTCAGATCTGACGAGGAGATGTTTGAATACGTTGAACACGCACGGCATATGTTTTTTGGCCCTACACTGACTCCGCCCCGGCCATGGGGAGCTTGTACCATGGGGTTGCGGCCCGGGGGCATAGTCACGGTTAATGCCCCGACAAGCTGGACACCGTTGAGTTCCATGATTACAGCAAAGAACAACTCGCGACATGTCTATATTCAAAATCTCTATAAGCTCATGGAAGTTAAAAGAATGCTCCGGGTGTGTGAAGGATTCCCCCACAAACCGTATCAGCGTCAATCGACCTTTTTGCCCGGACCTCCCCTGCAAAAACCCTACATGGCCGGCCTCATTATCTGCGGTGATGCCGGGGCGGTGGGGGGTATCTGCTCTACCGGTGAAAAGGCTGCACGTTTTGTAACGCCGCTTTTACAGGCAGATAATCTTTCAGACGAGGCACTTGCCGGATATACTCAGGCACGTTACCGTACAAGTTTCGGCAGGGATGAAAAATCGAAGAAAAATAAGCCAACCCACGAACTCTCGGAGGTTAGTCCCACCCGTATTGTGCACTGGAGTACGGGAGCAGGCTACATGGAGAAATACGACTGCACGATTGATGAAATGGTGGAAAACATGCGTCTTGCTGCCGTACCCCACATTATGGGGGCACCGAATCCTGAAAAGTGCGGAGAATTTGGCTATATCGATATGGGAGCCTGGCTCATCGGGGTAAAAATTAACCACCTCCTGAAACTCTACGGTCCCATTTTACAGGATCCTGCCATGTTTCCTGAAATTATGAAATGGGTTCAGCGCAACGAGCAGTCTTTTAAGGAGAAGAAAGTTTTTGATCATCCATTTTAAGGGAGAGGGTTATGAGCACATGGAACAAGGTATCTGAAAGCTTTATTGTCATTGACCAGGAAAAATGCACCGGATGTACTAACTGTATTACTATTTGCGGTGCTGACGTTTTTGAGATCAGGGAGAAGAAAGCCGTTGTTGCCAACATAGGGGAATGTCTTGAATGTGGCAATTGTGAAGTAGTCTGCCAGGCTGACGCAATTCAGTTCAACATTCCAAAAGGCGGAACCGGAATCATATATGAATGTGGCTGAGTAAGTCATTGAAATAAAAAACAAAAAAGGAAACTGTATGCAATGGGCAACATGACCAAACAAGAGGCGGTGGAGTTTATCAAAAGCTGGGCCTGGGGTACACTTATCGGTGTTGAAGGGAACAAACCTTATGCTGTTGAGGTGTCATATGGAACTGATGGAGACTATATATACTGTGGTTCCAAGCCAGGTGGTCGAATGGCCAGGTGTCTTCAAGAAAATAACAATGTAGTCTTTAAAATATGTAAGAGTGACAGGAATGCTGAAAAATTCAAAGCAGTTATTGTTGAAGGAGAGGCCGAACGGCTCACGAGTTATGAAGATGTCCTTCACGGGCTAAGAAGTGTTGCAAAGCAGGTTGAGTTAGGTGAAAGCCTGTTAGACCCCATTGCTAAAAGGAATTATAAAAATCCCACAAGTAATTTTATTCGAATACCAATCAGGGTATTCGGTGGAATTAAAAGAGAAGGGGGAACCATCAGGGTTGCTCCCTAGTTCAATGTACACCGTGTTAAATTTTTCTTGACATACAAGATGTGGCATTATAAGCTGCGCCCGAACACTACATAAGCTGTTATGAGCATTGCACTCCAACCTTTGAAAAGATGGAAAGATCTATTTAATAAAACCGGAAATTACCGAGGAGAGAGTTGTGACGATAATTAGAATCTGTGTCAGATGTCCCCGCTGCAAATTTAAAGTTGAACTTGATGAACTGGGTAGACGGGTGTGTGCGTTCTGTGATTATGAGATTGATATTAACAGGGTTTCCTAACTAACCTTGGTGCCTGTTTGGAATACTAATGTAACATAAAGAATGTATATCCTCTACCGTTGTTTTTATTGTTGTTACTTCCGACGTAGCTTATCCACTACGATTGCTGCCATAATGTTTCCACATCCCGCTAGAGCATCTTTTCTTTTATCTCCTGAATGATCGACTGTTTCAATGAAATTCTCCTTAAATTATCTTGAACAAGATGATCATTTCTTTTCAAGGTCAAAGCGAACAACTCCTGAAACATATTTCGATGTATCAGTTTTATTGTTTCTAACAGGTTTACCCACAGGCTATTGTGTGGTATACCTTTTAGTAAGCATCACAACCACAACAGCAAAGTCATTGCCAATGAAAAATGGGAGGGACGATGACAAAGATACTACGGTCGATTTACTTTGACAAAAAACAAGTGGAACGTCTTATTGACGTTGTCAAAAAAAACAAGAGTTCCCCAAGCGGTACTTATGAGGGAAGGAATAGATCTTGTTTTGAAAAAGCACGAGCAGCAAAGAAACGGGGAGAAGTATTTAGGAGAGAATGAGATGCAGGAGAAAAGGGAATTTGTCAGAGTTCTCACTAATTTAAAAGCCGATTACAGTATAAAGGATAAAAAAAACAGATTAAAAAAATGTACTATTATTAACGTACATCACAAAGGATTTGGGTTAGAGTTTCATTCGCTTACAAAGATTAACGAGGGTGAAAGTCTCCTCTTTACTCTGTTTCATGCAAATCAGTCGGAGCCCATTCAAGTTCAGGGTACAGTGCAGTGGATAAAAGAGAGGAAACGATATTATGTCGGTGGCGTCAAAGTAGCTTCTGCACTGGATGAAGACAAATTGACCCAATTGGTTAGACTAACCCTGGGAATAACAAGGGGGTAGGCCAAGCAGTACAGGGTACATCAATCCAGTTATCATCCATCATAGGATATGCCAAGGAGAGATTATATAAAACAGTGGTGCTTTCAAGAGATGTCAGCAAAAAGAGGAAAAGTGCTCACCGGAAGCGAAAAGGGGGCCTTAAGGCAGACCAACAGCCAAAAGACATGAAGCAATCGAATAAAATATGGTTCATTTCTTTATTGGTAATACTTACACTTTCCCTTTTGAGTTATGCCAACAGCGTTCGCAACCAATTTGTTTTTGATGATATCTATTTAATTGCGACAAATCCGCACATAAAGGGTATCCAGAGGACCCCTAATCTGCTGGGATTTAAAAAGCAGATGGTTTTCTACAGGCCGGTGAGAACGATTACCTACGCACTGGATTACACCCTCAATAAAAATCTGTGGCACTTCTTTGGGGGCTATAAGGGGTATGATAAAGGTTTAAACCCGCTTGGATTCCACATTTCCAATATTGCTTATCATCTCATAACATCCCTGTTGGTATTTTTAGTAATTGGCAGGTTAGCCGGTAGTCCCAGAATTGCTTTTTTTGCTGCAAGTCTGTTTGCCCTCCATCCAGTGCATACAGATAGCGTTACCTACCTTTCAGGCAGGAGGGACATCCTCTGTGCCCTCTTCTTTCTGGCAGGATTCTATTTTTTCCTTTGCTATCGAAAGACAGCTCACTTAAAATATTTTATCGCTACTTTTCTGGCCTATCTATTAAGTTTGGGATCCAAGGAAATGGGCGTGACCCTCCCTGCACTTTTTCTCGGATACGATTTCATTAACACTATTTCCTGGAATGGTAAGAAAATAACTCCTGCCTTTATTAAGGAACTCTTTTCCAGCTTGAAGAAAAGTTTCCTGCGATTCCGCTATTTGTATGCGCTCACTTTTTTGGGTGGACTGGTCTACAGTTACTATAAGGTTTTCATCAAATCTCCCTCTCTCCAGAACTCCTACTATGGAGAAAGTCTGTTCACCACCCTTCTTACGGTGGGGAGAATTTTAGTGCACTACATGCACTTACTGGTGTACCCCGTCAATTTGAATGCTGATTATACGTTCAATGCCTTTCCGCTCTCCTCCTCTTTCTTTGAACTCTCAACTTTCTCGGCCTTTCTCCTGCTGGGGTTAGTGGGGTACTTGACCCTGAGGCTGTTGCGTGATAATAAGCTGATGGCTTTTGGCATAATCTGGTTTTTTGTAACCCTCCTTCCGGTGTCTCACATTGTTCCTCATCACGAGCTGTTAGCCGAGCACTATTTGTATTTACCTTCTGTTGGTTTCTGTCTGGTAGTAGCGTTGTTGTGTGACCGTTTCCTCGAGGAAAGAAGATATTTCTCCCTGGTTTCATGGTGTCTTGTTGTGGTTCTATTACTCTTTTCCATCAGAATAGTGGACAGGAACAAAGATTGGCGGGATCGAATGACCCTCTATGAGAAAACGATCAAAACAGCACCACTGTCTGCTCGTGCCCACAACAATCTCTGTGAGGCCTATGCTAACATGGGGAGAGTGGATGAGGCTATTGCTGAGTGCAAAAAGGCACTTACTATTAAATCCCCTTATGCAGAGGCACATTACAATTTAGGGGTTACCTCTTATAAAAAGGGAATGCTGGATGAAGCCATAGACTCATACCTGCAAGCAATTGCAGCGGAGCCTACCTATGCGAAAGCACTGAATAATCTTGGGATTGCTTATATGGATAAAGGTGATATTAATAAGGCTATCTTTTACCTGGCAAAGGCTTTAAAGACTCGACATGCCAATGCCGAAGTCCATGTCGGCCTTGGGGTTGCATTTATCAGAAAAGGTTGGCTTGACAGAGCTATTATGCAATTCAGGGAAGCCCTAGAACTCAAGCCCGGTTTAGCAGTAGCCCATAACAACCTGGCCTATTGTTTTTATTTGAAAGGTGATTACCAGCAGGCGTTGAAGCACTTGGATAAAGCACTTCTCGGTGGCTATCCGGTTCCCCAACAGCTTCTCGACGGACTTGAATCATACCGAAAAGAAAGTGTATCGCATTAATCAAAAAGGGGCAGACCACTACAAAACAGTTACTAGAGGATTGGTGTGGGACGGAAGAGTTCTCAAAAGAAAAAAAAGAAAGAGCATAGCGGGTTAGACAGGAGCGAGCATACTGTCTTCACAAGCTGAAGCAGGGAATCCTGTAATTAAACGTGTTGGCAGAAAGTGGTTTCTGCTTCTTGGACTTGTATTGGTACTTTCTGCTCTCAGCTATGCCAACAGTTTACAAAATGATTTTGTCTTTGACGATCTACTGGTAATCGTCGAAAATCCCGGCATTCGAGGGATTGAGAAATTGCCACGCCTTTTGGGCATGGAAACGGGAAGGCTTGCCTACAGGCCGATACGTATGGTTTCTTATGCACTTGATTATACGCTTAATGAGAAGCTCTGGCACTACTTTGGAAACTATCCAAAGGGTGAAAAAGGGCTGGCCCCATTAGGCTATCATATTTCGAATATAGTTTTTCATATAGTCACTTCCATGCTGGTGTTCCTGATGGTTTTTAGATTGGCAGGGGACGGCCGGGTAGCTTTTCTGGCAACGTGCCGTTTTTGCACTTCATCCGGTACACACTGACAGTGTGACCTATCTTTCAGGAAGGAGAGATATTCTCTTCACCTTGTTTTATCTTGCTGGGTTCTACTGTTTCCTCCGTTACCGGCAGAGCCAGTAAACCTATGCTTATCGCGGCTATCTTTCGTTTTTTATCTCTTCAGCCTGGGAAGTAAGGAAATGGGGGTGACCCTCCCTGCTCTCTTTTTCTGCCATGATCTGATCCAGAATTTTTCTATCAAACAGTGGGGCAATAGATAGGGCCTATTTTAAAGAGCTTTTTGCTGCCTCCAAAAAGAGCATCATCCAATCCCGGTATTTGTATGCCCTTCTATTTGTAGGGGCCGTGGCCTTTAGCTACTACAAAGTGTTTGTCAAATCCCCTTCTTATCAGGCTGCTTTTTACGGAGATAGCCTCTTTACCACTTTTCTTCACGGTGGGACGGATTTTAGTGCACTACCTGAATTTGTTAGTCTACCCCGTCAATCTGAATGCTGACTATTCATTGAATGCCTTTCCTCTCTCCACTTCACTCTTTGAGCCTGCGACCTTTTTATCAATCCTGTTTCTGATGGGGGTTGCCTACCTATTCCTGTGGTTGTTAGGTCGTGATAAGCTCATTGCATTTGGCATAATCTGGTTTTTTGTTACCTTACTTCCGGTCTCTCATATTTTTCCACATCATGAATTGTTAGCCGAGCACTATCTTTATCTGCCCTCTATTGGTTTCTGTCTCGTAGCGGCGGTGTTGTTTAATAATGTTGTCAAAGGAAGGCAAGTATGTTGTCCCGCTTTCCATCTGTTTTATAATGATAGTGCTTCTCTTTGCTGTTCGGATTGCAGACAGGAACCGGGATTGGCGTGACGGACTTACCTTCTGGGAGAAAACGCTCAAAACAGCCCCTCAGTGTGCCCGTGTCCAGGTTAATCTCAGTGAAGTCTATGTTGATGCTGGGAGGTTGGATGATGGGTTGTCAGCTGCTAAAAAGGCCCTAAGCATAAATCCAGATCACATAGAGGGCCGTAATAATCTTGGAACTATCTATTCCAGACAAAACATGCTGGATGAGGCTATTGCTGAATTTAAACGAGGCCCTTGCCTTACGGCCCCGTTATGCAAAGGCACATTTAAATCTTGGCCTCACGTTACTTTAAAAAGGGAGAGAAGGATAAGGCTATCCATGAGTATGAACAGGCACTTGCCGTAAAACCTAATTACGCTGAGGCACATAATAATCTTGGGGTAGTTTACAGTAGTAAGGGAAAGGTTAGATGATGCTATCAATCGTGTATAAACGAGCTCAGGCTATAAACCCCTCATATGCAGAGGCCTATTATAATCTTGGGGTTGCTTATGCCAAACAGGCGCAGTGGGATAAGGCAATCGATGAATACAGGAAAGCCTTGCTCTCAACCCACAATACACCAATGCGCATAATAATCTGGCGATTGCTTATATGAAAAAAGGGGCATTGGATGCAAGCCATCTTAGAGTTCAAGAAAATACTTGCCACTAATCCCGATGATGTAGAGGTGCGGTTTAATCTTGGGGTTGCTTATGCTAATAAGGGTGAGTTAAACAAGGCAGTTGATGCATACAAGCAGGCACGTGCCAATGGATTGCGATACGGCCGAGTTACATGCTAATCTGGGAAATGTCTATTTTCAACAAAACAGGCTGGATGAAGCAATTCTAGAGTATAAGCAAGCACTGGCCATCAAAGATGACTTTGCAGTTGCCCATAATAACCTGGCACTGACCTATCTAAAAAAAGGTGAGTACAGCATTAGCGATAAAACACTGTGATTTGGCAAGTGAACTGGGGGCAGTTCACCCCAAACTGTTAAAAGATCTTCTTCCCTATAGGTAAAAAGTGTTGCCGGTCAGAGGACCTTGCCCTCCACAATGATTTTTGCTACTTCTGATTTTCCCTCAGATTGTGTGTGAATTGAAACTATTTCTCTAAACTTCCCTTGAGGGAGTTTGTCTTTATCCAGGCTAATAGTGACGGTAAACTGCTTACCTTCCTGGTTTGTGACCAAAGCTGTTTTAATCCAGTCTTTGCTTGTTTCAATCTTCTTGATAGTCAAATCGTCTGTTCGCATTTGACTGATTACTGTTGTTCTCTCCAGGCTCTTTTCATCAAGGTCCTTCTTGCTTTTGTCGATAATCCCAAAATAAAGGTATTCGGGAGCTACCCTTACTTCTTGCTTTACGGATGCCATAACGGTAATGGTAATTTTAGGTTTTTTCTGACTGGTGGTTGTGAGCATTATACTTCCCCGGAAGGGCTCTTCAATCCCCGAGCGCGTTTTGATTTCTAAACTGTATTCTTTCTCCTTCGTCTCGGTTTTAAGGTCGTATTCTATTTTATCATCAATGTTGGAAGAAACATCGGTTATCGTAAAGGGTTCATCAGTAAGTGAAGTGATGGTCAGCTTTTGTTTTGCGTTGTCTCCATAGTATCCAGTCAATGATACCCGGTGACTTGGTGCTATGCGGACGTAGGGTTTAATGGTTCCACTCAGGGTTATTTTGGTTTTCGGTTGTTGTGGATCATTTGAGTAAACTGTTGCGCTTTGCCTTACTTTTCCCTGTTTATTATGTGTGCTAATCTTTAAGGTTACGTTTCCCTCCTGACCAGGAGAGATAGCCTTGTCGAAGCTGGCTACTGTGCATCCTCACCCGGCTTTTACGTTTTTAATATCAAGTTGGGCCTTACCGGTGTTTTTAACAATAAACGAATGAATAATGTCATCACCTTCCCATACTTCTCCAACATTATGGCTGGAGGGAGTCGATAGAAAGGCTTGGCTGATCTCCGGTTGTAGCTTTTGTCAGATTGTTTTTCCACAGATTCCTGCTTCACAGGTGTTATGTTTGCTCCCTTAACAGTAAATGAGGGAGATTTTACTTCCTGAGTTGCTGTGTTTTCTTCGGCAAACACTGTCTGGCTAGGTCCAGTCAGGGGCAGGCATTGAAATGCGAACAGAGTGAGTAGAAAACAGAGAATAAAATAGAACGGCTTTCTCATAGTAGTAAGCATTTAGACCTCCTTAGGGGTTACAGTAATCAAATTTTACCATTAGTTTTTTTAATGGTTAAATACTAGACTGTTTTATCACAATTTATAAGCTTATTCAATTATTTTTCACACTGTAGAGCCTCCTTTTAGCCGAATTTAAAATGACATGGCGTCATTCTGTGAAAGTATCTGTCAGTATAGAAAAATCCCCGGTAGCTTACTGCTACCGAGGGATACTCGTTATCGAATAGATTACTTCAATGCCATGGTTTATGGAATGGTGTAGGTGCTTTTCGTGATTTTGGAATCGTATACACCTGAGCTATTTCCTACAACTGAGTCAAAACCTGGTACGGTGCCAAGGTTACTGTTTGCCCTGAGCAATTTCCTGTAGAGGCATTGAAATTGAACATTGGCTACACCAATGTCACTACTTTCATCGGGATTAACAAGGATAGATTTCCAGCCGTGAACATATAGGTTCCGGTGGTTCCTTTAGGATCCTTGACTTGTTTGGACATGCCCGTATCCCAGCCATCTTCATTAATGTCAGCATTAACGATACTCATTTGTGTGGGATCATATTCGATCATCAAACCTGCCGTGATGAGGGGTTCCGGCACATCTGACAAATTGAAATCCAGTTCTACATTGCCAGAATCCTGACTTAACAACCTCGACGTCAAAAGTGGGAGCTGCCCTCTATAGGTTGGTTCTTGTCTCTGTGTCATCGGTATCTCTTGCCAGATCTTCCATCACCTTGTCCTCCTGTAATTCCTCCAGAGCATTTTCCGCTTCATTTCTGACCTCCGGATTTTTATCTTCCAGAGCCGAGGTTAAATGACCTATGGCGTCGGCATTTCCGATACTGCGGAGATTTCTTACCGCGTCCAGTCTGACATTAGTAGTCACTGTCCTTTAGATCATCTGCCAGGGAGGCAACTGTTTGCTTTGCCTCTTGTTCTGGGAGAAGATCGTTTTCCTGTCTTTCTTTGCGTGGTGTTGTTTTTAGCTGTTTGAGTTGGTTGGGAGCTGGTAGAGTTAATAGCAGCAGGAGATTTTGATGTACTTCCTTTTGTTGTGCCTTTAGTAGCTGGGGTAAAGATCCTGACTTCTTTCAATTTGCTGGGGAGAGATTCATCTGAGTCCGGTGGAGTCTCTTCATAGATAAAAATACGGTCGTGGGAAGAAAGAATTTTGTTTAGTGCATCGGCTATCTTGAAATTAGAAAATCGCACCATAACCCTTTCTTCACCGACAGCAGGGGCAAAAGAGAAGAGGATTCCTGTTTCGTCTGAAAGTTTTTGTAAAACTTCTCCGAGGGGGACATCCTTTATGTCAACAGAGAGCAGATCATCCTCGTACTTGGTAAATAAGGAGTTGCCTGAAGAGGTGGAATCTGATTCAGGTGATTCCCCCGTGTAGGTGCAAAATCCCACACCATACATAAAAGCGATACTCAGTACACAACAGGAAAAAAGTATTTTTTTCATCGGTCATCCTCTAAAGGGTTACGCCTTTTTTAGTTATATACAAATCGACTTACCTAATAATAGTTAAAACGATCCAGGTAGTAAGATTGGTTTATAATAGATACATTATAACACATTTTCCAGTCTATGTTAAGTTAAAAAAACACACCCCCTCAGCCCCCGAAAAGAGGGGGGTCAATATCATAAGAAATTTTAATTTTTCGTCGTAACCCCTGGGGCATGAAAATGGGCTTAATGTTTTTTTGCTTCTGACTTCTGACTCCTGATTTCTGTTATTTAGTATGTACACCAGGGATCCGTAGGACAGGAAGGACAAGGATTGCTGAATTGACTCCTCCCAAAATCTAGTTTAAATTGGGCTGCATCAGTACCGTCCACATCTCCGTCACAGCCAAAGTCTCCGTTGCAGGTGTCGAGAGCGTTACAGGGACTGAACAAACTGGCTCCTTCCAAAATCTAACTTGAAGGTTGCTGCATCGGTCCCATCGCAATCCTGATCGTTATCAAAATTTCCTTCGCACTCACACCCGTCACCACAGGCATTCCCATCAGGGGGATAGGAGTCTCTCTGGTTGGGATCAAAGACAGTAGGACATACGTCGTCAAGACAATAGTTGTCAAAATCAGCAGTGTCAGTGCAGCTGTCGCACACATCACCCACCTGATCACTGTCTCCGTCTTCCTGGTCCATGCTGCAGAACCCATCGGGGCCGCACTCACTTGTATTATCCCCGGGAGTGGTACAGGGAGCTCCTGTGCTGCCACTCGTACAGGTGCCGCCATTAGGCCCATTTGGTGTTTGAGGGCAGTTATCACGATAATCAATAAGCCCATCACTATCAGAGTCGGTCGTAGGAAAGTCACTTCCGAAACAGTAAATCTTCCCGTTGGTGGAGGCATAGTAGACATGTCCGTCTGCCAGGGCAGGAGAGGGCACCGAATACCAGGCAACCACGTAGGGACCATGGCCCCTTACTATATACTCGTTGTCCTCTGTAGAACAGTTGTCATCTGCACAGAACTGATACTCCCATTTGAGATCAAGGTGTTGGGGTCTGTCACATAGTCGTAACAGAAGAGTTTTTCTCTCCCGTAGGTGTTTGTATTTATCCAGGCACGATCATAATCGGTACCGGCAACGTAGAGCAGACCGTCATCAGGTGAGATGGCGATACCGCTCGGCCCGGGAAGCCAGTAGCCCGAATCCGGGTGGGGATCAAACAGGTTCCAGCTGGGTTCAATCCCAGAAATGCCTCCTTCACCACCCTTCCGGTGTCCTTGTTAAGCACAAACATGCGTCCGGTATCAGCGATACCAATCACCCAGCCGCGGCTCTCATCCACTGCCGGGGCTGAACAGAGGGCGGTGTGTCCCCGTACGTTAAATCCTGCCCAATGGGTCCACTGAACCTGCCCCGTATCGACATTTAATGCCCAAAGTGCTCCGTCTCCTCCCGGGGTGTAAATGGTGTCTGCCCGAGATGGCCTGTGTTCCTCCCTGGGCCAGGGGTATGGTCCCGTGATGCCAGATTTCTTCTCCGGTCTCGGCATCCACCGTGGCAAAATATCCGTAGTGGTAATCAGTGGCGGTATCAGCCTCTATAAAGACTTTTCCATCCTTTACCGGGGGGATGTTGGTCACTCCGCAGCCACGGGGGGCCCAGGTCCAGAGAATCGAGCCGGTGTCCTGGTCCAGTCCGTAAAAGTAACCGTCACGCCCGACCCAGTAGTGGGTGGCGTCATTTCCGATAGTGGGCCAGGGATAGCTGGGCTGTCCGGGGGTTACATATGCCCAGGGCCTGAAGATGGCATAAAAGCTGGGAAGAAACGATCCAATGATAGAGCCTGCCATTGGACAATAGAGGGGGAGAGAGGTGCCAGGCAAATTTCTGATTGTACCAGGGTGCATTATAGCTGGGTCCTCCCGGATCTTTGTAAGGGGTCCTGTCCCAGATGGTGTCTCCGTCACTCATTGGTCAGGGAGATCACCTGCCCGTCAAAGGTACCAAAGATCACTGACCCATGTGCCCCATATGAAGAGTCCAGCGTAGGGCCGGTGAGAAACTATCATACCCCGGGGGAAAGGGAGCGGATTTATGAGGAGAACGGGACAGGTCAGGCTCATCTGTGGTGCACTCAAAACACCACGAGGGACAATCGACCATGTTCTCCACGTAGCATATCCCCGTGTTTCCTTCAAGGGCCGGTATGTCGTTGTAGCACCAGTCGGTAGGGGCTCCGGCTGGTTCGATCTCCTCGATACCTGCGCGCTCTTCCAGAGGAAGTATTTTGACCAGATGAGATTCCCGGTCAAACTGGTCATTAGCCTGCACTACCCCTGTGCCGGCGGTAAAAACCATTCCTTTGTCTACCACCGAAGGGCCTCTGGATCCGGCAGGTGGATGATCTTGATCCCACGAGCGTGGCTCGCGGTCTATCATCCAGAGCTTAAAATTGGTGGTAGGGTAGCCGCTGTCCGTAGCAGCACCGCTGTTTAAGAGGTCATGTCTGAAACTGGGCCAGGGGTCGTTAGTGAATCCTTCACCCAGCGCAGTTTCCCACGCCATACCTATCATCATGAGAGTGAGAAGGACTGAAATGAGTGGAAGCGCTAAGGTCTTTTTGCTCATGGTATACCTCCTTTTAAAACGTTAGCTTAAAATGATCAGTGAAACCCGTCTGCAAAGTAGTCTAACATTTTGACTACTTCGGGATTTTTCGGATCGAGTGAAACGGCCTTATTTAAACTGTTAAGTGCGTTTCTGGTAGAGCCCATTCTTATAAATTCTTTAGCCAGGATAATGTGGGTATCGACATCATCCGGATTGATGGTCAAGTAAGCCGTAAGATAGCGCATGCCGATGTCGTTCTTTCCCTCACTAAAAAATGTATTGGATTCGTCAAAAATACTCTTTTTAATCAGGGACCGTGCTTCATTGTTTTCGGGGTTGAGAAGTATTGACTCCTTGAATTGATCAACAGCTTCTTTCAGGTCTCCCTTCTTCAAGGAAGGCCAGCCCGAGTTTTAAATGGGCGTCAGCATCTTCGGGTGACTTTTTAAGGTATCTGGTAAGATAGTCTATGGCCTCATCATAATTATCGCTTTTGAAGGCCTGTTCTCCACGCTCGTAGTCCTGGGATAAGGAGGCAGCACAGCTTACCAGACAAAAGCAGATTAGAATAACAGCACAATTGACAACTTTTTTTACTAACAGTGTCTTCACAGATATAACCCAATAATTAAATAGATATTCAGTAGTGATGCATGAACACGATCCATGATACATGTTAAAGATTCAAATTCCCAAATCCAAATGCCAAACAAATATCAAAATCCAAATTTCTAATGACCCCCTCACCTTACCCCGTTAAATATCCGGTGTTCACTGTATAATCAAGATCGCATTCATTAATACAACCCCTATTGAATAGTTTCCTACTTTCCATAATTTAACAGGGCGAGTCCCTCTCCCCAGGGGGAGGGATTTTAATTCATTATTTTCTTTTCCTTCAACATTCGATGTTGGACGTTGACTGTTCGACGTTCATCTTTTTTAAGGGTACGGATCTCCAAAGCAGTAAAGCTTTCCGTTAGTGGAGGTAAAGTAGACATGCCCGTCTGCCAGGGCAGGAGATGGCACCGAATACCAGGCTACCACATAAGGGGCCATGTCCCCTTACGATAAACTCGTTGGCCTCTTCGGCGCAGTCATCATCCGCGCAGAACTGGTACTCCCACACCTTGGTCAAGGTGGTGGGATCTGCTCACGTAGTCGTAACAGAAGAGTCTTCTCCCTCCCATACGTATTTGAATCAATCCAGGCCCGGTCGTAGTCCGTTCCAGCCACATAGAGCAGGCCGTCATCGGGTGAGATGGCGATGCCGCTCGGCCCGGGAAGCCAGTAGCCCGAGTCCGGATGGGGATCAAACAGGTTCCAGGTTTCCAGTCCCAAGAAATGCCTCCTTCACCACCCTTCCGGTATCTTTATTCAGCACAAACATGCGGCCGGTATCTGCAATACCGATTACCCAGCCCCGGGTTTCATCCACTGCCGGTGCTGAACAGAGAGCGGTGTGTCCCCTCACGTTGAATCCTGCATGGTATCCCCACTGCACCTGTCCGGTATCGACATCTAATGCCCACAGCGCCCCGTCTCCTCCGGGTGAGTAAATGGTGTCGCCCGAGATGGCCTGTGTTCCTCCCTGGGCCAGGGGGATAGTGCCGTGATGCCAGACCTCTTCTCCGGTGATCAGCATCCAACGGTGGCAAAATAGCCCGTAGTGGTAATCGGTGGCGGTATCGGCCTCTATAAAAACCTTTCCATTAGTGAACCGGGGGGATATTGGTCACCCCGCACCCCCGGGGATCCCAGGTCCAGAGAATTGAGCCGTCATCTTCATCCAAAGAATAAAACCACCCGTCCCGCCCGACCCAGTAGTTGGTGGCATCGTTTCCGATAGTGGGCCAGGGATAGCCTGGTTCTCCGGGCGTCACTTGGGCCCAGGGCCTGAAGATGGCATAAAAACTGGGCAGGAATGATCCAATGTAGACCTTACCGTTGTGCAATGGAGGGGGGAGAAAGGTGCCAGGCAAACTTCTGGTTGTACCAGGGTTGCCCATCATTGGGTCCTCCCGGATCTTTGTAGGGGGTCTTTTCCCAGATGGTTGATGCCGTCACTCATGTCCAGTGAAATGACCCGACCGTCAAAGGTCCCGAAAATCACGCAGCCATTAGTGCCATATGTGGGATCCAGGGTGGGGCCGGTGAGAAACTGGTCATACCCCTCGGGAAAGTTGAGCGGGGCTATGAGGGAAGAACGAGTGCAGGTCAGGCTCATCCGTGGTGCATTCAAAACACCAGGAGGGACAATCGCCCAAATCCGGCCACGTAACATATCCCGGTGTTTCCTTCAAGCGAGGGTATGTCGTTGTAGCACCAGTCGGTAGGGGCTCCGGCTGCCGGAATTCCATCTGCCAGCGCAGTCTTCCAGAGGAAGTATCGAGACCAGACGAGATTTCCGGTAAACTGGTCGTTGGCCTGGATGACACCCGTGCCTGCCGTAAATACCATACCGTCGTCTACTACTATGGGCCCTCTGGACGCCGGCAGGTCCAGCGCCCCAGGAACGTTCTTCACGGTCTACTGCCCAGAGTACGTTGAGTGTGTCGGGGTAACCGCTGTCCGGTTGCAGCACCGCTGTTTAACAGATCATGCCTGAAGCTGGGCCAGGGGTTGGTGGTTGGACCGGTGGCGCTGGCAGCTGTGCAATGTTACCAGCAGTAACATGACTAGTTGCGAAGGCAATGAGTGAGGGAGAAGAGATGGGTACTATTTTTTTACTCATGGTGTACCTCCTTTAAAAAAATTTGATTTTGGCACAATTATTGTTAGCTGAATTTGCAGCTTTATTTTATTTAAAAAAATAGTACGTATAATCTGGTATGTAAAAATCAGGACTAAGACACTGGTTAAAAATAATCTGCCATCTCTTAAATCCTTTCTAAAATTCTGAATGATTCCTTTCAGTTCTGGACTTACCTTTGATTCAAACTGATTTAAAAAAGATTCTACCCTGTCTTTTTGGCTAGCTGTCAACACTAGCTTTTCAGTTTCGAAAAAAGACTCGATACTGGGGAGAAGGGCTTCAACCAGCTCCCTGGTTTCAAGACATAACAGGGGATACTTGATGAAAACCCCTGCGACCTCTGAAGAGTGTACTGGTAAAGGAGTGAAACATAGTTCCTTACTACCTTATCTCGGGCCACTGCTTCATCCCTGAAGTACCTGAGGAGTGAAAGCTTCTGTTCCTTGTCTTCCCCCCACATCATTGCATAGGCTGACTGCCAGGAACTTGATGAAGGCTCAGTGGTAGTGGTGGAAGTTCCAGCAGAAGTGGTTGTGGAGGGAGATGTTGATGTGCTCGTGCCCGGGCCCGTGGTTGTTGAGCTCGTTCCATTGCCTTTATTGAGGGTAATGGTGTTAGGAGTGATTTGAGGATCATAAATTGGTTCCACCCCCTTCACATCCTACTACAGTGTCAAACCCGGGAGCGGTGCTGATAATTATATCCGTGCTACCAGGTGATTGACTTTGGAAGGTGACCTTGCCCAGGATAATATCACCATCAGAATCAGTGCTTGCACAGGAAAGATTTCCAACCGCGACGAAATAATTGCCTGGTCCACCTGCATCTGGCACTAGGTTTGTTAGTCCACCATCCCAGGGTCCTTCAGGGGTCTCATATGCCTCAACACTTACGACAGTTACCATTGCCGGATCGTAGGTAATAAAAAATCCCGCGGTCAAAAGTTGTGACTCGGGCACATCGTTTATCCAGATGTTCATTGTCAACCGTTTCATTTTGAGCCAGTGTCCACTCTTCGTCAAAGGTCTTTAAACTGTCCGTCCTGGTTTCCCGGCTCAAGAAAATCTTTACAGTAACTGATTTGTGCAACTGCAGGACCCGACATAAGTGCCGAATATGAATAAACAGGCACAAATAACTGATAACTTTTTAACCATGTTTTACTCCCCAAATAGAATGTAGACTTCCTCGGCCGCTGGTAAAACTAAATAGATAATCAATTAGATAAGCTAATAGTTAGACTATGGAAGTATTCTATCTCATATATATTTTTTTTGTCAATAGGTTTCTTATTCTTTCTCGATGCTTTCAACGTTTCATGATATTGCTCCGTCGGTTTTAACCTCCTCGCAATGACAGTATGATAAGTTTTATACACTACCCCTGTTTTTTATTTCCGCAATCCCAAATCTGCAATCCAAAATCGTCTAGTATTCACACCACGGTACAGTTAAGCAATCCGGGCAGGGGTTCGAAAATGAGCTTCTCCCGAAATCTTCTTTGAATTTGGCCGCATCCGTGCCGTCTACATCCACATCACAGTCGAAATCTCCATTACAGGGTTCCAGTGTATTACAGGGGCTGGAGAATGGGCTTCTGCCAAAATCCAGCTTGAAGGTTGCAGCATCAGTTCCGTCCTGGTCCTGGTCACCGTCGAAGTTGCCTTCACACTCGCAGGCATCTCCACAATTGTTGCCACCCGGGGGATAAATTGTCGTCCTGAGTGTTCGTTGAGAAGAGGTCAGGGCAGTTATCGCATACATCTCCGGCGCCATCCGTGTCAGTATCCTCCTGGTTTATACTGCAAAATCCATCAACCCCACAGTTCCCGTTGGTTGTACAGGATACGCCTGTGTAACCACTGGTACAGGTTCCTTCGCTGCTGCCGTTGGGTACCGTTGGACAATTGTCCTGGCCATCTAATACGCCGTCTTCATCCCTGTCATCGGGCAGTCCGGCAACCAGTCTGAATACTTTTGCACCGGAGTATCCCGGTGCCTGTTCACCATTAAAACCGGATGAAATTATGTTTGAGCCCGCAACGTGGAGAGCATTATTAAAGGTTGTGAACCCTTCAAACTGGATAATGCTTGTGTCTCCGAAACCGTCTCCGGTCACACGGGTCCAGTTGACTGCTGTTCCCGGTCCCGTCCCTTTCCAGATGTCTGCGCCGTTAGTGGTAAACCCGGTATTAAATCCGGCATTTGCAATAGTTCCTGAATAGAGTGCTGAATCAAAGACATAGAGGTGGGAACCGATGTTGGTCACATCACCGAAACCATCGGGGACGGTGGCATCTCCACCCATGGAGTAACTCCATGCCCCATCCAGATCAGATCCAGTAGCCAGTATACACTACTCTACTGCCTTCCTTGAGTCTAATTACCGAAACAAAGAGGAGATTATCGTACTCTACCCAGCTCCAGGCCTGAAAATTACTGGTAGGAAAGCTGTCAGCTACACCAAAACCGTTTTCATTGGTGCCGGTGTCGTTTTCATCCACAAAATAGTCGACGATGAGATTCCAGTCACTGCCGTCCAGACGGGTGACCCGTGCACCTCTCCCGTTGCATCCACTGGTGCCTGTCCCTCCGGTGAAGAGGGTTTCGGTTCCC
>CAVVWZ010000041.1:0-3088 GCA_963752035.1 uncultured delta proteobacterium | reverse complement strand
TAAATAAAATGGATTTCCAGCCAAGGAAGGCACCCATCATCGCAAGCAATTTAACATCTCCCAGTCCCATCCCTTCCTGCTTTGTAAGGAGATAGTATACTCCGGCAACCAATAGGAGACTTCCTCCACCGAGCAGGGCTCCCAGCAGTGAATCCAGAAAGGTTATTCTCGTCAAAACAAGAGAGAGGAGCAATCCATAAAGGATTCCAGGCAGGGAAATAACATCTGGAATAATTTTATGGGCAAAATCAATGAAAGTAATGACGATAAGAGCAGCAACAAAAAGAAAGATAGTCAGTGCATTAAGGGTAATACCCCATTTGAGCATACATGCGAGACCTGTCAACCCGGTCAGTAGTTCAACAAGTGGATATTGATATGACAGTGGAGTTTTGCAGTTACGGCACTTTCCCTGCAAGAGCATAAAGCTGACAAGGGGAATATTATCATAGAATGCAACAGGCTTTTTGCATGAAAAACAGTGTGATGAAGGAAAGACAATAGACTGGTCCTGGGGAAGCCTGAAAATGCAAACATTAAGGAAGCTTCCTACAACAGCACCAAAAATAAATGCAAACAATAGAGGTATCATTTCAGTTTGGAATAAAGGTGATCAAAATTGTTGTATATCCAGTAAACGCCGGCACCGGCACCAAAAAGTGTACCACAAAAGGAACTGAATTTGAAATAATCAGATAGTGCTTCTTGACCAAAAGCAGAAAGGGATGATGAATAAGCCTCATAGCCTACGAGTACCAGGCAAAAAATTGCACTGACTGCAAAAGACCAGAGAAAAAAACGGGAGATTAATTTAGCGAAACATTCGGTTGAAAAAAGGGTCATTTTTAAAAAATGCAGCTTCTTTCGATTTGTACCTATCCGTTTAGATAATGCAAATAGTTCCTTTATGAATACCTGAGCTTCCCGCAGGCTTTCTGCTGATTCAATGGTAGCGGCTGCACGTGCCTTATCAAGCAGGTCACCATATTTTTTCAAAAGGTTGGTATCACTGTAGTTGATAAGACTTTTATAACAGTATCTATCCAGAAATTCATCATACTCATCTTCAATGGTTCGGAGTGAATTGAGATTTTTCCTGATAGATCTGCGTCTGTTTTTAAGTGCAGAGCGAAGTTTATCCTTAATATCAAGACCGTAACTGATAACATCTAATAATCCGAAGTAACTGTTCCCTTCAAAAAGGTTTACTGTTTGATCAAGAATTTTAGCTGCCGTTTTATACTCATAATCATCCTTGCTAAACCATTCTCCATGATCCGCGAGACTCTTCTTAATGCTTTTTATATTCTCGGATGCCTGAGTATGGGTATACTTAAAGATCTCATTTGTTAAACTGTCCAGCTCATTTTTTATTGACGTTAAGCTTGGATCAATTAATACCTTAAGATAATATTCCGGTTTTGTCGTCAAAAGATTTTTAAGAATAGAAATTGCATTGCGAACATTCCCCTTTTTGGCTAAAAGCACAGCCTGCCTATAGGTGGCCTCAACAAAGTGAGGAGAAGTCAGGAGACTCTCTCTTACAGTGTCCAATGCATCATCAAGATTACCCCTCAGCTCATAAATCCTGGACAGGAGCAGGAAAATATAGCTCTTTTGAAGGGGGATAGAGGTGCAGGACACTGCTCTTTGAAAGTGATGTGCGGCTTTAACAAGATCTCTTTTCTCAATTGCTAAAAAGCCAAGGCCTGTGTGTGGTCTATAATCTTCAATATCGTGAATCAATGCTTTGTTAAACATTGCAAGCGCTTCACTGTGTTTAGAAACTCTCAGGCTATCTTCACCCAACCAGGGAAATCCACCACTTCTTTTCTGAGGAGGTGCCAGTGAAAAGTTATTCCAATCGTTAGTTTCTGAACTCCAGACTTTCCGGAGGAAACGGAGTTGAAACACCTCATTGATCTCGAAAAACCCTTCAAATAAGACTTTAAATTTGTCAGCCTTCTGATCTGTTAAGAGGGGTGCATATATTTCATCTTCATCCGGCTCATAGGGTTTAACAATATTTGGTAAATGCTTTGCAAACTGGGCGTTCATCTCCTTTGATGAAAGATACCCAATTTCATTAAGGCTATGGGTGTGATAAGGAATCCGCTTAGATGGGCAGGAATGAGCTTCGTGTTGTTTTGATGCGCAGTAAAAGCATTCACTCTCTACAATCAGTTTTTCAATATTTTTAGGAAGCTCAATAGTTCTTTTGCCTGAAGACTCCATGAGGAGTTTATAAAGCATTGTCCCATCCTGCAGGCTCACAGGAAGCGGGAGAAAATTGAGGGATAAGTTATCTTTGACTATTTGGTAGGTTGATTGAGTAAGATAAATCTCCAGACTACCCGCCTTTTTCCGTGCCTCTTCTGCTTCTTCTCCCCCATGAATCTCAACTTCTTCCACAAGGATTCGACCGGTATGAATACCAATATGGAAAGACTGGTTTCTCTGTTGTAAAAGAGGAAAGATTTCTACTGCAGTTTCAAGTGCCGTTTCTGCATATTCGAAAACCGCTTGCAGCCTCCAGTCAGGGTCTATCGTGGTTCTAAAGGCCTTATCACGCACGGCCTGCTCTACATAGGTAAAGATGCTGGAAGAATCATTATCTCTTTTCTCATCCGATCTGTTTTCTTGACTGCTTTCTTTCTGGTCAATCAGAGCAAGGGAGAGAACAGTCATTTCTTTTTCTTCTATCTGCTCTTCTTCCTGCCATCGCACTGCATATGCTTTAAGGGTCACATTACTGTAATACGGCTTATCCGTTTTGAGAGGAAAAAACATCAGATCATCTGCTGTTTTAAGTTTGCCGTATATGGATTCGCCTACCACTATTTGTTCAGATTCCCCGACTGAAACAAGTTTTGATGCTACATTAACCACATCACCGAACACATCATCTTCTTCTATTATCCCATTACCAAAATTAATACCTATTCGGATACGTATGGGATCCTCATCAGGTTTTGTAGCATTATAAGAGAAGAGCTTTCTCTGCATTGCTATACCTGCAAGAACGGCTGTTTTGGGATCGTTAAAGGTTGCCATAATGGAATCCCCAACCGTCTTTACGATAGTTCCC
>CAVVWZ010000040.1:0-9977 GCA_963752035.1 uncultured delta proteobacterium | reverse complement strand
TCGAAAAATCCTTCAAATAAGACTTTAAATTTATCAGCCTTCTGATCTGTTAAGAGGGGGGCATATATTTCATCTTCATCCGGCTCATAGGGTTTGACAATATTGGGTAAATGCTTTGCAAACTGGGCGTTCATCTCCTTTGATGAAAGATACCCGATTTCATTAAGGCTATGGGTGTGATAAGGAATCCGTTTAGATGGGCAGGAGATGAGCTTCGTGTTGTTTTGATGCACAGTAAAAGCATTCACTCTCAACAGTCAGTTTTTCAATATTATTAGGAAGCTCAATAGTTCTTTTGCCTGAAGACTCCATGAGGAGCTTATAAAGCATTGTCCCATCCGGCAGGCTAACGGGAAGCGGAAGAAAATTGAGAGATAGGTTATCTTCTGACTATTTGGTAGGTTGATTGAGTAAGGTAAATCTCCAGACTACCCGCCTTTTTCCGTGCTTCTTCTGCTTCTTCTCCCCCATGAATCTCAACTTCTTCCACAAGGATTCGACCGGTATGAATACCAATATGGAATGACTGGTTTCTCTGTTGTAAAAGAGGGAATATTTCTACTGCAGTCTCAAGTGCCGTTTCTGCATATTCGAAAACCGCCTGCAGCCTCCCGTCAGGGTCTATCGTGGTTCGAAAGGCCTTATCACGAACGGCCTGTTCTGCATAGGTAAAGATGCTGGAAGAATCATTACCTCTTTTCTGATCCGGTCTGTTTTCCTGACTGCTTTCTTTCTGGTCAATCAGTGCAAGGGAGAGAACAGTCATTTCTTTTTCTTCTATCTGCTCTTCTTCCTGCCATCGCACTGCATATGCTTTAAGGGTCACATTACTGTAATACGGTTTATCCGTCTTGAGAGGAAAAAATATCAGATCATCTGCTGTTTTAAGTTTGCCGTATATGGATTCGCCTACCACTATTTGTTCAGATTCCCCGACTGAAACAAGTTTTGATGCTACATTAACAACATCACCGAACACATCATCATCTTCTATTATCCCATTGCCAAAATTAATACCTATTCGGATACGTATGGGATCCTCATCAGGTTTTGTAGCATTATAGGAGAAGAGCTTTCTTTGCATAGCTATACCTGCAAGAACGGCTGTTTTGGGATCGTTAAAGGTTGCCATAATGGAATCCCCAACGGTCTTTACGACACTTCCCTTATTTTTTTCAATAATGGGAAAGAGCATATCATAGTGACGTTGCATCATGAGACGTCCTGCAATGTCACCATGAATCTTAAAAAAAGTTGTGGATCCCCGGATATCGGTAAAGAGGACCGCTATCTCCCGGGTTAAACGCTGATGCAGCTCCTCATCGAGCTCCGCAACACGTTTAATCAGATCATCGGCTTCTTTATCGGGTCTTCTTCGTCCATTAGGCAGTTGAGTACTACTCACCTGCTCCTCCTCACGTGGATTAATAGGTCTATCAAATCGATTGACAGGGGAATAATCAGCATTAACTGTTTATAACGCAGGACAGAAAGCAAATAATTTAATAATTTTAATGAGTTTTGAACATTCACTCACCCTATAGTTATCGTCACTTTGGACTCAAAACTCAAAATAAAAATAAAATTTCCTATCTAGTTGGCTTTGAAACAGTTTTTAAGCACTAATGTGATTTTTTCCATGACTTTTCTAACTCATTTTGGTATTTATATGTGCTAAACAACACTTCAGCTTAACTGTTTCAGAGGTATGTGCCCTTATGGAAGAATTTCGCAGAATCAAACGTTTACCACCCTATGTATTCAGTATCGTTGATGCCCTCAAGATAGAAGCTCGCAGGAAGGGCGAAGACATTATAGACCTGGGCATGGGTAATCCCGATATCCCCACACCGAAACCCATCGTAGATAAGCTCATTGAGGCAGTTGCAAATCCCCGCAATCATCGCTATTCTGCATCTAAGGGTATTTACAAGCTCCGCCTGGCCATTGTTAACTGGTATAAACGGAGATACAATGTTGACTTAGACCCCGATTCCGAAGCAATTGTAACCATTGGGGCCAAGGAAGGACTGGCACACCTTGCACTATCAACCATAAGTTCCGGAGATTTGGTTCTCGTTCCGACACCGGCATATCCTATACACCCCTACTCTGTCATCATAGCAGGCGGTGATCTTCACACCGTTCCCTTTAAAGAGGAAGGTGATTTTTTTCAGGATCTCATTAATGCAGTAAAGCAAACCTGGCCTCAGCCAAAAATGCTCATCCTCTCGTTTCCTCACAACCCAACCACCAGGGTTGTTGATATTGATTTCTTTCAGAAAGTTGTGGATTTTGCCAAGGAAAACAACCTTATCGTAATTCACGATTTAGCCTATGCTGACATGGTTTTTGACGGTTATCAGGCCCCCAGTTTTTTACAGGCCAAAGGAGCAAAGGAAGTAGGAGTAGAACTCTTTTCCCTTTCCAAGAGTTACAGCATGCCTGGCTGGAGGGTAGGATTTTGCGTTGGCAATCCTCACCTGATAGGTGCCCTGACCAGACTTAAAAGCTACTATGACTACGGTATTTTCCAGCCCATTCAGATCGCCAGTATTATTGCTCTGAATGAACTTGAGACCCATGTGACGGACATTGTCACAGAATACCGTCACCGCCGCGATACCTTAATCGATGGATTACGCAGAGGTGGATGGATCATAGATAAGCCAAAGGCAACCATGTTTGTATGGGCCAAAATCCCTCCACAATTTGCCGATATGGGTTCTCTGGAATTTTCTAAATTTCTGCTTAAAGAGGCAAAAGTTGCAATCTCCCCCGGCATTGGTTTTGGAGAGTCCGGTGAAGGGTACGTCCGGTTTGCTCTGGTTGAAAATGAACACCGAATCAACCAGGCCGTGAGAGGAATCAGGAAACTGTTGTGATCTGCTAAACAAACCACCTTCAAAAAGGTTGTAGGATGAAAAAAATTACTATTGGTATTGTAGGATTTGGTACAGTAGGGACCGGAGTGATCAAGATACTTCGTAACAACAAGGCACTTATAAACAACCGCCTTGGCACACCCATTGAAATTAAAAAGATTGTGGACCTGGATATAAAGTCCGACCGGGGTGTCCGTCTGCGCAAGGGGGTTTTGTCAAAGAATGTGAAAGATATTATAAATGATCCATCAATTGATCTGATTGTAGAATTAATTGGTGGTGTTAATGCAGCCAGGATCAATTTTACTCGATGCAATTAAACAGGGCAAACATATTGTAACGGCAAACAAGGCCCTCCTGGCATCACACGGATTGGAACTCTTAAACGCTGCCCACAAACGGGGTGTCGATATTGGCTTTGAGGGAAGCGTAGCAGGAGGTATCCCTATCATTGGAGCCCTTAAGGAAGGCTTAACCGGCAATCGCATTAGCTGTATCCTGGGTATCTTAAACGGTACTGCAAACTACATTCTCACTAAAATGACCAATGAAGGTGGTAAATTCAGCGATATCCTGCAAGATGCCAAAAATCAGGGTTTTGCGGAAAGTGACCCTACCCTTGATGTTGATGGTCTGGATACTACCCACAAGTTATCAATTCTAAGAAGCATAGCCTATGGCACGGTAAACTCCTACGAGGATATTTACACCGAAGGAATATCTCATATTGAGCCTATCGATATCGAATTTGCCAGGGAACTGGGCTACAGAATAAAGCTTTTAGCCATAGCGCGGGAAATAAACTCACAAGTCGAGGCACGTGTACATCCAACCCTCATCCCGCACGACCACCTGCTCTCCAAGGTTGATGGAACCTATAATGCTATTTTTGTTGATGGCAATGCTGTGGGCCCCAGCATGTTTTATGGTAGGGGTGCCGGCATGATGCCTGCCGCCAGCGCGGTGGTCAGCGACATCATTGATCTTTCACGTAACATTATCTGTGGCATTTCTCAACGGATACCTCTCTTCTCATATCAAAAGGATCACCTGAAAAAAATAGCAATTAAAAATATCCAGGAGGTTGAAACACGATACTATTTGCGGTTTACCGTCTTCGACCGTCCGGCTGTCCTTTCAAAAATTTCTGGAATTCTGGGAAAACATAGAATCAGTATTCACTCGGTTATCCAAAAAGGCAGGCGCACCAAAGGTACGGTTTCTATCTTTTTATTAACCCACCAGGCCCGTGAAGCATCCATCAGAAAAGCGCTTCATGAAATTGACCGTCTTTCTGTTGCCCAGGAAAAAACAATGCTGATTAGAATCGAAGACCAAATATAGCATCGACCGTTAATCAATGATCACCTTTCAAAAACGCTGAACAGATGAAACACATTATTCTACTCGGGGATGGTATGGCAGATTATCCTCTCCCTGAATTACATAACCAGACACCCCTGCAGGCTGCACAAACCAGATGGATGGATACCATTGCCCGCCGTGGAACACTGGGTATGGTTCAAACCATCCCTGCCGGCCTTGTTCCCGGTAGTGATATCGCTAATTTAAATATTTTAGGATATGACCCCACCCGCTATCTCACCGGCAGGGCAGTTTATGAGGCAGCCAGTTCCGGCGTAAAACTTGATTCTCATGATGTTGCCTTCCGCTGCAATCTTGTCACTATTAATGAAACCGGTGGCGCTTGTACAATGGAAGATTACAGTGCAGGCCACATTACCACCCCTGAGGCCCGTGCAATCATATCCGAACTTGATCGAAAACTGGGAAGTGACACAATGCGCTTTTATCCCGGTATCAGTTACAGGCACCTGTTGGTTTGGAAAAACGGTGCTGTTGGTATAGAAACTACCCCACCCCATGACATTTCGGAAAAAAACATTTCCTCCTATCTCCCTCAGGGAGATGAATCGGAGAAGATCAAGCAGGTGATGTCAGACGCACGTACCATTTTAGCGGAAAGCCTGACCAACAAGGAGAGAATTGCAGCCTCCAAGCCTCCTGCTAATGCGATCTGGCTCTGGGGACAGGGCAGTCCTATTAAGCTGCCATCCTTCAGGTCTACTGCAGAGATTACCGAGCCCGTTAAACCATACTTTTCCCTGAAGGAGGGCAGATTAATAGGACTGCCCTGTCCCCAAAGCCAGATTGCATTTGCAGGACGCTTGGAGGCTGCAATTCTCTCTTTGTTGGTCGGGTTTTCCGCTAAAATGGTACGTGCGTCTCTCATCACCTGCTTGATCTTCTCCGATTTATCTCCCTGAGGGAGATAGGAGGAAATGTTTTTTCCGGAAATGTCATGGGGTGGGGTAGTTTGTATACCAACAGCACCGTTTTTCCAAACCATCAGGTGCCTGTAACTGATACCGGGATAAAAGCGCATTGTGTCACTACCCAGCTCTCGATCAAGTTCGGATATAATTGTACTGGCTTCAGGGGTGGTAATGTGGCCTGCACTGTAATCTTCCATTATGGAAGTGCCACCGGTTTCATTAATCGTGACAAGATTGCAGCGGAAGGCAACATCATGAGAATCAAGTATTACGTCGGAACTGGCTGCCTCATAAACTGCCCTGCCGGTGAGATAGCGGGTAGGGTCATAGCCTAAAATATTTAAATTAGCGATATCACTACCGGGAACAAGGCCGGAAGGGATGGTTTGGACCATACCCAGTGTTCCACGGCGGGCAATGGTATCCATCCATCTGGTTTGTGCAGCCTGAAGGGGTGTCCGGTTGTTTAATTCAGGGAGGGGATAATCTGCCATGCCATCCCCGAGTAGAATGATGTATTTCATCTGTTCAGCGTTTTTGAAAAGTGATAATTAATTACCGGTCGATGCTATATTTGGTCTTCGATTCTAATCAGCATTGTTTTTTCCTGGGCAACAGAAAGACGGTCTATTTCATGGAGGGCTTTTCTGATGGATGCTTCACGGGCCTGGTGGGATAATAAAAAGATAGAAACCGTACCCTTTGTGCGCCTGCCCTTTTGGATAACCGAGTGAATACTGATTTTATGTTTTCCCAGAATTCCGGAAATTTTTGACAGGACACCCGGTCGGTCGAAGACGGTAAATCGCAAATAGTAGCGTGTTTCAACCTCCTGGATATTTCTAATTACAATTTTTTTCAGGTGGTCCTTTTGATATGAGAAGAGAGGTATCCGTTGAGAAATGCCGCAGATAATGTTACGTGAAAGATCAATGATGTCGCTGACCACCGCGCTGGCGGCAGGCATCATTCCGGCACCCCTACCATAAAACATGCTGGGGCCCACAGCATTGCCATCAATAAAAATGGCGTTATAGGTTCCATCAACCTTGGAGAGCAGGTGGTCGTGTGGTATGAGGGTTGGATGGACACGTGCCTCGACTTGGGAGTTTATTTCCCGCGCTATGGCTAAAAGCTTTATTCTATAGCCCAGTTCCCTGGCAAATTCAATATCGATAGGCTCAATATGAGATATTCCTTCGGTGTAAATATCTTCGTATGAATTTACCGTGCCATAGGCTATGCTTCTGAGAATTGATAACTTGTGGGTAGTATCCAGACCATCCACATCAAGGGTAGGGTCACTTTCCGCATAACCCTGGTTTTTGGCATCCTGCAGGATATCGCTGAATTTACCACCTTCATCGGTCATTTTAGTGAGGATGTAGTTTGCAGTACCGTTTAAGATACCCAGGATACAGCTAATGCGATTGCCGGTTAAGCCTTCCTTAAGGGCTCCAATGATAGGGATACCGCCTGCTACGCTTCCCTCAAAGCCAATATCGACACCCCGTTTGTGGGCAGCGTTTAAGAGTTCCAATCCGTGTGATGCGAGGAGGGCCTTGTTTGCTGTTACAATATGTTTGCCCTGTTTAATTGCATCGAGTAAAATTGACCTGGCGGCATTAACACCGCCAATTAATTCTACAATCAGATCAATTGATGGATCGTTTATAATATCTTTCACATTCTTTGACAAAACCCCTTTTCGCAGACGGACACCCCGGTCGGACTTGATGTCCAGGTCCACAATCTTTTTAATTTCAATGGGTGTGCCAAGGCGGTTGTTTATAAGTGCCTTGTTGTTACGCAGTATCTTGATCACTCCGGTCCCTACTGTACCAAACCCTACAATACCAATAGTAATTTTTTTCATGCTACAACCTTTTTGAAGGTGTTTTGTTTAGCAGATCACAACAGTTTCCTGATTCCTCTCACGGCCTGGTTGATTCGGTGTTCATTTTCAACCAGAGCAAACCGGACGTATCCTTCACCGGACTCTCCAAAACCAATGCCGGGGGAGATTGCAACTTTTGCCTCTTTAAGCAGAAATTTAGAAAATTCCAGAGAACCCATAGCGGCAAATTGTGGAGGGATTTTGGCCCATACAAACATGGTTGCCTTTGGCTTATCTATGATCCATCCTCCCCTGTGTAATCCATCGATTAAGGTATCCCGGCGGTGACGGTATTCAGTGACAATGTCCGTCACATGGGTCTCAAGTTCATTCAGAGCAATAATGCTGGCGATCTGAATGGGTTGGAAAATACCATAGTCATAGTAGCTTTTCAGTCTGGTGAGGGCACCTATCAGGTGGGGATTGCCAACGCAAAATCCAACCCTCCAACCGGGCATGCTGTAACTCTTGGAAAGGGAAAAGAGCTCTACTCCTACTTCCTTTGCTCCTTTGGCCTGTAAAAAGCTGGGGGCCTGATAACCGTCAAAAACCATGTCAGCATAGGCTAAATCGTGAATAACAATAAGGTTGTTTTCCTTGGCAAAATCCACAACTTTCTGAAAGAAATCAATATCAACAACCCTGGTGGTTGGGTTGTGGGGAAACGAGAGGATGAGCATTTTTGGCTGAGGCCAGGTTTGCTTTACTGCATTAATGAGATCCTGAAAAAAATCGCCTTCCTCTTTAAAGGGAACGGTGTGAAGATCACCGCCTGCTATGATACACAGAGTAGGGAGTGTATAGGATATGCCGGTGTCGGAACGAGAACAAGATCTCCAGGAACTTATGGTTGATAGTGCAAGGTGGGCCAGTCCCTCCTTGGCCCCAATGGTTACAATTGCTTCGGAATCGGGGTCTAAGTCAACATTGTATCTTCGTTTATACCAGTTAACAATGGCCAGCCGCAGCTTGTAAATACCCTTAGATGCCGAATAGCGATGATTGCGGGGATTTGCAACTGCCTCAATGAGCTTATCAACGATGGGTTGCGGTGTGGGGATATCGGGATTACCCATGCCCAGGTCTATAATGTCTTCGCCCTTCCTGCGGGCTTCAATCTTGAGGGCATCAACAATACTGAATACATAGGGTGGTAAACGTTTGATTCTGCGAAATTCTTCCATAAGGGCACATACCTCTGAAACAGTTAACCTGACGTGTTGTTTAACTCTTATAATTAGCAAAATGAGTTAGAAAAGTCATGGAAAAAATCACCCTAGTGCTTAAAAACCGCATCAAAGCCAAATAGATAGGAAATTTTATTTTTATTTTGAGTTTTGAGTCTAAAATGACGATAACTATAGGGTGAGTGCATGTTCAAAACTCCTTAAAATTATTAAATTATTTGCTTTCTATCCTGCGTTATAAACAGTTAATGCTGATTATTTCACTGTCAATCGATTTGATAGATCTACTAATCCAAGTGAGGAGGAGCAGGTGAGTAGTACTCAACTGCCTAATGGACGGAGAAGACCCGATAAAGAAGCCGATGACCTGATTAAACGTGTTGCGGAGCTCGATGAGGAGCTTCATAAGCGTTTAACCCGGGAAATAGCGGTCCTCTTTACCGATATCCGGGGGTCCACAACTTTTTTTAAGATTCATGGTGACATTGCTGGACGCCTCATGATGCAACGTCACTATGATATGCTCTTTCCCATTATTGAGAAACATAAGGGAACTATCGTAAAGACTGTTGGGGATTCCATTATGGCAACCTTTAACGATCCCAAAACAGCCGTTCTTGCAGGTATAGCAATGCAGAGAAAGCTCTTCTCCTATAATGCTACAAAACCTGATGAGGATCCCATACGTATCCGAATAGGCATTAATTTTGGTAATGGGATAATAGAAAAAGATGATGTGTTCGGTGATGTGGTTAATGTGGCATCAAAACTTGTTTCAGTCGGGGAATCCGAACAAATAGTGGTAGGCGAATCCATATACGGCAAACTTAAAACAGCAGATGATCTGATGTTTTTTCCTCTCAAAACTGATAAGCCGTATTACAGTAATGTGACCCTTAAAGCCTATGTAGTGCGATGGCAGGAAGAAGAGCAGATAGAAGAAAAAGAAATGACCGTTCTCTCCCTTGCTCTGATTGACCGGCAAGAAAGAAGTCAAGAAAACAGATCGGATGAGAAAAGAGATAATGATTCTTCCGGCATCTTTACCTATGTAGAGCAGGCCGTGCGTGATAAGGCCTTTAGAACCACGATAGACCCTGACTGGAGGCTGCAAGCGGTTTTCGAATATGCAGAAACGGCACTTGAAGCTGCAGTAGAAATCTTTCCTCTATTACAACAGAGAAACCAGTCTTTCCATATTGGTATTCATACCGGCAGAATCCTTGTGGAAGAAGTTGAGATTCATGGGGGAGAAGAAGCAGAAGAGGCACGGAAAAAGGCGGGTAGTCTGGAGATTTATCTTACTCAATCAACCTACCAAATAGTCAAAGATAACTTATCCCTCAATTTTCTCCCGCTTCCCGTAAGCCTGCAGGATGGGACTATGCTTTATAAACTCCTCATGGAGTCTTCAGGCAAAAGAACTATTGAGCTTCCTAAAAATATTGAAAAACTGATTGTAGAGAGTGAATGCTTTTACTGCGCATCAAAACAACACGAAGCTCATTCCTGCCCATCTAAGCGGATTCCTTATCACACTCATAGCCTTAATGAAATTGGGTATCTATCATCAAAGGAGATGAATGCCCAGTTTGCAAAGCATTTACCAAATATTGTTAAACCCTATGAGCCGGATGAAGATGAAATATATGCACCCCTCTTAACAGATCAGAAGGCTGACAAATTTAAAGTCTTGTTTGAAGGGTTTTTC